>NZ_JBEXDB010000011.1:0-220585 GCF_040605575.1 Streptomyces sp. NPDC005566 | reverse complement strand
GGTGGCCTGGCCGCCGTTGTAGAGGACGGTGAGGTCGTCCTTGCCGTCTCCGTTGTGGTCGCCCGAGACCGGCTTGCTCTTGCTCCAGTCGAAGGAGCCCGAGCTGGTCCAGGAGGTGGTGGGGTTGTTGAACGCGGTGCCGTTGCTGGTGAACGTGAAGGCGAGGGAGACGTACTTGCCGTCGGTGGCCTGGCCGCCGTTGTAGAGGACGGTGAGGTCGTCCTTGCCGTCTCCGTTGTGGTCGCCCGAGACCGGCTTGCTCTTGCTCCAGTCGAAGGAACCCGAACTGGTCCAGGTCTGCTTGGGGGCGGCGAAGCCGCTGCCGTTGCTGGTGAACGTGAACACGGTGGAGCGGTACTTGCCGTCGGTGGCCTGGCCGCCGTTGTAGAGGACGGCGAGGTCGTCCTTCCCATCCCCGTTGTAGTCACCGGAGGTGAGCTTGCTGGCGGCTGCGCTGAAGGATCCGGTGCTGGCCCAGACCTTCTTGGGCTCGGCGAAACCGGTGCCGTTGCTGTAGAACGCGAAGAGTGAGGACCGGTGCTTGCCGTCGTCGCCGGTGCCGTTGTTGTAGAAGGCGGCGATGTCCACCTTGCCGTCCGCGTTGAAGTCCCCGGAAGCCACCTGCGGGTCCTGCGGCAGATTGCGGATCTGCTGCACCCAGTCGGTGATGTCGTCAGCGCGGGCTCCCACCGCGTCGGCCTGTGTCTCATCCTCGCCAAGGCATCCGCCCTGGCGGGACCGGCTGCCAATAGCCACGAGGGCCGGCTTGTCGTTCTCGGTGCGCAGTGCGGGTGCGCCGGCGTCGCCCTTGCAGAGGGTCGTTTCTGCCGGGGCTTTCGCGGTGAGGTCGATGCCCGTCGCCGAGATTGCTCCGGCTGAGACGGTGGCGGTGTGGAGCTTGGTCGGTGCCCATTCGTCGATGGTCCGGCCGTAGCCGGCGACGGTGAGTTCCTCGCCGGTGGCCGCTGCCGTCCCCGAGATCGCCACCGGCGTGACGTCGAAGGCGGGCTGGTCCAGCTGCACCAGCGCAAGGTCGCGTTCGGGCCGCGGTACCAGGTAGGAGATGGTGCTGGTGTGGGTTCCGGCGGAGCCCAGGTCGGACCCGCCGAGCGTGATGGTGGCCTTGTCCTTGGGGGCGCCTGGCGCAAGCTCGATGCTTTCGGCGGGGTTGTCGGCGAAGCAGCTCTTGGCAGTGACCGCCCAGCGCGGGTCGACGAGAACCGCGGTGCACGCGCGGGTGTCCCCGATGCGGAGCTTTCCTGTGAACGCGTGTGTGGTGTCTCCGGCCGGCGGCGGGGTGGTCGCGGGTGCGTTCGTCCCGGTGACTCGCATCTCCAGCAGGACAGCCTGCTTGGGATCAGATATGTCGGCCTCGCCGAAGCCCTTTGAGGTGTCGCGGGGGACTGTCAGGTTCTCGGTGGTGCCGTCGATCGAGACGTTTGCTTTGATGTCCCGGTCGTAGGTCTCGATGCGGTAGGCGCGGGGGATGCTGACGCTCAGGTAGCCGGTGTCTGCGGCTGCGAAGCAGATCCTGGACTCGTCGGTCTTCAGGTTCCGTGCCCACACCTTGATCTGGTAAGTGCCCGAGCACGAGGTCACGGTGATGTTGCCGTCGCCTGCGATCAGATCGGCGCCGGTCAGTTCGAGGATGTCGGCACGGTAAGGGTAGGCGCCGTCCTCAACGGCGTATGGGGTGCCGGTATCGGCCGGTGCCTCACCAGCTGCGGCGGCCAGAGGCGTGGGCGCCCCTACGGCGACGGCGATCGCTGCGGCCGTCACGGGCATCCATCTGTGTATGTGCACTGATGTTTTCGCTTTCCAAGACGAAACCCCCTGCGAGTGCCGGAGGGTTCAAACCGAATCGGGTGACCGTGCCGAGTACGGCATGCGGTCGTGTTCGCCTGGGGAGGCCGCCGGGTCAATATAGCCACAGGTCCTGGACGCAGCGGCATGGCCCGGTGCCTGGCCTGGCAGATGAGACGTGACCTGTCACGTTTGGATCACGTTCGGCTATTGGTGCACAACCATGTGTCCCTCGAGTGGATCTTCCACAGGAAATACACAACAAGGTCGTGCCAGGTCCGAGGACTTGGGTGGGGTCTGCCGCATTCAGCCTGGGGAGGCCGAAGCACAGAAGGCGGCAGGCCCTGTTCGGCGCGCTTGACCGAAGGAGCACTGCAGCCCGGGCGTTCTGGCTTGTGTGCCCTTCGGTCCTCACCAGGTGAAGGAACGAATCAGTGCGTCAGTTTGCAGGCCTTGAGCGTAAGGGGAGGGGATTCCGGTGGGTCGGCAGGTCAGCCCGCGGGCTCCTGCCCCTGGCTCTCGTGGCCACCCTCCTTTCGGCGGCGCCAGTCGGCGCCGAGGATCTACCCGTGCCCCCGCTCTCCGACCGGGCCCAGGCGCTGGATGCGTGGAAGTCTTCTGGACCGGCGGTCAAGGCTGCTGCGGAAGAGGCCCTCACGGGCACCGACCAGCAGGTCCGGGAGTACTTGGAAAGCGGCCAGAAGGTGGCGGAGGAGCTGGATCTGCGGGAAGCCGCGCTCACGCTCGTCACCGAGGCCGGACCGGGGGTGAGCGAAGCCGCCGCCAACGCGCTCAAGGGGACCCCGGAAGAGCTGGCTGCGTTCATGAAGGACGGCTGGAAACAGCCGTTGGAGGACGATCAGAGGGTGGCCGCCGCTAGTGCCACCGAAGCCGGTGGGGCGGGTCTGCGTGAGGCCGGCGACGCGGCGATGAACGGGACCATCGACGACGTCCGTGCCTTCCTGAACGAAGGCCAGTACAAGCGCCGCGACGACGACGCCCGGGTCCGTGTGGCGCAGATCGAAATGACAGGGGGGCCCGCTACCAAGCGGGCCGCGACCGCCGCGCTCAACGCGGGCATCGGCGAGGTGCGCGACTTCCTCGCCTACGGGCAGTACATCACCCGCGCCCAGGATCAGGAACACGCCAGCATCAGCGACTTGGCTGAGCAGACCTCCGACGCCGCGTCGGCTGCCGACAAGGCCAAGTCCAGTGCGGAAGCGCAGTCCAAGAAGGCTGTGACCGCCGCCGGCCTGGCGAAGAAGGAGGCCGCGACGGCGGCGGCCGAGACCTTGGCCGCGAAGAACGACGCGGACAAGGCCGAGGATGCTGCGCGCCGGGCGGCCGAAGCCTCCCGCCGTGCCGCCGCTGCGGCGAAGACCGCCATCTCGGCAGCCCGCGCCGCCAACGCCGCCGCACAGACCGCGATCGCCGCTGCGGCCAACGCCTCCACCGCAGCTCAGCGTGCCTCCCAGGCCGCCAGCAAGGCGTGGTCGGCCGCAGCATCGGGCAAGGTCAACGAGCAGGCAGCCGCAGACGCGCTGAAGGCCGCCACCGACGCCGAAAAGATTGCCAACACCCTCGACGCGATGCTGAAGACGGCAAAGGCGGCGAAGGACGCGCTTACCGCTTCGCTCGGGGCCATCGACGACATGCACGCGGCGGCGGCGAGCGCGAACGCCGCCGCAGGACATGCGGCTCAGGCCGGTGCCAGTGCGGGCCAGGCCAAGGAGGCAGCCGCCGCAGCTGAGCGTCACGCCGCAGAGGCCAGACGGGCCTCCCTGGCAGCGCAGGCCCACGCGGACGATGCCATTGTCGCCGCCACCGAGGCCCGCGACTTTGCACGTTCCTCGGCTGCCCATGCTCGCAAGGCCGCGGAAGCGGCACGCAAGGCGAACGAGCACGCCGGCGATGCCCAGGCCGCAGCCAACCAGGCGAAGATCAACGCCGCCGAGGCGCTGAAGGCTGCCCAGGCGGCCACCACCGCGGTAACCAAGGCCCAGGAGATCCAGGCCACCACCCGCAAGGGCGAGGCGAATGAGATCGCCGCCCGTACGACCCTGCTGGTCAACGAGGCCCGCGATGCCAAGGAGTCCGTCGACGCGGCCAAGGCCGAGGTCGTCAAGGCGAAGCAGGAAGCGCTCCAGCTCCAGACGGACTTCGACACCCTCGCGGTCCAGGCCGCCAAGCCGGACGCACAACCCGCAGAGGTCGCAGCCGCCGGCCGCCGGATGGCGATGACGGCGCTGCAGATCCGCGGCCCGTGGAGCCGCGCCGCTGCCGAGAGCGCCCTCGTCGGCGACGACGACGCCGTGCTCGTATATGCGCGCACGAGCTGGAAGCTGGCCGAGGAGGAAGACGAACGGGAAGCCGTCGACGTCCTCGCCCAGCAGTCCGCATACGAGGATGTCCGCACGGCGGCGACCGCCGCCCTCGCCGGTACCCCGGCCCAGGTCCACACCTTCCTCACCACCGGCCAGTACCAGGCGGCAGCCCCCGACAACCGCATCGAGGTGGCCCGTCTTGCAGAGGCCGGTGCAGTGGGAGTCAAGGAAGCCGCCCAAGCCGCGCTCGACAACCCCGACCCCAAGGCCCTCGACACCTTCCTCCAGCGGGGCCTGCACCAGGCGCGGATCGAGGACTACCGCGTCGAAGCAGCCCAGCTCGCCGAAGGCGGGGGGCCGGAGGTCAAGGCAGCAGCCGAAGCCGCCCTCGCCAGCCCCGACACCCACCTGATCGACTTCATCACCTCAGGCCGGCACAAGGCCATCCGGCGCGACCAGCTCAACGCCGCACACGTTGAGCAGATCCAGACCATCATCGCCACGGCCGGCGCCACCGCCGCCCTCGCCTACCAGTCCGCCCACGACGCGGCCAAAGCCGCCGAAACGGCTCAAGGCCACGCGGATCTCGCCGCAGGCCACGCACAAAAGGCCACCGAATACGCCGCCGAGGCCGCCGACCACGCCGACAGGGCGCTGAAGGCCGCCGACCGCGCCAGCGCCTCGGCCCGTTCCGCGAGCGCTTCCGCCGCCGCCGCCCAGAAGGCCGAGGACGAAGCCGCTGGCAGCGCCCGCAAGGCCAGGAACGCGGCGATATCCGCCGAGGCCAGCTACGGCGCCGCCCAGGGGTATGCCACAAGCGCCTTCCAGGCAGCGGAACAGGCCCGGCAGTCCGCCCTCAACGCTGGCCAAAGCGCCACCGAGGCCTACGCAAAGTACCGCTCCACGGTTGACCGATACCAGACAGAGCGCTACGAGGCGGAGCAACAAGCGCTTCAGGACCAGAGACAGGCCGACCACGAGGCCTCGCTCCAGCAGGACGCCGACGCGGACGGATCCTCCGGGGCCTTCACTCTGCTCCAAGGGCTCATCGGCAGCGATGTTCCCCCCGGCATGAGCCTCAAGGACTTCATCCACCTCAGGCTGGACATGTTGGGTCTGATCCCCTTCCTCGGGGAGCCTGCCGACGCTGTCAACTGCATCGCCTACGGAGTGGAATCCGGCCTCAACAAGTACGGAGTGGGCGAGAAGGACGCATGGAAGGATGCCCTCCTCTCCTGCGCGTCCATGCTCCCGATCGCAGGCTGGGCCGCCGCACCGATCAAGTCCACGCGGTGGTTGGAGAAATACGGGGGGAAAACCAGCGAGATCTTCGAGGCGCTCGGCAACCTCTTCAAGCGGAACCCGTGCAGCCCGAAGCACAGTTTCCCTGCAGGGACCCCAGTGCTCATGGCGGATGGATCTCATCTGCCTATTGAGCGGGTGCGCAGAGGTGACCTGGTGCGTTCCACCGATCCGCTCTCGGGTGAATCAGGTCCGCGCCGCGTCATGGCCACGATCTATACGCCGGACGACCGGGAGTTCACTGGCATCACGCTGAACGGTGCCACGGGGCCGGGCGCGCTGACGGCCACCGATCACCACCCGTTCTGGACTCCTGAGACGCAGAGCTGGACCAATGCGGGACAGCTCAAAGCCGGCGACGGCCTTCGCGTCGCAGACGGCACATCTGTAAGGATCACTCAGATCCGGCGATGGAACGAACTCCAGCCGGCATACAACCTGACCGTCGCGGACCTGCAGACGTACTATGTACTGGCGGGCAGAACCCCCGTTCTTGTCCACAACAGCCGGTGTCTGACCGGTGACGTTGTCGGGCCTCAGGGAGAAACCCTATGGCTTCCCAAGGGGCGAAAGGCTGTTGCCGAGGCAGACAACGGGAAGGGGTGGTTCTTTGACATCAAACCGTCAGAAGCCAAGGGTGCTGGGTTGCACCGCAGCGTGAGATATGTCCGGGTCATGGATCCAGTTACCAACGGACCGTATCCATATCCTAAGGGATACATAACCTACGCCAACGAGCTAGGCCAGTTCATACATCCGATCACCGGCAAAACTGTCGGTAAAAAAGACCCGTATTGGCACATACCAATTCCATGATCACTGTAGAAGATCTCTTCGTGTCACAGGTTTACTCTCAGGCTCCCGAGGCCATCGGCTGGGATCCCCTGAAAGAGCAGGACGCTCTGCATGACACGCAGCTCCTCGATTGCCGGGTGTCTCCGACTTCGAATCGTGCGGCGCTGCTCTTCGACATGCGTACCGCGTCGAATTATCCGACGGGCAACGCTGCTCTTCTCGTGGTTACGGGGCTGAAATCGTTCAGCTGGAGCGGAGCGCCGCAGGAGCATGGGTTGATGGCGTTCTCGGTGATGTCCAGCCACCCTTCCGCGAATGTCGACGGCGGCTTGCTGCTGGGGCTGAAGTTCTTCCCTGATGGCGAACATTCTGTGTGCGGAAATCGGATGGACTTCTACCTCCTGGAAGCCCACGGCCTACCTGAAGCGCCGCCGAGCTACCTCGGACGCTCTCTCGATCAGGTTCGGCGCGAGCTTCCGTCGTGGAGTCACCCCTGCACAGTCCTGCAGTCGGTGACCATGGCAGGCAGGTGACATAAGGCCGTGGCCGAAGCGGCTCGTCCGGGTATCCCCCGAGCGAGCCGAATCCGAATTTTAGCTGAATGAGATTCACGTGCTGTTCGCAGCATTGGTTTCCGCCCCATTCCTGGTGCCCTCCGAGGAGATGCTCTGTGAAGGAATCGGCTTATTTGGAGAGCAGGCATTTGCCTTGACTTGCGAGTTGGTGAGTGCCATCGAGGCAACGTCTGACGGGATCGGAGAGTCTTCCGGAAGTATTTAATGGAAAGACTCTTCCAAGCAATATGAAGCCCTGCCAGATCGTTTCTGGCAGGGCTTCCGTGCATCATGAGCAGGGGCAAGACGAGGCAGTTGACGCAATACAGGGGACGGTGAGGTCGTAGCCGGTGACGGCGTGCACGGCGATCAGCTACGCCCTCATCGACACAGCCGACGTCGCGCCCACCGTCGGCTAGTGACAACCGGCCAGTTAGCTTTGGGGACACGACAGCAGTTCCTATCCCTGCAGCGTGCTGCCGTTTGAGGTCGAGCAGCGGTTCGAGACCTGAGGAGGGCTGGCAGGGGGCAACTTACGGAGTCGGGCCTGCGGGCGGAGGGTTTACGAAAGTTGAGCTTGCTATGAGCGAACTGGCAGCCAACGTGCTCGGCTTGTGGGGAGGGGTGTTGCGGCCACGTCCGTGCTTGAAGTGGCGAGCGAGTGTCTGCGGATCGAGCTGCACGACAAGAGTTTTCGTGTGCCAGTCCTTGGGGCGATGGCTTGTGTGGAAGAGGAGTGCGGACGGGGTTTGCATTCGCTGGTTGGCATGGCTGTCGGCTGGGGCACCATCCTGACTGCGAGAGGTAAAGCCGTTTGGTGTGAGCTGTCGGCGGAGCCGCGCTGCCGGCACCACCCCACGACCTCCGCCGGCGTGGCCCGATCCGCCGGGTCGGCGGCCAGGCAGGGGGCGAACAGAGGACGCAGCAACGGGGTCAGGAGGGACAGGTCGGGGTTCGGAGTGCACGATCCGGTACAGCACGTTGACGGCCGGACCGTCGCCGTAGAGCGGCCTGCCCAGCACCGCGAACGTCTCCGTCTGGGCGAGCGCGAAGACGTCGGCCGCCGCCGTGATGGGGCCTTGACCCCGAATCCTGAACACGGGTTATGCGGCTGCTGCCAGCGTAGTTGGCGGGTGTTGGAGGGCGTTCTCGAAGGCGATCGGTGATCGTTGTCCGAGATGGGAGTGTCGGCGTCGGGTGTTGTAGCGGTGGAGCCATCGGAAGGCGTCGAGTCGGGCCTCGCGCTCGTTGGGCCAGCTCTTTCGCCCTTGCAGGGTTTGGCGTTTGAACGTCGCGTTGAAGGATTCGGCGAGGGCGTTGTCGGCGCTGGACCCGACCGCGCTCATGCTCCGTCGGACCCCTGCTGACCTGCAGGCTTCAGCGAATATCCTGCTCGTGTACTGGGCTCCGTGGTCAGTGTGCATGATCGATCCGGCGAGGCTGCCTCGGGTGCGGATCGCCGCGGCCAGGGCGTCGGTGACGAGGTCCGTGCGCGTGTGGTCGGCGACCGCCCAGCTGGCCAGACGTCGCGATGCGAGGTCGATGACGGTCGCCAGGTAGCAGAAATTCCCGCCCTCGACGGGCAGGTAGGTGATGTCGCCGACGTATTTCGTGTTCGGAGCCTGGGCGGTGAAGTCGTGGCCGATCATGTCGGGCGCTTTGGCCGCGGCCGGATTTGCGAGGGTGGTGCGGTGCCGGCGGCGCAACCGGACCCCTTCGATCCCGGACGCCCGCGTGATCCTGGCGACGCGTTTGTGATTGACCGCCTCTCCGCTCGTCTCGCGGAGCTCGGCGGTGATCCTCGGGGCTCCATAGGTGCCGTCCGATTCCTGATGCCGGCCCGTATCCGGGCGGCCAGCTTCGCGTCGGCCGCCTGCCGGGCGGCCCGGTCCGCAGCCGTCCGGCGCCAGTAGTAGAAGCTCGAGCGGGCGACACCGAGGATGCTGCAGAGCCGCTTCACGCCGTAACGGCGCTGGAGGTCGGCGACGTCTCCGGGTTGATCCCCAGATCGGCGGCGACCGACCTGACCGTCTCTTCCGGCCGAGACTCGTACAGTGCGACCGCATCCGCCTTGAAGGCCCGTCAGCCCGAGCTATCGGCACGGCCCTGTCCGGACGTCCGGCTACGTCGGCACTGCGCGACCGGGGCAGGCCCGGAGTCAGGTGTGGCTATTCGGGCGCTGCAGGAAGGCCACAAAACCTGTCCACGCGTTGTGGTGGAGGGAGACACGAGGCCCCGGCGGCCGCTTCGAGTCCCGCACTGCGACGGACGTACCCAGGTCCGCGACCTCAACGCACTCCGTGCCGCTGCCACCACTGTACGACGACTTGAACCACCGTGCGTCCTCGCGTTCCATCACAGCTCCTCGCAGACTCGGTTGAGAAGTGCGGCAGACGACCGGAGGTCCAGGGCCTGTGCACGCAGGTACTCGAACGCCAACTTATAGCGTTTGAGTTCCTGGGGCTTCTCCATGAACAGGCCACCGCCGATGATGTCCACGTAGATCACGTCGAGTTCAGGTGTCGCACCGCCGAGAATCACGAAACTGCCGACCGCCGCGGCATGCGCCCCAGCGGCGAACGGGAGTATTTGGATCGTGATGTGAGGCTTCGTGGACTGGTCCGCCAGATGCTGCAACTGTTGGCGCATCACGGTCCGGCCACCGACCATGCGGCGGATCACGGCCTCGTCGATCACCGCCCAGATGTGCGGCGGTTCGTCGCGGGCGAGGAGCTCCTGGCGCTTCATGCGGATGTCGACCATGTGGTCGATCTCCTGGTCGGTGCATCTCAACTCCGAGGCCCGGTGCACCGCCTCTGCGTACGCGCGGGTCTGGAGCAGCCCCGGGACGTACATACAGGCGTAGTGGCCTTCGCTCACCACCTCGTCCTCAAGGGTCAGCATGAGGTTCATGGACTCGGGGATCGGGTCGGCAAGGGAGCGCCACCAGCCCTGGATGCGCGCCCCCTTGGCCAGCTCGACCAGCGACGTGCGCTCTTCGTCCGAAGCGTCGTACTCGCGGCACAGGGCGTCCACCGCAGGCCATTTGACCGTGCCCTCTTTGGTCTCGTACCGACTCAGGGTCGCTTTGGAGACGCCGACCCGAGCGCCGGCATCTTCCAACGTGAGGCCCTTCGCCTCCCGGAGGCGGCGTAGGTCCGCGCCGAGCTGTCGCCTTCGGGTGGTGGGTCCAACTGCCATGTCTCCGGCCCTTCGCCTCGATCTCTCAGAGAGTGCACGGTGCTGTGTTCGCCGGGCAAGGCAGCGCACTACGGGGGCGTGCGGCGGCGCTCCGCGCTTCCGGCGACGCGAGATGAGAGTTCCATATTGAGAGTTTCACTGTCACTGTATTGAACAACTTGGGCACAGAGGGTGACTGTCGAGCGATGGGAGCGGTGATGGGCATGGTGGGATGCCGGTTCGGGGTCGAGAGGAAGCGGTGGGAGTTGCCGTTCTCGGCGGACGCTCAAGAACTTGCCGGAATTCGCCGACTGATGCGATTCCGTCTCGAACTCTGGGGTCTGCCCGCGGTTGTTCACCCTGCGCAGGTATGCGTGACAGAGCTGGTCGCCAACGTCATCAAGCACGTGGGAGCCGGTACGCCGACCTGTCTTGCGGTCTCGATGAACGGTGACCTTCTCCGTATCGAGGTGACGGACCCGGACGGAAAGGCGCTGCCGACTCCTGTCCGGGCCACGGACGAGACCGAGCAAGGGCGGGGCATGCACCTTGTGAACGGTATGGCGGTTCGTTGGGGTGTAGTCCTGCGTGGAGCCTCCAAGATCACCTGGTGCGAGCTTGCCACCGGGCTGCGCTCGATCGACGACCATGTGGACGGACCACAGGTGGCGAAGGCCGAAGCGCTGCTTGGGCTTTGCGTCATCGGCGCACGGTCGAAGCATTCCCGTCCAGGGCTCCGGAGCCTGGCCGAGGCGGAGGAGGTGGCGATCGATCTGATCGCCGACCTCCTCCACTGGCTCCAGGCACACGGCCTCGACCCGGACGCTGCCCTGGATCGAGCACAGTCGTACGTCGACTCCGATCTGAGAGAGGCCCGCTGAATGCGAAAGTGCGGCGGATCGGTCAGGCCGACAACGCCGCGCTGAAGAAACCTATGGAAGGGTCCTCCGGCGTTCCGACCAGGGCGGCGCGGTCGAGCAAAATGTTGTTGTTCTCGCAGCTCGTCTCGGGGAGGAGCAGGCAGGCGTGGCAGGCGGCCATGTTCAAGCTGTCCGCGCCGCTCGCCTCGGACTCCATGCACAACGGGTCGTTCGAGCACCAGCTCGCCCTGTGCAGGGCGGTCCGGAGGGAGGCCGCGAGGCGTTCCGGTTCACCCTGTGCGACGACTCCGCCGAGACTCCCGGCGGAATCACTGGTGGCCGTGTAGATCAGCACGCCGGCCATGTCCTCGTCGCTGTAGAGCCGCTCACGCAGGGATGCGGCCGGGTAGCCGCCATCCAGGCTCCATTCGTTGATCAGCACGTGGGCCAAGGCATGCAGAAGGAGGAAGCGTGGGGTGGCGGGTGAGGGCGGAACCGGCTTGTCCGAGTCGCCCGCCCGTGCCGACAACAACTTGTCGTGATTCTCGCGGATCCGGGCGGCGCGTCGGACCTGTTCCGGTTGCTCCTCCCAGACACGAAGACGTTCCGGGTCGAGGCGAATGAACACCCCCTCTCCGCTTACTTCGAAGGCAGGAAGCCAACTCGGCTTCGCAGGTGAGATCGCGGCCTCGCGCATGGGCGAGTCCGCAGGACTCGGTTCCTCCACACGCCGGAACGACTGCAACGCCCGTACCTCACGCAGTCGCTTGACCAGCATCACCTGGGCCAGCCCGTGGGACGAGCGCAGAGCGTCGAGCGACGTGGTCGGAGGCTCGCAGACGAACTCCTGGTCCTCCTCGGCCACTTCGGGGTGCGGTTTGGACAGGCTTCGGTACTCACCCTCGTAAAGCTCCCGCCGATAGTCGACGGCGCGCTTCCCGGCCTCCGTGCTACCGACCGGTTCCGTGGAGTGGGACTCGGCCGCACGCCTCTGCGCGACCTCGGCGACCACATCGTCCTCGGTGTAACTCGGGTGGTGACGCAGCAACTTCACGATGCGCACGTACGACTTGATGGAGGCGGGATCCTCGTCCTTGAGGGCTTCGTAGAAGGGCGCGACGAGTTTGGCGATGCCCTGACTCCACGGTGGGATGGACAGGGCCGAATACATGACCGGGAACCAGACCGACGAGGAACCTCGCTGGAGTGTCCTCGGTGGTTCCTGGCAGCTCTCCGCAGGAGCGTCCTTGAGCCAGGGACGACGCCCACCGCACCGGATGCCCAGGTCCCGGAGGGCCTGGCGTCGGAACGACCCCTCCATGGAAACCTCCTCCACCCCGCAGGTGCAACCGATCAACACGGCACGGAGCGAGGCGGTGGTGCCGTCGGACCGGAACGTCAGCTGGCCTCCGCAAGCCCCGGAACTCACCCGGTTACCCCGGTGCACCCATTTCCAATAGGGAAAGTCCTCCAGATGCCCGTGCGTGCAAGCAATCACGAATCGGGACGGGACCAGACTCTCCTGGCAGGTGGAGCATTCGGCCCGTCCGGACGGGGAGTTGAACCTGCGGAACGGCTGCAACTGATGGCAATGAGGGCATGAGTACATCTCCGGGAAGCGCACTGCTCGTACGCCGTCCCGTGCCGAGTCGGGATCGGGAGCCGGCGGCATCCGGAATCCGGAGACACCCAGCTGGCGGGCCAGTCTGGGTTCCGAGATGAAGGGCGCATCGGAGATGTCCCACGAGTCGATGCCGCGGATGAGGAACGACTCGTTCTCCACCGCGATCATGGCTCCGACGCCGTATGTCGTGATGAGCTGGGCGCGTCGGATCTCACCGAGCTTGCGGGCGGCGCGGGCCGGAGCGGACGGGAGGCCGCGGCGACGGGTGCGGGGCGGGACGGGACCCAAGGTTCAGCGCTCCTCGAAGAAGGTGGACGAGGCGTCTACATCGCGCAGACTCCACAATGTCTTCCACGGCGACACGTCGGCGGACTCGTCGTCGTAGTTGGCGAGAAGGGCGGGCTCGCGGGAGCCCCGTGGCGCCTCGTACACAAGGTTGGGGCGGGCCATTGCCTCGTCCCGCCACCAGTTGACGAACTTTTCGAACGCCGCTGTGGTGGCTTTGACCTCATCCGGCTCGACAGCCGCAACCCGGTCGAGCAGTGCCTTGCCGACCTGCCGGCGGAGGTCGGTATGGAAGTCCTCCACTCGTGCTGCCGCTTCGTTGGCCCGTGCGTCAGGCAGCATCAACCGGGCCAGAGCCACCACCACCGAGTGCAGTCCCCGGTCACGGGCCCGGGCGGAGAAGGGGGTGACGCTCGTGGACTCCACCTCGCGGTACAGGGCCGAGTGGAAACTTTGGAAGTTCTCGTAGTGCGAACGATCTCGGGACCGCGTGGAGTTGAGCATCACAGCAACGAGACCGGGGTGTTGCCGACCGACACGGCTCGTTGCCTGGATGTACTCGGCAGTGGTCTGTGGTTGTCCCATCACGGCCATCAGCCCGAGCCGGTCCACGTCGACACCCACAGAGATCATGTTGGTGGCGAGCAGTACGTCCAGCGCGTCCGGGCTCGGGTGCCGGCGTTCCACGTCCTTGAGCCGGCGGGAGATGTCACTGGCGTTCGCCCGGCTGCTCAGTTCCGTGAGAGCGTCCGCCCGACGCGCCTTGAGCCCGTCCCGCAAGGCGAGGTGCCCCAATCGCTCCTGGACGTCGTCGAGGACCTGGAGCTCCGCCGCCGAAAGCAGTCGCAAGCTGTTGAAGTAGCCGACCAGGGTCCAGTAGGCGTCCTTCACCTCGGGAGGGGCATCGTGGGTGTGCGCCCGATGGAGCAGGGTCGCGTAGACCCGGATCAGCAAGGTGGCCTGACTGGTACTGGAGGTCAGCAGACCGACGTAGCAGCGGGCCGCCTTGCGCTCGCGCGGCGTCTCGACGGCGAACCAGGAGTCCCGTGAGTCGAGGCCGCCGGGAGGGAATTGCTCCACCGAACGGTCGAACAGCTGGGTGCCCTGCTTATCGGCGCGACGGATCGTAGCGGTCGAGGCGATGACCTTGGGGCGTTTCGCCAGGGCATCCACGGCTGTCTCGTACAGACCGGTGAGGGTGCCGAGCGGGCCCGAGATGAGATGGAGCTCATCCTGGACGATGAGTTCGGGCGGCCGCACCCCGTCCACATCCCGGTTGAACAGAGCCGCCGACGCGGGCCGCCAAGGCATCGAGGCGAACTTGTCGACCGTCGCGATGACCAAGGTCGGACGATGAGCGTAGACAGCCTCGTCCACGAGATGAACCGGAAGGCCATGGTGGAAGTCGCAGTTCCCATTGGGGCAGTTCACCGTCATGCGTCTGGCGTCCTTGTCGACCGCGTAGTCCCGGGGGCGCAGTGGTTCGCCGCACCAGGGACAGTTGCGCAGTTGGACAGGGTTCTCGGTCTGCAACTGGAGGTTCTCGTTGCGCATGAGGTCGGCCAGTTTGCCTTCGGTGACCGCCAGGGTGTTGGGGGTCGCCGAACGGCCTACCCACATGCCGATGGAGATTTCCTTGTGCCCGAGCGCCGCAGGGTCGGCGGCCCGTAGCCGGTCCATGGCGCAGATGAGCGCTGCGGCACGCTCGAACTGCTGGAGGGTGAGAAGCCGGAGCGTGTATCGCATGAGCACGGTGACGCCTGCCCCGGCCTCCCCGTCCCGCAAGCGCCGCAGGAAGGTGGTGAAGGCGATCAGCCCGAGATACGCCTCGGTCTTGCCTCCACCCGTGGGGAACCACAGCAAGTCGGAGACTTTTCGGTCGGCATGGGTCGGATCGACGATTCCGGCCAGGCAGAGAAGGACGAAGGAGATCTGGAAGGGCCTCCACCGTCCGGCCTGCTCGTCCGGTCGGCCTGACCTACCGCGCTTGATCCACACTGTGCGTGCCCGTTGGTCCGCCATCGCGAGGTTCGCCAGCTGGAACGCCCTCAGAACGTCCGGGCGATCGGGGTCCGCCAGCAGATCTACGCCGTCGCGCATCCGGCGCAGTGCGTGTCTGCAGAGCAGAACCTGATCGGCCGCAGTCCTGCCGTCTTCCGTGTCACACAGCCGACGAGCCTGATGCTCCTGGGTCTCGATCCACTGTTCGTATCCTGCCAGCAAGGTGCGAAGCGCCGCCACGACCTCATGGGACGGGTCGGTTCCCAGTCGATACATCGCCAGTGGTCCGTCGTCGATCCCGGGATTGGAATCGGTCAGCAGCACTTCGTGGGAGGGGACGAATTCGGTCCGTATTGCGGCGACCGTCGGAGGCTTGATGGCGACGGACCCCACCGGAGGTGGAGTCCAGTCCCAATGCGCCGCGCAGCCGTGTCCGGTGGCGAAGCTGGGCGCGTGGCGGTGCAGGAGCCGGCTCAGCGCCTGCTCCGAGTCGACCGCGCCCAGAGTGGTCGGCCGCACCGCGAACACGGGGCTGCTGCCGTCCTTCGCCGTGACAGTCAGTTCCGGTTGGTAGAAGCAGTGCGCGTCGCGAAGGTCGTACTGGCCGACCTCAAGACTGTTGACGACGGTGGCTGTGACGGTCACCGTCCTGTTCGACGCGGACCGGGGGCGGACCAGCACACGTAGTTCCAGCCCAGGGTGAAGCACGAAGGGGGCGAGTAGACCAGGCTGCGTGACATCCACATCAACCGGTTCGATCCGCAGGGCGGAGCGTCGCCAATGCTCCCGCTGGCCCTTCGTGCTCCGTGCCTCGGTCCGCTTCGCGGCCACGGGCTTTCCCTTGGCGTCCTCGGGGAGGTAGACGGCCGTGCGTACGGTCAACCGAATCCAGGCGGACTCGGTCGGGTTCACAGCGAATGTCAGGCCGATGGACGAGGGCATCCGGACGTTCGCGAGCGAGACACCCAGATCGCCGGGCCCTTCCTCGATGTCCCGCCGGACGCCGAGCGGTACCGCGTCGAGCCCGTCCCGCTCGGACTCCAGCTCTCCCTGTTCGATCGTGCCGGTCCGGGACGAGTCGACGGACGGTTCCACCCGAGAGCGCGGGAACAGCACACCGACCGGGTACATGGTGATCGGCGCGTCATCCGTGAGCACCTCGCCCACACCACCCACAGGACCCAGCAGGTCCTCTCGCAGGGCGTCGAGGAGCGAGTCGCGCACCTCGTAATGCGCCTGGTGAGTCGATTCGCTCATTCGTCCCCCTCGGATTCGTTCGCGCACCAATGAAAGCGCCCCAGACCGCACAACCGGGGCGCGACCCACGCGCCGTGCGTCCCCAGCCCCGCGGCTTCGGTGGCGGCGGGGCTGCCCGCCACACTCTCCACGCAGTCGATCCTGAGGCCGGTGATCAGAGGCGGCCATCGATCGACCTCAGAGCGTGAGGTGCGGCGCAGCATTCGGTGCAGGTCTGTTCGGAAGCGCTCGGACACCACCGCGACCCGTCGCCCACCGACCACCACCGCGTACGGGGGCGACTGGTCGGAGGCGACCGGGATGCCGTGCAACAGGACGAGCTCCGCCTCGGCACCGGTGGCGATGTCGGTCACGAGGTGACGCCAGAGCTCCTCGGCGTCCTCTCGAAACTCCTCCGTACCCGGAGGCTGCTCGTGGGACACGTCCGAACCGGTCAGCTCGATGCCGTTACGGGCCCAGGCATTGCGCCCACCCAGGTACCAACGGTCGATCCGCTTGTCCTTCCGGAGCATCCATGAGTTGGGCGCGTCCAGGACGTACAGATCGTCCCGGGCTCGCGTCATGGCCACGTACAGCAGTCGGGCCTCCGCGGCAGGGTCGTAGTCGAACTTCTTCTTCTTGACCGGGACGGGCTCCTTCAGAACACGTGGTTCGACGATCAGGACCCGGTCGAACTCCAAGCCCTTGGCCCGGTGCACGGTCGAGATCACGAGCGAGGACGGCTGCGCCGCCGTGAGCTCGTCGGGCAGCCTGCCCTCGGCGAGCGCGCGGTGCAGGGCGACGACATCGAGGGTTCCGCGACCACGGCCCCGCGCTACCTTGCGTACCGACCGCCACAGCGCCTCAGGCATGGCGCCGTCCGGGATCCGCAGGTCGACCAACAGTTCTTCGAAGCGCTCACGGGTGAGGGCGGTCGTTCCGGTCGAGGCGAGCAGTTCAGCGATCCAGACAGGGGCGGAACGCTCGCGAGCCGAGCGCTGCAGTGTGTGTCGGACGTCAGCGGTGGCCAGAATGCCGGACAGGGCCAGCGCCTGGCCGTTGTCACGACACAGGATCGAGGTGGTGTCGGGATAGTCGCGCAGCGCCGCAAGTACGAACTGGTCCTCCAGGCTTCCGAAATTCGGCGTCGACAGGAGCAACGTACGCAGGTCGCCGTGGATACGCTCCGCTTCGCCGGCGGCAGCGGCCCGATCACGGGGCAGCCGCTGCAACTGGGGGCCGTAGGGCAGGGCCATCCGAGCCGTCTCACTACGGGCCCGGAAGTTGTCGCCCAGGTGGAGTTCCACCAAGTCCTCACCGAACGTGGCACGCACCCACTCCAGGAAGCGGTCCGTCTCCTCCGCCCGCTGATCCGGGTCGGACACCTGGAACCCGTACACGGCCTGGGCGGAATCACCCACCACGGTGAATCCGCTGTTCTCCTGGAAACGGTCGAGCAGCGCCTCGACCATCTCCCGTCGGACACCGACGAGGTCCTGGACCTCATCGATCACCACATGGGCCGGCGTGTAGTCGCCACCTTCGATCGCGCCCTTGTCGATCGCCTCGGTGGCGGCCTCGATGCGGCCGTCGAACGTGTACGTCCCCCAGTCCACGTCCGGGTACGCGCGGTTGAGCAGGGCTGCCGCCCAGCCGTCGAAGGTCTGGACACGAATCCGCTGGGCGGCGGCGGCATGTCGCTCGATCCGCTCGGTGAGCTCACGCACGGCGGCGCGGGAGAAGCTGAGCACCAGGATCTCCCCGGCCTCCAGCTCCTCGCGCTCCACCAACACGTCGAGCCGCCGGACGAGGGTGTGCGTCTTGCCGGCACCCGCTCCCGCCGTGACCAGGACCCGGGCGTCCCAGGGCTGTTCCACCACGGCTTGTTGCGCGGGCGTGAGCCGATGTTCGATGAGAGAGGCGACGGTCACTGGTTCCCGTCCCACAGGTACTCGAACTCGGTGAAGGCGAGCGCCTCACCGTAGTTGGTGATGTTGTCCCGCACGTTAAGGATCAGGCAGCTCTCCTTGCCACCGTTCTTCGGGCCACGCAGGCCACGTCCGATCATCTGCTGGTAGATGTTCGGGCTGTACGTCGGGCGGGCGACGACCACGGCACGGGTGGCCGGCGCGTCGAAGCCCTGGGTGAGCACGCCGTAGTTCGTCAGGACCTGGATCTTGCCCTGGCGGAAATCGCTGATTTGCTTGCGGCGTTCGTTGACGGGCGTGGTCGCGTCGACCGCGGCGGCCTTGATGTCCCGGTCGCCGAGCTTGGCGGCGAGCAGCTTGGCATGGGCCACGGAAGTGGCGAACACCAGAACCGGCCAGTCCGACGGCATGGCGGCGATCTCGTCGACGATGCGCTGGTTGCGTCCGTGGTCCTCGGCCAGCCGCTGCTCGGCGCCCTTGGGCAGAGTGGCGAACTTCTCCGACTGGGCCCGTTCGTCGGCCGTGAGTGCGATGGCGGCACCCGGCAGCTCCCTGTGCTTCACCTGCGCCAGGACACCGATGTGCTGCAAACCCTTGATCGCGACGGAGAGATCGCCGTCGAAGACCCCCGTGTCGAGGCGGCTACCGAACCGCTGCACCAGGAGGCGGGTGAGGTCCGCGTTGTTCTTGTACGGGGTTGCCGTGAGACCGACCAGGTGGCGACTGGTCCGATGGTGCGTGAGGTCGAGCTGTTCCAGCAGACCGGTGTAGCGCTTGGACATCGCGGTGTGTGCTTCGTCGATGATGACGAGCGAGGCGGTTTCTCTCAGCCAGGTGTAGTTCTCCGCCTCCAGGCAACTGGCCAGTTTCGCGTCGGTGGCGACGACCAGATGCGGGCGACCGGCGACCGGAGTTGCCTCGTTCGAGGACCAGAGCCGGCTGATGACCAGCGGCTGCTCGGGGCCGACCTTCGACCAGACGAACTTCCAACTCTGCACGGCCTGCTCGCACAGCTCTTCGGTCTGCGCGATCCACAGGATCGGGCCGGGAAGGTTCGTCCGGTCACGGATCCAGCGGATCACACCCTCCGCCGTGACACGGGTTTTCCCCGCTCCGGTCGGCAGACTGAGCATGCCGCGCTGAGGCATCGGGTTCTTCAAAAGGCCGAGCAGCGCTTGCGCGAGTTCCTCCTGGTACGGGTGCAGGGCCGGGAACTCGGAGGGACCGTCGATCTCCAGGCGGGGTTCCAGCGAGGGCACCTGGGCACCGGCGAAGGAGTCGGGGAACCCGAGATCGGTGACGAAGAGCAGGGCCTTCGGGCTCCCGGTGAAAGAGCTGGGGGCGCGGGTGGGAAAGTCCAGCGCGAGGTCGCGGGAATGGACGCGAAGGATCGCCTCACCGTGGGCGTTGAAGGCCATCTCCGCGATACGCCGCGAACTCGGCTCCCTGCCGTGCTCCTGGATCTCGCTCTCCATGAGCCCGGGAGGAAGCTCGCCACGCAGAGCCGTCTCACCGATCAGCAGATCGATCTTGTCGATGACGCTTTCGGCTTCTCGTACCTCCCGCAGACGCTTCAGGAGAGTTTGGTCATGCTCTTGCTTGTCCTGGAGGGCGAGGGCCTGGCGGCAGGCTGCCGGGCCCCAGCCCCACTTGAACTCCTTGTCCGCGGCCTCCAGCACCTGCTGCCGGTCAAGGGAATCCAGCACGAAGAGAGTCTGACCCTGTCCCTTCCGCGCGAACGGGATCTGCTTCCGGTCGCTGCCCATGGGCGTGCGCATGACCTCGTCGAGCTCGGAGCAGCGCTGGATCTTCAGGCTGCCGGCGGCTTGGCCGAGGCGTGCCTTGACCGTCGGGAACTCCTCGAACAAGGACGAAGCCCGCCCGATTTTGACGGGCTCGATCTCCCTGCTGATGACATCGGAGACCTTGAGCATTCCCCAGTCGTCGATCATCTCCTTCGCCGTCGCGACGTCCGCCTTGTCGGTGACCAGGAGGGCGGGGAGTCGTTCACGCACGAGTTCCTGGAACTCCAGCGCGTTCATCGCGACAGCGATCTCGCTGTCGGGACGCCCCTCCCACGACGATCCGACCCTGCAGCGGGTGAGTTGGCCCTCCGGGAACTCGAAACCGACCCGGTGCAGCAGCGCGTACGCGCGTCCGATGAAGACGTCGTCCTCGCTCGCCAGCAAGAGGTCCAACAACTTGCTCCAGCGCCGGAGGGGCACCTCGTCGGAGGACGTGGGCATGTTGAGCCGTCGCGCCGCCTCCTCCGAGATCTCGGCGACAGGAAGCACAGCTCGAAAACTCTTGAGCTGAGGGCCGACAGCCTCGGAGACTCGGGTCAAGCCCATGGAGGTCCTGACGAGCCCATGCTTCTTGATCATCCAGCGCAGCGGGGACATGACGGCCTTGCGCGTGCTGGCAGCGGATCCGTACTGCATCTGCCAGTGCTGCGAGATGTCGGATGCCGGCAGCGCGGACACGAAGGCAGCGCGTCCCTCTTCGGACAGAACGGGCAGCAGGTGCAGTGGTCCCAGCGTCGGAGCACCTTCGACGGCGAGGCGGGTGATGCTGGGGCGGGGAGCCGTGCTGGGCAGATCACGAAGGTGCGTGTCATGAACGACCTGCTTGTATTCCTGGAACCACGGCTCGTCATGGGGGCGATATCCGCCGGTGGGGCGGTCGAACAGTCCGAGGTCGCGGAAGGCAGGCTTGTCGCTCTCATGGAAGGTCATGTCGACGGTGACGGTATTGTCACGGCTTCCGTCGGCAGGCACCACGGGGCCCGGCAGCAGGCAGTCGCGCATCGGTCGGTAACGACCGTCCAGGGTGCGGACACGCAGCGTCTCCAGCGGCTTTGGCACCTTGGTGCGCATCCGGTCGACCTGCAGGCTGCCGCCGGCGCTGCGCAGCAGTATCCAGAAGTTCGCCCACGCATTGTTGTCGTAGTTGTCGAATCCCTGATCGAGGACACCCTCGAACCGTCCTTGCGCGTCGGCGACCCTGATACCGATGGTGTGCAGGTGACGGGCCATTTCGGGGCGTTCGGAGATCGACGGGTGTACGTAGACCATGTCGTCGCGGAGTGTGTCGGCAGAGGTGCGGTGGAAGATCTCACCGGCTACGGGTGCGACCAGCCCGTGCTCCTCAGTGAGGATGATCCGGGCTTTGCGGGCCTCGGCGGTGAGCGCGGAGTCGTCGCGCAGCCGTGCGGCCTGATCCTTGAGCACCATGAGGGACAAGATCTCGATGGCGTTGGACGAGGCCTCTGCCGAGCCGTCGGAGACTAGAGCTTCGAGCCAGTCCTTGACGCTCTCGGGTGTCTTCCCAGCCTGATCCAGGATGTGGTTCATCTTGCCGCGTCGGACAGCGGTGTCGGACGCGTCGACGGACGGGTGCAGCCAGCCGGCCGGGCGACCGCTGTACTCGGCCCAGATCTGGACCCATTCCCTGTCGAGGCCGGGCGGCGTGACGAAGAGCTCGCGAGGCCGCTGGAGCACACCGTTCTGGTCGGGCAGGGAGGGGCTGTCGGCGGCGTATTCCCACACACGACGGAGGAAGTAGTCGTCCGCCCAGTTGAGCTTCTCCTTGGTGCGGCCCGGCAACAGAGGGAGGTATGCGGCAGGGTCCTCGTCGGGCACGAGATCGGGCAGTGTGTCGATCACCAGTCGGGCGGCCACCTGGAGCAGTTCCCTGTTGAAGTGGCTGCCGTCGAGTAGGTGTTGGCGGTCCTCATTGGTCTTCCACGGGGCGTTCAGGATGCCGGTCAGCGAAACTTCGTATTTGGTCGGGAAGAACGCCCAGAACGTGCCCTTCCCGCCGGGCACGGTGTACAGGCCGTTACGCACGGTGTATTCGGGCACCGCCCAGGAGACCTCAAGCACCGGGCGGCCGTGAAGTTCGCCCGCACTCTCCTCGGCCTCGCCGGTAGGGGAGTAGGAGGCCGAGAACACCTTCCACTGTTCCGTCGTCTGCTTGGCACCGCTCGCCACCTCCCTGAGCGTCCGGTGGTTGTCCCTGTGTTCGATCGAGATCTCCCGGCGGACCGGTGGCATCGAGCGACGGTCGTGCAGGAACAGTTCACCGACATGGGGGGAGAACAACTGGAAGTGGGCGGGGAAGGCATCGGTCTCGCGTCCGTTGCGACCCTTGTGGCCGACGATGTCGCGGGCGAGGCGTTCAGCGGCGCCCGCCATCAGAGGCAGGCGGACGACGGTGGTGGCCCAGTGCAGCAGCTTGTCCAGGGTGTTGTCATCGGCGCGTTCCTGCTCGACGTCGAGGGGACGAGCCATGCGGAGCACCGGGGTGTCCATGTCGAAAGACCCCTGCCGGCCGAGAGCCTGTGCGATCTCGGCAGCGGACCACTCCTTGTCGAAGCCGAAGCCGAAGGCACCGTTCCCGCTGAAGAACTGGGGCGAGTCGCTCACCGAGAGCACGGACTTGACGCCGACACCGAACCGGCCGATCTGCCCGCCGCGCTTCCGGGAAACGCCCATCCGCAGGATCGTCTCCGCCCCCTCCGGCGTGACGGGACTGCCCACGTTCGCGCAATAGAGGTGTGTATCGGTGAGGACCACGTGCAGTTTGCCGCCGGGTGTGGCTGCGATCTCGTCCGCCGCGTTCTGCACGAGCTCGTACAACTGTCGCTCGCCGTAGCCGCCTTGGGTGATGCGGCGCTCGCCGTTGGCGTGCTCCTGTATCAGCCCCGGATCGACCTGGTAGGTCTTCAGGACGGTGGCGGACTGCCGGATCACGGTCTCG
Source organism: Streptomyces sp. NPDC005566 (assembly GCF_040605575.1). NCBI lineage: Bacteria > Bacillati > Actinomycetota > Actinomycetes > Kitasatosporales > Streptomycetaceae > Streptomyces > Streptomyces sp. NPDC005566. The sequence continues at coordinate 197,932 of NZ_JBEXDB010000011.1, read as the reverse complement.
ATCACGGGCGGGAGCGATGAGTCGGCGAACTGCCGGTCGGTCATGAGGCACCTGTCTCGAATGAGAGAAAACGAACCGAGGATGCGCGGGGGGATACCGGGGTGCCGGCGCATGGCGCCGGCACCCCGGGTGAAGAGGGTGGCGCAGCTGATCGGAGGGGGGGTCAGCTGTTGGTGGTGACCGTGATGACGGTGGTGACCGTGACGGTCGTCGTGGTGATCGTCACGGTCCGCCCGGTCGTGCGGATCCTCCGGGTGCGGGTGACCTGGCGGTGGGTGCGAGGGCGACCGGCGCGCCGAGGGGTGGTGGGGCGGCGGGTTGCCCTAGAGGTGCGGGGCGGCGCGGGAGAGAAGACGGGAGGGGTGGGAGTCTGCTCCGTGTGCGAAGTCTGCGTGAGGCGGGCAAGGCGCCGCCGTTCCGAGGCCAGGACCTGGGGGAGGATGCCGTGGCACGTCAGAAGTTCGGCGCGGAGGTCGGGGTCCTCCAAGTTGTCGTACTCCGTGATGATTCGCGCCATCCGGGCATCATCGTCTTTGGTCATGTGGGTCCCCTCCCGTTGGGCTCACCGACGTGTGCCCGTGACTGGATGACGCATGAGAACGCTGCAATGCAGACCCTGAGGGCAGAGCTCTACCCTTGAGGAGGTGGCATCGACCAACGACCCTGGCTGGGTTGGGAGTTGCCAAGAAAGACAGTAGGGCATGCTGTGGATGTCTGTCGATCAGAAGTTGAAGAGAAATAGACGAACCCTGCTGGCGCTTGAATCGATCACAGTCGTCAAGCAACATTTGACGTCACGTCGATGTCAAGTGAAGGTGTTACGGTGAACCCGCTCGGAACCAAGGGGAAGTGGGTTCGGTGGAGGACATCGAGGACTTCGGCGTCTGGCTCGGACGCCAGCTGCGCCGCAATGGTATGTCGCAGGCGGATCTCGCCCAGGAGCTGAAGCTGACGCGTGCGGCCGTGTCGGCATGGGTCACCGGCAGAGCGCGCCCGAGGGCGGAGGTGCTGGTCAAGATCGCCGAGATCCTGGAGACGGACGTTGCCACCCTGATCACCAGGGACTCCGATGCCGGATCGGATCGTCCAATCGGCTGGTACCACCGGGCCGCGCATCAGGACGGCGGTCGGGAGTACGGCAACGCGGCTGTCTTCGCCTTCGATGCGAACCTGGCTGTGTTGGCCAGGGAGGTCACGCAGAACTCCCTTGACGAACGACTGGATCCGGAGCGGCCGGTGCGGGTGCGATTCACCCTGCACGAACTGACCGGTGAACACCTGCACTCCTTCCTCTCCGCGCTGAAGTGGGACCAGCTCGAGCCCCACTACGCCGCGGCGGCGCAGTCCCGGCACAAGGTCGGCAGGGCTCTCGCCGAAGGGCTGCGGGCGTTGCGTGACGACTCCTCCCTCCTACTCCTCAGGGTTGACGACTACAACGCCTCGGGTCTTACCGGTCCCGAATACGGGGACGGGCGATATGCCGCTGTGGTCCGCCGGCAGCTGGACAGTCACAAAAGCAACGACCGAGCCGGCGGGTCGTACGGATTGGGTAAGGCCACGCTGTGGGCGGCCAGCCGGCTCGGCCTGGTGCTGATCAACAGCACCCTCTCCGAAGCGCATGAGGGGCGGACGGTCCGCCGGGTGGTCGGTCGTCTCGACCTTCCTTGGCGTGAGGTTGATGGGGTCGCCTACGCGGGACCCGCCTGGCTCGGTGAACCGGATACGGAGAAGGAGCACGAAGGCGTGTCCCGCTCCTGGTGGGCCGATGAACGAGTGGTCGCCGACCTGCGTCTTGACCGGGACAGCGATGACCCGGGAACCTCCTTTCTCGTTGTTGGCGCTCACGACGCGGCCGGAGGCAACAACACGCTGGAGGATTTGCACGCGGCTCTCAGTCGGGCGTTGTCCGACAACTTCTGGGCGGCGATGACCTCGGGCCGTTCGACGTCGGCCGTGCTCGAAGCATCGGTCCGTGCCCTTCGCAACGGTGAATTCGTGGTTCCGGAGCAACGGGTTGATCCACTCGGTCGACACCCGGCTCTGGTCCATGCGCTGCGGGCGTACCTCGACGGCGAGACGGTCGAGGAACTCACGGGCTCCGGACAGGTGGCAGCCAAGGACGTGGCCTTCGCCGTCCCGCCGCTGCGGGCCGCCGGGCGCGGAGCCGAGGGGTACGACCACCGTGCCGTACTCCTGGTCACTCCCGCTGCGGACAACGACGAGAGGCACAGCCGCATAATCTGTATGCGTGGCACCCGCATGTCTGTCACGGCTCGTGCCCCTCGGAGCCTGGGCGCGGGAGTGGACCCCTTCCAAGCCGTCCTGCTTGCCGGTTTCGCCACAGGCGACGACGGCTTGGCGACGCATGCAGCCGAGGCGTTCCTACGGGCCGCCGAACCGCCGGAGCACGACAGGTGGGGGACGACCGAGGAACTCACTGCCGCCTACGCCAACGCTCCCCGCCGATTGACCGAGTTCAACGCGGCCATGGATGCGGCCCTGCGGGGCGTGGTCGGTCGGCGGGCCGTCGGCCAGGACTCGACCGGGCCCGAGGTCCTTCGGAAGCTGCTGCGTATCGATGCGCCTGTGGCAGCGAGCGGTCGTCGTGGCCTGGGGCACCCACTCGTGGACCGGGTCGTCGGGAAGGTGGACGGGGACGGGGCCTGGACCTTGGACGTGACGCTGACCGTCCCGCAGCGCGACGGCCGCTGGGAACTACTGCCGGTGGTCAAGTTCGACGTGCGGTCAGGAGGGCGCCCCTCGTTGGAGTGGGCAGAGCTGTCCCCCAGGGAGAACTGCCAGGTCGTCGACGGCCGGTTGCTCGTCGATCCGGATGTACGGTCGGCGCGTTTCGCAGGTGTCACGGCTGTCCGCAGCCACCCTGTGGCCGCAGCCATGGCCGGTGTGATCGTGGACATCCAGCAGGCACGGGAGACTTCGGCGTGAGCACTGTGTACGCGTACCCGACCTTGGTGGGGAAGATCGAGGTCACCGTTCGAGCGGCGAGCATGGACGGGAAGCCTCTACAACTGTCGCTGATCTCCCAACGCGATCAGGTCGTCGCCCTTCATCAGGTCGAGCGGGACGACTGGACCGAGGGCGTCCTAGACCTGGAAGTCTCCCTACCCACCGATGAACTGGCCGAGGGTCCGTGGTCGGGAGTCAGCTGCGTCGCCGTGCTGACCGAGGGAGCCACCAACACCCGCGTGGTGAGTCGATTGGAACGTCGTCGTGGCGACACGCACTGGCGAGGGGAGGCCCGGGTACGCCGCTCCACGCACGCGGCACGCGTGCTCCTCGACGTGAGCGTCGTGGGCACTCACGGTGGGGTCGACGGGCGTGTCATCGGCAGGACGGATACGCCCTGGGTCGTGGACCTGCTTGCCCGTACACCGACCAGGCAGCGCGATCTGGAGATCCTGGAGAAGGATTTCCGGGACGGGCCCGACGAATGGCTGCGCCGGTTCGCGGATGCGCCTTGGCTGATCGACACCAGTGGGGATCTGCCGACGGTCTTGATCAATACGTCCTTCGAAGGGCTTGGCGAGCTGCTGTCCGGAGCTCGCGGTCCGCTGGAGAAGGCGACGGCCGGAATGGTGGCCGCGCAGATCGCGGGTGAGGCCTGGGCGACCATGTTCCACTCGGCACTGAGTGACCTCGAATTCGATGAGGACGGTACCCCGCACCTTCCCGGTGGATGGCGGGAGTCGGTGCTGCGATCCATGCTTCCTGAGGTGTTCCCCGGGCTGCAGCTCCCCGAAGCCTTGGCGGAGGCACACGGTCGCCGAAGCGATGGTCGAGGGTGGGCGGAGATCCAGGCGCGGATCCACTACGCAGCAGGAAGACGAGGACAGGTGCCCAAGAATCTGACGGCAACCATCCGCGCCGTGAATCGTGCCCAGGAAGGTCCGCGTCGATGAGCCCACACCACAGCGAGCCCCCCGAACGGCTCGCATCGCTCCCGGGCAATGTCGCCACGGGTCTCCTCACCCACGGGGTGCGGGCGGGCCGGGACGGCCTGCCGCAGGTGGCTATTCTTCGGGCGAGCACCCCCATCGAGAGCGACTCCGCCCGTTGGAGCGTCGAACCGGTGCGAGAGCTTGTCGAAGAGGCCATGAGCCGATTCGACGCGGTGAGGACCGATGCCGATGCCTGGCTGGCACCCCGACTGCACGCAACCTTGCGGATGACCCGCGCCGAAGCGGCGAACGCCGGTCTGTGGAACTTCTTGGCCCTGGCTGTGGCGCCGGACTACGTCCTGTGGCGACACCTGCCGCTCGGAGGGTCACCCGACGGCGACACCAGGGAAGTGACCGGCGTCAGGTTCGTGGGTCCTCACTACAGCCAGGCCTTTGCCCGGTTGTGGTGGGCCGCCGAGATGTTCCGCGACGGGGCCGACTACACCCCTGCGGAGATCGCCTGCGGGAATCAGGACATGATCAACACGGCTCTCAGGCTCTCCACCATCGATCACAAGCCCACTGCACTGGCTCTGGTGCGGGTTCTCGAAGACCTGTCCCGACAAGGGGCCACGCGGCTCGGGGACCGGGTCAACGCCCTCTGCACAGCGGTCAACGTGGCCGGGAGCACGCTTATGTACGAGGTGATCGCTCCGGATGACGTCCCCGATCACCTCGCGCTCTCTGAGTGGATCGAAGAGGTGGAATCAGCTTCGGCCGTCCCGTGGGACCGACTCCCTGAAGGGCCGGTCGACGGCACAGCTCGGCGTTCGTCCTGCGAGGTCCTGACGCAGATGTTCGAGCGGTTTGCCGCAGAGGCGCCGTTGCGGGACCGGGCTCGGTCGAATCCTGCACAGGGCTGAGCCTCGTCGAGTCCCCGGACCGCATGGGGCGCTGACCAGGTGCAGTCAATCCTGCCCGGGGTTTGTCGCGGCAGGCCCCGGACGGCTCACAGGTCCTCGGCAAGGGCCTCAGTCGTCGGAGTGTCCGGGTGCTTCGGTGTCCACGTCGCCAGCTTGGTGATCAAGTCGTCTTCCGGCGGCCCGAGTCGGAGTGCGCTGCTGAGGATGTGCAGGGAAAGGAGCGGCGGAATGGCGTTCCCGATCTGCTGGGCCACATCGGTGGACCGCCACGGGTACGTCCTCGGGAACGACTGAAGCAAGCCGGCTTCCTCGAATGTGAGTCGCTCCAGCTCCTCGCCGATTTCCTTTGCCCCGGACTTGGTTTCCTTCAGGAGGAAGACGCGGTTGCGCCGCACCTTCCCGGTGATAGTTGCCGCGGGTTGGTCGGAGGTGCGGCGTCCCCGGTTCTTGGGGTCGCCCCCCGATCCGTAGTTGGAAACCACCTCGAAGTCGTGCGGGCGCTCAGTGAGTACGTCCTGCATGGCGACCCAGGGCTTGACCGGCCTCTTCCCCTTTCGGGGTGTGGCGAACAGCGACTCCTGGTCTTCGCACTCCGGAGCGTCCTGCTCACGAAGGCGAGTGATTCCTTTGCGGTAGCGCTGGTGCGTCGGCTCGGGAAATTGGACAGGTCTGTCCACATTCCCCGGGTCCCACTGAGCGATCAACACCGCACGTCGGCGTGTCTGTGGGACGCCAAAATCCTCTGAGTGCAGAACATGGGCATCGGCGGCGTAGCCGACTCGTCGGAGGAGCTCGGCGTAGTGTTTCCAGACCGGCAGGACGGTGGGCACCTGTTCGAGGACGATTACGTCGTACGCCTTGCCTCGTTTGAGCTTGGCCTCCATGATCCAGCGCAGCGGCTGGAGTACGAAGCCGGTGCGATCGTCGGACATTTTGTCCGTCTTTTCCTTGACCTCTCTCCATGCAGCCTCGAACTGCTTGAGATCGTCATGGCCGACCAACTGCGTGGCAAGCGCTTTGACCTGTTCCAGAGCCTTGTGGCCCTTTCGATTGCCCGCGACGGAGAAGGACTGGCACGGAGGTCCACCGGTGAGGACGTTCGCTCGGGCGACCTCGTCATCGCACGGACCGAGCGCGGCGACGTCTTTCACCGTGGTGGTCAGAAGGCCGGCCGCCCGACGGGTTGCACGGGTCGCGTCGTCCCACTCGACGCCGATGCTTTCCACTTCGTCCATGATCGTGGCGGCGATGTCGAGACCGCCTGGACCTGCGAAAAGATCGACGATCATGAATTGCGCACAGGGGAGCGACGGAGGAACTGGGCGGGTCATGTTGAGTCAGTGTAGCCGGCCGACGTGCCCGCCGTTCCCGGAAGGATCAGGCCTCCAGAGCGACTGAGACAGCTCGTCCGAGGGCGGCCGCGACCGGCGGTGGTGAGGCATGACCGATCTGCCGGTACCGCGCCGTCTTTCTGCCTGCGAACTTCCACTCGCGTGGAAACCCCTGCAGGAGCGCAGCCTGCGAGTCCGTGAGTTTGATCATGTCGGAGGAACTGCCGAGATCGGGCCCCGGTACCTCATCGGCCAGGGCACCTCCGTTGACCCTCATCCGCGCCCATGCCTTCTTCGTCCCTGTCGGTCCCAGATCCGCTCCGCCGCGATTGTCGGAGCCGCCCACGAGCGTGGGGGCCACGCCGAGCGCTTGATCTGCCCATGCGTCGGCGCCGAGCCATCCGCGGGCTGCCATGGAGCGGTGAAGCGCACTGCCTACCGATACGTGCTCCTCGACCGTCGGCAGCGGCTGCCGGAAGAGACTGGAATAGCGCTCCTTAAGAGCGACCAGAACGCCCTGCTTGCGGTCCTGCGGTACGCCGAAGTCGGCCGCATTCAAGGCGAACCAGTGCAGCCGGTATCCGAGGTGCTCCAGCTCCTTGCGGATGAATGAGCGCAAGGGCTCGAATTCTGAAGCCGACGCAAGCCCCGGCACGTTCTCGACGAGGAGCGCGCGCGGTTGGATGGAGTGCGCGAGAAGGACCGTTGCTTCCAAGAGGCGCTGTTCCTCCTCGGTCTCCAACCTCGCGGCCGTCGCGCTGGATTTCACCCGGGGAGGGCCCGCAGAGAGAAGATCCACGTCGTAGGTCTCCGGATGCTCGTCCGGCACGAAATCCAGGAGGTCCATCTCGAGGACGTTCCACGACGGGCGGTTCAGGTGCAGCGTCTCGCAGGCCACCGCCTTGTTGTCGAGCAGCAGTACCGGGTCGAAGCCCGCCTGTTCAAGACCCAGCGCGAGCCCGCCCGCCCCCGCGCACACGTCAACGAACCGCAATCCGCTCACAGATCCCCATCCCCTTGTCCTGTCCGCCACGCGGACTTCTCGCGGTCGACAACTTCGGCCACCTGCTGGGCCACTTCTACCGGGCGCTCGTGTTCCCAGAAGCGCAGGACGGTCCACCCCTCGGCCACCAGATGTGCTGTCGTTTCCGTGTCCCTCGCCATGTTGCGATCGAGCTTCTGTCGCCACCACTCGGCGTTCGCCTTGGGTTGCGTAGCGTGATCGGGGCAGCCATGCCAAAAGCAGCCGTCCAGGAACACCGCCACCTTGGCCCGGGTGAAAGCGATGTCGATCGTCCGGCGGGACATGTGGGGCACGCGCTCGTTGAGCCGGTAGCGATAACCGGACGCGTGCAGCAACTTTCGAACCGCCACCTCGGGCGTGGTATCTCGGCTCGCCTGGCGGCTCATCCGGGCGGAAACCCCGGGGGAGGAGGGTTTGGCAGTGTTCATCACTGCCAAGTTTCCTACGCTCCGCCTTCTTCGCGATCAATGATGGCCAAATCGCTGGACCACGTCCCCAGTATCGATGGCACCTCTGGAAGAAGGTCGAGGCTCTTCGCCCCGTAGTCCTGCTTGCCACCGGCCGTCATGGCGGCGTCGAGTGCGCCTCGTCGTCCTTGTCGGAGCCGGCGTCGATGACGAGACGGTCCTCATCCCGGAGGAAGCTGATGACGACATTACGAGCGCCCGCGTCAATGGAGTTGTCCGCGAGGTCGGCTGCCGCCGCCTCGAATCCGTACCCCTGGTGCGTCAACGATTCGACGCAACCGGGCGTGGACGGGAGGCGCTGCCGGTCGTCGGGATTCTCGTACTGCCGGTCCGCAGAAGGCTGGTAGGGCCGCATGGGAGCGTCCTCGCGCAATTCCGGTCGTCGTGGCCGGGCGAGCGGGGGTTTTGTGGCGCATTACCGCTGCCCGCGAAGAGGGCACCGTCCGCGCAGCCGAGCGCCCCCCTGTCGGCGGGGGCGCTCGGGGGTTCGTGGGGGGCGGGGTCAGGCGCGTACTGCGGTGATCACGACGCCGTTCCCGGCCTGGATCCTGAGTGTGGTGCCGTCCCAGGTGACGGGTAGCGGGAACGGTGTGGTGTCCACCGGGGAGCCGTCGTCGACCGGGGCGGATTCCGCGGAGTGGCCCCACTGCAAGGTGAGCGAGGCGTTGTCGCCGACCGTGCCGGGCATGCCGGTGGCGGCCCACACGTTGTCCGTACTCGTGTTGTCGATGCGGACCAGGAGCTCGTTCCCGGTGAGCTCGAAGGAACCCATCAGGTCGTCCCCGTCGAGGCTCCAGTTCCGGCCGGTGAACTCGATCCGTCTGTACTCGTCGTTGACCTGACCCTGCGGGGTGAAGGCGAGGTTCCACGCGCCGGCTACGAAGGCCTGGACCGCGGCCCCGGTGACCGTCGGCCTGGCGGGCTTGCCGACTGCTCCCGGTGCGTCGTTGCCGTCCTGCTTCCCGCCGCAGGCTGCCAGGGCGACGGTCAGCAGGCCGAGGCCGCCGTACCTGATCATGTCCCGCCTTCGGACGGACGTTCCCAGCTGCCCGAGTCCGTTCAGCACCGCTGCCTGCCTTCCCCTTGTACGGCGCTGCCCTGCGGTACGCAGGGCAGCAGGTGCGGTGCCGGGCTCCGGGCGCGACCGCGCAACCGGCTCGTGTGGGCCGGGCGGGTCGACCGGGCCTGCCATCCGGCCACCTGTCCGCTCTGTCATTGTTCGGGAGCCAGAGTGTGGCGCAGGTATGGCCGTGATGTCAGTGAATTGCGCGTATGTGGGTGTACTCGTCCTTCGAGGTGCGGAAAGTGGTATCGGGGCGCGGGGCGTCGACTGTGCCCGGACCGGCGAGCAGCCGCCGGCAAGGGTGGCGCTACTCGGCCTTGTTCTCGGCGAGTGTGTGCGCGACCAGGGCGTTGGCGTGGCCGTGGCCCAGGCCGTGCTCCGTCTTGAGCCAGGAGACGAGCTCCATGTGCTTGGTCAGGGGCGAGGTGCGGATGAGGTCCTTCCACTCCGCGATCGGGCGGCCGTACTTCTTCTCGATCGAGGGGAAGTAGCTCGCGGGGCCCTTTACCGGTGCGGTCATGTCGTTGCGTCCCATCCGTGTTCATGTGCGCCGTCAGGTGGTCATCAGGTGAGGTCGAGTCCTGTTGCGCTTATGACTGCGGACGCGCCCGAAAGTGATCGGTCGGCCGCGTCGGCCTTTCAGATCCTGATACCAGTACCGGCGCGACCGTCCGAGGCCTCAGGTCGCGGGCGGCGGGCCGGGGGCAGATGCTGGGGGCGTCGATGTCGGTGTACGGAGACTCGCTCCCGGGTCCCGTGAAAGGGGCGAAAGGGCAGGGCTGATGGCTGATACGCCCCTGACCGGGGCCGACGGGGCCGACGCGGACGTCTTGGGCGCGGCCCTGCTGGATGCCCTCTTCACACAGTCGCGGGTACGGGTCCTCGTGCTCGACCCGCGGCTCCACGTCGTACGCGTCAGTGGCCCGTCCGGCGCGGACGCGGACATCGGGCAGCTCCGCGGGCGCTCGTTCGTCGAGGCGTACGGTTTCGTGGACCCGGAGGGCGTGGAGGCTTTCGTCCGTGAGGCCCTCTACACCGGCAGCCACGGCACGGAGCGGTCGTTCCGGGCCAGGCCTGCCGACGGGGCGGACGGCCCGCGCACCCTGTCCGTATCGGCGTTCCCCCTGCGGGACCCGCTGGGTCAGGAACTGGGGGCCGCGGTCGCCGTGGTCGACTCCACCGACCGGGTGCGGTCCGAGGCCCGGGAGGCGGCCCTCTCCTCGGTCCGCCAGAGCGTGGGCCGGACGCTGGACGTCGAGACCACCTGCCGCGAGCTCGTCGACGCCATCACACCCGGCTACGCGGACATCGCCGTGGTCGAGGTCGTCGACGCGGTACTGCGCGGCGAGGAACCCGCGCCCGGACCCCTGGCCCAGGGTGTACCGCTGCGCCGTGCCGCCTCCCGGGGCAACAGCGTCGACCCCGCCCACCCCCTGGGAGACGTACGGGCCGTCGCGCCCGCGACCCCCTACGAGCGGGTGCTGTCCGATCTCAAGCCCCGGCTGATCTCCCTGAAGGACGCCCCGTGGGCGAGCGCCGACCCCGCCCGTGCCCGCTCGATCCGCTCGGTCGGCGCCCACACCCTCCTGGTCGCACCGCTGACCCTGCGGGGAGCGGTCCTGGGCATGGTGAGCCTCTACCGGTGCAACGACTCCGAACCGTTCGGCGACGAAGACCTCCCGGTCGTGACGACGCTGGCGTCCCGGGCCGCCCTCAGCATCGACAACTCCCGCCGCTTCGTGCACGAGCACACCATCGCCAGCACCCTCCAACGCCGCCTCCTGCCCCGGCACCCGGCAGCCCGGACCGGCGTCGAGACGGCCCATCTGCTGATGCCGGGCGGAGGGACCGGCTGCTGGTTCGACACGATCGCCCTGTCCGGTGCCCGCACCGCGCTGGTCATCGGCGAGGTGGCCGAGCAGGGCATCCACGCGGCCACCACCATGGGCCAGCTGCGCACCGTCATCCACGCACTCGCCGCACTCGATCTGGAACCCGACGAGCTGCTCGCCCGTCTGCACGACACCGCGAGCCGGCTGGCGCGGGAGCGCGCGGAGCTGCCGACCAGCGACCCGCTGCACAGGAGCCCACTCGCGGCGACCTGCGTGTACGCCACGTACGACCCGTTCAGCCGTACGTGCACGGTCGCGTCGGCCGGTCATCCGGCCCCGCTCGTCATCGGCCCGGACGGCTCCGCCTCGGTGGCCGGTCAGCCCGAAGGGCCGTCACTCGGCTCCACCGAGCAGACGCCGTTCGCGACAGCCTCGTTCACGCTCAGCGAGGGCAGCATGCTGGCGTTCTACAGCCAGGCGATGCAGAGCCATGCCGAGTCCTCGACCGGCGCCCTGCGCCGGGTGCTCTCCCACCCCGAGCGGCCCTTGCGGGAGTTGTGCGACGCGGCCGCCTACGCGCTCCCCGAGACACTCGACCTCCAAGGGGCCACCCTGCTCCTGGCGCGGACCCAGGGCATGCCCGCGGACCGCTTCGTCGCGTGGGAACTCCCGCACGACAACTCGGCCCCCGCGGCCGCGCGCCGTCTGACGGCCCGGAAGCTGGCCGAATGGAACCTGGACGAGGACACGATCTACGCGACCGAGCTCATCGTCAGCGAACTCGTGACCAACGCGGTGCGCTACGGCCGGCCGCCGTTGGAACTGCGCCTCATCCTCGACCGGGGACTGACGTGCGAGATCCGCGACACCAGCCCGACGGCTCCGCACCTGCGCCATGCACGGACGGTCGACGAGGGCGGCCGTGGTCTCTTCATCATCTCCCAGCTCGCCAGCCTCTGGGGTGCCCGCTACGCGCCCGAGGGCAAGACGGTCTGGGCCGAGCAGTCACTGCCGCCCGAGCCCGCCTGAGTCCGCCCGGCTCCGCCCGAGCCCGCCCCGGCCCGCGGCGCGGTCACCCCGGGCGTCAGCAGCCCGGGGTGAGCAGCCCCCGGCGTGTCACGCGGTGCCGTGGCACTCCCGGTACGAGCGCCCGGAGCCGCACCAGCACGCCGCACTGCGCGCCGGGGGCCACGGGACCGCACGGCCGCGGGCCGCGAGCGTGGTGGCGTACTGGGGGAGCAGGTCGGGGTCGGACGGGGAGGCGGCCTCCGACGCGGCGAACGCCTCGTACGAAGGGACCGTGCCCGTGACGATGCCGAGGTTCGGGGTGCCCGTGGCGTGCAGGTCCCGCAACGCGGCTTCCAGGCGCGCGAGGTGGTCGGCGTGGCCGAGGTACTCCTGGGTCAGCTCCGGATACGCGGTGAGGAGCTCACGCAGCTCGTCCTCGGGCCAGTGCAGCACCGCGACGGGGAACGGGCGGGAGAGAGCCGTGCGGTAGGTGCCCAGCTCGGCGCGGAGGCGGTTGATCTCCGCCCGCAGCTCGCCCGGATCCGAGGAACCCAGGGCCCACAGACGCTTCGGGTCGTGGAGTTCGTCGAGCGGCACGGCCGCCGTGTGGAGTGCGTCGGCCAGCTCGTCCCACGCGTCGTGGCCGACCCCCATCAGCCTGCGCACCCGATGGCGTCCGGTCAGCAGCGACTGGGTCGCGTACGGCACCTCCTCGCCCGGGGACAGCAGGAGTGTCAGCGCGGCCGAGAAGACGTCGTGGGCCGGCTCCAGCTCGTCGTGGGCCTCGAGCGTCTCCGCGATGATCTCCCACGCCGCCGCGTCGAGCGGGCCGGCGGCACGGATGCCGTCGATGATCGCGCGGGCCTCCGCCTCGTGGCCGTACTCCCAGAGGTTGGCCGCTTTGAGTGCCTTGACCCGGTGCGGGTTCTCGACGGCGGTATCGGGGGCGGCGAGCAGCTCGTCGTACAGAGTGGCGGCACGGGCGCGGTCGCCGGCGAGCTCCAGGTGGGCCGCGGCCTGGAGGAACAGCGGCTCGTGGTCCTCGGGGTACTGCGCCGCGGTGCGCAGCAGGCGCTCGGCTTCGGTGGTGTGGTCGGCAGGCGTGTCGGGGCGCATGAACCACACCGTACTGCGGTACAGGGGCTGGGTGAGAGAGCAACGGACGGAGCCGTGGTGGAGGCCACAGTGCAGGCGGGTTCCGGCGGATCCGGCCGGCGGTGCCCTGCTCCCGCACGGCCGGAGTCCTCAGCCGCTCGGAGCAGGCCGGGAGACCGATCGTGTATAACGGCTGAGGGACATGAAGGACCAGCAGGACATGCCGGGCCAGGCGCGCACGCGCCGCACGACAAGGAGGAGGAGGGACCGATGAACGACATGAACCGTCTGCGTCGCACGGTCGCCCGACTGCTCCGGCCCGCCGCGTTCCTCGTCCTGTTCCTCACCGAGGTCCTGCTCGCCGAAGGCGGGAGCTTCTCCGCCGCGGTCGCGCTCGCCGCCACCGCCGCGGCCGGATCGGCGCTCCTCGTCTGCTCCGTCATCAGCGCACGCTGCGCCGCCCCCGTGCCCCGCACCCGGGTGCGCACCGCGATGCGCGACAGGGAGAAGCGCACCGCGTTCCTGCCGCAGCGGGATCCCGACGCCAGGGGGCGCACCAGGCCCCGAGCGCCCGGGTCCGCCCTCCTGACGGCCGCGTAGGGACCAGTTCCTCCTCGTACTCCCCGCGCGGGTCGTCCTGCCGAGTTCCACTCTTCCCGGCACGACGAGACCCCCGGAGGGCTCACCCATGTCCGCATTCATGTCCGCTTTCGCGAGCCTGGTCGGCGCACTCGCCGATCTCCTCGATCCGCTGTTCCGGACCGCGTCCACCGCCGCCGCGATCGTCCTGTTCACCGCCCTCGTACGGCTGGCCGTGCACCCCCTCTCGCGGGCCGCGGCACGCGGGCAGAAGGCCCGCACCAAGCTCCAGCCGCAGATCACCGAGCTGCGCAAGAAGCACGCGAAGAACCCCGAGCGCATGCAGAAGGCGCTCATGGAGCTGCACGCGAAGGAGAAGGTCTCGCCGCTGTCCGGCTGCCTGCCCAGCCTGCTCCAGATGCCGGCCTTCTTCCTGCTCTACCACCTCTTCTCCAGCCAGAAGATCGGCGGGGACCCGAACTCGCTGCTCGGCCACGAGCTCTTCGGCGCGCCCCTCGGCGAACGCTGGCACAACGCGCTCGCGGACGGCGGCCCCTTCGGTGCACAGGGGCTGGTCTACCTCGCACTCTTCGTGATCGTCGCCGCGGTCGCCACGTTCAACTACGGCCGGACGAAGCGTCAGATGGCGGCGAACCCGATGACCCCCGCGACCGGCCCCGACGGCCAGCCGATGCCGGGCATGGGTGCGATGACGAAGATGATGCCGCTGATGTCGTTCCTGACGCTGTTCTCCGTGGCCTTCGTGCCGCTGGCCGCGGCCCTGTACATCGTCACCAGCACCACCTGGACCGCGATCGAGCGGGCGTATCTCTACCGGGACACCCCGGCCACGGAGGCCGCGCTGGCCCCCGCGCTCTGAGGTGGGCAGACCGCGGGGGCGGGCGGGCTCGATCAGCTGAAGACCACGGAACGGACCTTCAGGCGATCCGAGGCGCCGCCGCCGGGGCGCAGCGTGTAGTAGACGTCGCCCTCGCAGTCGGCGGAGAGGAAGACCGTGGCCGACGCGTCCGTGATGTTCTTCGGGGCGTACGCGGGCGGCAGCGCGTCGGAGTCGGCGCCGGGGAGGTTGACGCACGCGCCGCTCGGCGGGTCGTTCAGGAAGCCGACCGCCTCGTAGCCCTCTTCGGTCTCGTACGTGTACCTGAACTGGCCGGAGGCGGCGGAGGCTGCGGTCGGCAGCGTGACGACGAGGGTGAGGGCGCCGAGGGCGGCGGCGACGGTGTGGCGAAGGCGCATGGAAGCGGTCCTCTGGAAGAAGGAGTGGATCTGTCCCACGCTGCCCCTGCACCGGTGGGGCGATGCTCACCGCCACTCCGACGGCCGCCGGAGAAACCGTTTTTCCTCACCCGTTGGAGGGCATGCGGGTCTCTCCATCCGGGAAGGCGCAACCGGCGCGCCCCGGAGTCCGTGGAGGACCGCCACGACGTGGTCCCAGTAAGTGAACAGGGTCTTGCGGGGTGATCGGATGTCTTGGAGGATCAGCCAAGCCCTTCGTTGGCCGCAACCCACCGGCGGGCCCGATCTCGACCAAGGGGAGATGGACCGTTGAAGCTGCTCCGAGTAGGTACGGCGGGAGCGGAACGCCCCGCGCTGCTTGACCGTGACGGCACGCTGCGCGACCTTTCCGGGCTCGTCACCGACATCGACGGCGAGCTGCTCGGCGACGCGTCGGCGCTGGCCCGGGTGCGGGAGGCGGCGGCGACCCCCGATGTGCTGCCGCCGCTCGACGCGGACGGGCTGCGGATCGGGCCCCCGCTCGGCCGGATCGGCAAGATCGTGTGCATCGGGCTGAACTACCACGACCACGCCGCCGAGACGGGCGCGGCGATCCCGGCGGAGCCGATCCTGTTCTTCAAGGCTCCGGACACCGTCGTCGGGCCCGAGGACACGGTGCTCGTGCCGCGCGGCAGCCGCAAGATGGACTGGGAGGTCGAGCTCGCGGTGGTGATCGGCCGTACCGCCCGCTACCTGGACTCCGCCGAGGAGGCACTCGGCCATGTCGCCGGGTACGCGACGGCGCACGACGTCTCGGAGCGCGAGTTCCAGATCGAGCGCGGCGGCACCTGGGACAAGGGCAAGAACTGCGAGACGTTCAACCCGCTGGGGCCGTGGCTCGTGACGGCGGACGAGGTCCCGGACCCGCAGGCGCTGCCGCTGAAGCTGTGGGTCAACGGGGAGCTCAAGCAGGACGGCACGACGGCGGCCCAGATCTTCCCGGTGGGGGAGGTCGTGCGCTACCTCAGCCACTTCATGACGCTGTACCCGGGAGACGTGATCAACACGGGTACGCCCGCGGGTGTGGCGATGGGCCGGCCGGAGCCGAAGCCGTATCTGCGGGCCGGGGATGTCGTGGAGCTCGAGGTGGCAGGACTCGGGCGGCAGCGGCAGGAGCTCAAGGACGCGTAGGTCCTGGGCGGGGGTGGTGCCGGGCCCGTCCGGCTGACGGTTTGTCCTCAATCGCCGGACGGGCTTGATTTGGCCGGCCCGGGATGAGGGCGCGGCCCGGGGAGGGCGGGCGCTGTCCTCAAACGCCGGACGGGCTCTGTTTGGCGGGCCGTCGCGTCAGGCCGTGCGGCGGGTGGCGAACTGCTCCAGGGCCTCGACCACCAGCGCGTGGTCCTCGGCCTGGGGGAGGCCCGAGACCGTGACCGTGCCGATCACGCCCGCGCCCTCGACCGAGATCGGGAACGATCCGCCGTGCGCCGCGTACGTGTCCGGGTCCAGGCGGGAGGACTCCTCGAAGGTGGTGCCCTTCGCCCGGAAGCGGGTGCCCACCAGGTAGGAGCTCTCCCCGTACCGCTCCACGACCTTGCGCTTGCGGTCGATCCAGGCGTCGTTGTCCGCGCTCGAACCCGGCAGCGCGGCATGGAACAACTGCTGCGCGCCGCGCCGGATGTCGATCGCGACCGGGGCGTGCCGGTCGCGGGCCAGCGCGACGAGGAGTCCGCCCAGCGCGTACGCGTCGTCGTAACTGAAATGCGGGAGCGTCAGACGCCGCTCCTGCGCGATGAGCTCGGAAATGGTCGGAGCGCTGGGGTTCATGCGTGCTGCTCCTCGTCGTGGTGGGGAAGAAGGGTGACCGAGACGCCTTCGCGGGCCGAGCGGCGGGCGGCCTCCAGGACGTCCAGCGTCGCAGCGGCCTGCAGGGCGGTCACCGGGTTCTCACCGGTGCCGCGCAGGGCCGCCGCGACGGCCGCGTAGTACGCGGGGTAGTCGCCCGGGAGCGTACGGACCGGCTTGCCGCCCCCGGTCAGCGGCGACTCACCGGCGCCGAGCCGGCCCCACAGCTCCTCGGGCTCCTCGCCCCAGGGCTCGCCGGCCGACGGGCGGACACCGTCGCGCAGCGCGGCCTCCTGCGGGTCCAGGCCGTGCTTCACATAGCCGGCCTTCGAGCCGAGCACCCGGAAGCGCGGGCCCAGCTGGGCCGTCGTGGCACTGACGTACAGGTGCGTACGGACGCCGTTCGCGTGCGTGATCGCGAGGAACGTGTCGTCGTCGGCCGCCGCGCCGTCCCGGCGTACGTCGGACTCCGCGTACACCTGCACGCCGGGCCCGAACAGGGTGAGCGCCTGGTCGACGACGTGGCTGCCCAGGTCGAACAGCAGTCCGCCGATCTCCTCCGGGTCGCCCGACTCGCGCCAGCCGCCCTTGAGCTCCGGACGCCACCGCTCGAAACGGGACTCGAAGCGCAGTACGTCGCCGAGCTCGCCGTCCTCGATCAGCTGCGTCAGCGTGCGGAAGTCGTTGTCCCAGCGACGGTTCTGGAAGACGGAGAGCAGCAGCCCCCGGCTCTCGGCCAGCGCGGCCAGCTCGCGGGCCTCGGCGGCCGTGCCGGCGAGGGGCTTGTCCACGACCACGGACAGGCCGGCTTGGAGCGCGGCCGTCGCGATCGGGACGTGGGTCCTGTTCGGGGAGGCGATCACGATGAGGTCCAGCTCGTCCGCGCGCGCGAGGAGCTCGTCGGGCGAGGCCGCGAACCGCACTTCGGGGAACTCGGCGCGGGCCTGCGCCTGCCGCTCCTCGTTCGAGGTCACGACCGTGTCGAGGACGAGGCCCTCGGTCGCGGCGATCAGCGGGGCGTGGAAGACGGAGCCCGCCAGGCCGTAGCCGACGAGTCCGACGCGGAGAGGAGCGTTGGCAGTCATGCAAACCACTTAAGCAACGCTGTTGCCAAAGTGCAAGCTATAGGGACAATGGTCGGGTGAACAGGAGCAACACCAGGGGCGGCGGCGGTGCGAATCTGCCGACCCTGCGCCACCACAACGCCTCGCTCGTGCTCGACCTGCTGCGCGTGGCCGGTGAGCGCGGGATCAGCAGGCTGGAACTCGCCGAGCGCACCGGACTCACCCCGCAGGCCGTCAGCAAGATCACCGGCAGGCTGCGCACGGAAGGACTGGCGGCAGAGGCCGGCCATCTCGCCTCCACGGGCGGCAAGCCCCGCACCGTTCTGCGCCTGGTCCCGGACGCGGGGTACGCCGTCGGGCTCCACCTGGACCGTGACGAGCTGACGGCCGTCCTGGTCGATCTGGCCGGTACCCCCGTCGGCACCCGGACCACCCCTCTCGACCTCGGCGCTCCGGCCGCCGAGGTCGTCGCGACCGCGGCCCATGCGGTGGAGACGGTACGGGCCGGGGCGCCGCGGACCGAGGACCGGCCGGTCTTCGGCGTGGGGGTCGCGATGCCGGGCCCCCTGGACCACCGGGCCGGGGTGCTGCACCGCGTCACCGGGTTCCCGCAGTGGGACGGCTACCCCCTCCGGGACGCGCTCGCCGAGCGGACCGGGCTGCCCGTCGTCCTCGACAAGGACACCAATGCCGCCGCCCTCGGCCTCGCCCTGCGCGAAGCCGGCGCGGCCGACTTCGCGTACCTGCACCTGGGCACCGGGCTCGGCGCCGGGATCGTCCTCGGCGGGACGGTGCACCGCGGAGCCCGTACCGGCGCGGGGGAGTTCGGCCACCAGACCCTCCAGCTCGACGGCCCCCCGTGCGGCTGCGGCGGGCGAGGCTGCATCGAGGCCCTCTGCCTGGCCGCCGTGGCCCGCGGAGACATCACCGAGGCGGCCCGGGTCCTCGGGGCGGGCGCTGCCAACCTCGTCGGGCTGCTCGACATCGACCGGGTCGTCCTCGGCGGTCGCACCGTCGCCGCCGACGAGGACGCGTACGTCACCGGGGTGCGCGCCGTGATCGAGGAGCGCGCCCGCCGGGACGGCACCGGCGCCCCGGTGCCGGTCACCGTCGCGGGCGGCGGCGACCGACCGGTCGCCGAAGGCGCCGCCCAGCTGGTCCTGGCGCCCGTGTTCGGCCGGGTGGGCGAGGGCGGGGAACAGGGCTGAACGAGGGTGGGGCGGGGCCGGTCGAGGGGATCGTGACGCCCGAACGGGCGTTTCTTCCCCTTCCTCGGTGGCATCCCCCCGCTCACGCGTGGCAGCGTCGCGTCCACAGTCGGTGGCCCTCCCGCCCCGACCGTTCGCGAGAAGCAAAGGGTGTCCCCCTATGCCCCCCAAACCCCCCGCACGACTGCGCGACGGCCGTGCCCTCACCAGCCTCGGGCTCGCAGCGGGCCTGGCCGTTCCCGTCGTCGTCCTCGGAGGCCCGGCCGCGACGGCCGTCCCGGTCATGGCGCCGGCGGTTCCTTCCGCGGCCGTCGGCCTGCCCGATGCCGGACAGCCCGTCTGCGGCGATCCGGACGGCGAAGACTTCCCGATCGACACCAGGATCCACGGCGGCCCGGACACCTACGCCTCCGGCGGCGGCTACGGGACCTGGTACCTCGACCTGACCAACACCACCACCGAGTCCTGCCACTCCATCCATCCCGTCCTGGTCCTCACCGACGAGGACCGGACGCTGACCCCCGAGCAGATCCAGCTGGAGTTCACCGAACGGGCGCACCCCGACGAGGAACACCGGGTCACCTGGGAGTCGACCGACCGGGACGAGCAGATCGGCGTCTTCGGCAGCGGCGAGGAGGGCGGCGAGGAGGCCGACGCATTCGCCGGCTTCACCGTCCCCGCGAGGAAGACCGTCACCGTGGAGGTCCGGATGGCGTTCACCTCCGACACCCGGCCGGGCCCGGTCACGGCGAACGCGGCCATCGTCCAGCGGCGCTCCGCGAAGGACGAACTGAAGCAGGCGGACGGCAGGGCCGACGGCGACTGGGTGGGGGAGTCGGCCGACTACCCCTTCGTGATCGTCGAGGGCGCCATCGACGGCGGAACCGACACCGAGACCGACACCGGCAGCACCGACACCGGCACCGACACCGACAGCGGCACCGGAACGGACCGGGGTACCGGCAAGGACAGCGGCACCGGCACGGACCCCGGTGTCCCGCGGCGTGACGCTGCGGGTAACCCCCTGCCCGAACTCGCCCGCACCGGCGAGCGGTACGCCGCGCTGGCCGGCGCCGGGGCCGGGGTGCTGCTCCTCGGCGGAGCCGCCGCGCTGATCCACGCCCGGCGCCTGCGCCGCGGCCGCCGCTGAGCCCGGCCACGGGTTTTCCCTTGATCAACCAGTTCCGTCCAGCCGAACGGGCACCCTAAAATCAAGGACGTCGGCGCTGCACAACGCGGTGCCGCCGGCGTCCGGCACCCCGAGTGCACAGTGCGTACGGCAGGAGCACCTCCCATGGCAGAGCGCAAGCCGATCGAATCCTGGCTGACCGACATGGACGGGGTCCTGATCCACGAAGGCACGCCGATCCCCGGGGCCGACGCCTTCATCAAGCGGCTGCGGGAGTCCGGACTGCCGTTCCTGGTCCTGACCAACAACTCCATCTACACGGCCCGCGACCTGCACGCCCGTCTCAAGCGCATGGGCCTGGACGTGCCGGTGGCGAACATCTGGACCTCGGCCCTGGCCACCGCCCAGTTCCTGGACGACCAGCGGCCGCAGGGCACCGCGTACGTCATCGGCGAGGCGGGGCTCACCACCGCCCTGCACGACATCGGTTACGTCCTCACCGACCACGAGCCCGACTACGTGGTGCTCGGCGAGACACGTACGTACAGCTTCGAGGCGCTCACCAAGGCGATCCGGCTGATCAACGGCGGGGCCCGCTTCATCTGCACCAACCCGGACGAGACCGGCCCGTCCGCGGAGGGCCCGCTGCCCGCCACCGGCTCCGTCGCCGCGCTGATCACCAAGGCCACCGGCAAGGCCCCGTACTTCGCGGGCAAGCCCAACCCGCTCATGATGCGGACCGGACTCAACGCGATCGGCGCCCACTCCGAGACCTCCGCCATGATCGGCGACCGGATGGACACCGACGTGCTCGCCGGTCTCGAGGCCGGAATGCAGACGTTCCTGGTGCTCACCGGGCTCACCACGCACGCCGACATGGACCGCTACCCGTTCCGGCCGTCCACGGTCGTCGACTCGATCGCGGACCTGGTCGAACTCGTCGACCTGCCCGAGGAGTAACCGTCCGGGGGCCGGAGGTCACCCGACCGGCCCACAGCGGATGCGGGGAGCAGTGGCGCAGGTGAACCTGCCATCAGGAGGTTTACGATGCGTTCACTGCCCCTCACATTCTGTGCCACCCTGGCGGCCGCGAGCATAGCCCTGCCCGCGTCCGCCGCACCGGCCGATTCCGAGACCAAGAACCACAAGGGATCGGTCTCGGTCAACCCGTCCACCGTCTCCCCCGGCGGGGAGGTCGAACTCCGTGTCGACGCCTGCGGCAGGAGCAGGTCGGCCACGGGGAACTCCGAAGCCTTCGTCTCCGAAGCGCGCTTCGCACCGGCCGACGGCAAAGGCCTCTTCGCCGAGGCCCGGATCCGCTCCGACGCCGCACCCGACGACTACGAGGTCTGGGTGACCTGCAAGGACGGCCACGGCAAGGCGACCGGCACGTTCACCGTCGTCCACCACAGCCGACCCTCGCCCGTCGCCCCCGTCCGGGCAGGCGGCGGAGGCACCGCGACCCTCGCCGAACAGGCCGGCACCGAACAGAGCGGCCCCGGGACCCGGCACGCGGTGATCGGGCTCGCCCTCGGCGCCGCAGCCGCCGCGGCCGTCGCGTTCCGCAGCGCGCGACGCCGACGTTCGGCGCTGGACTGACATGCCTGCCTCCGACCGTCCCGCAGGATCCGGGCGGTTGCTGACCGGTGTCGCGTGGGCCGTCCTCCTGCTGGGACTGTGGCTGTGGGGCCGTGAGGCCACCGACGGCAGCTCCGCGCCGACGACCGGTGACGTCGCCGCGGTGGGGCGCCCTCTGGGCGTACCGCTGCCACCGGCGCACGAACCCCTCGACGGGGCCACGCCGCAGCGGGTCGAGATCCCCTCGATAGGGATCGAGGCACCCGTCGTCGGACGCGGCCTCGACACCTCGGGGGCCATCGACCCGCCCCCGTACGAGATGCCGCAGACCGTCGGCTGGTACGACAGCGGCACCGAGCCCGGCACCGAGGGCGCCGCGCTCTTCGTCGGCCACGTCGACACCGAGACGAAACCGGCCGTGTTCTACGGGCTCAGCGCGGCCCGGCCCGGCGAGAAGATCCGGGTGAGCCGGTCCGACGGAATCGTCGCCGAGTTCACCATCGACGACGTCCAGGTCATCACCCGGGAACGCTTCGACGCCAAGAAGGCCTACGGCCCCCGCGAGGACGGGCGGGCGGAACTCCGCCTGATCACCTGCGGCGGCACGTACGACCGGAAGTCCCACGCGTACACGGCCAACGTGGTCGTCTCCGCGTATCTGACGGGCGAGAAGCGCGGCGCGGCCAGGAGCAGCGCCTGAGGGGGGACCCGGCCCCTACACCGGGCCCGGCCGGCGGCCCGCTCCCCCTCGGAGTCGCCGGCCGGGCCGGTCCTCGACCGCGGTGCCCGGACTGCGGGAGAAGCCCGGCACAGCACGGGAGGTCGGTGGTCCGCACTGCAGGACACTGTAGAGCGGGGGACCGGTGCGGCCCAGTAGGTTTTTGACAGGACGTCCGGGGTCCGGAGGAGGCGTCCACCGCCCTGACCGCTGTGCCAGGATGGATCCGACCGGTAGTACATCGCTGCGAGGGGGAATGGATGTACGGCAGTTGCACCGGCCGGTCCGACGTGCGCACGCGCGCGAGGACGACCGGACTGAGGGCCGGTACGGCAGCCGCGATCGGGGCGGTCCTGCTGCTCGCCGGGTGTTCCTCGTCCGACGACGGGAACAAGGGTGCGCCCGCCGCCGTCGACCAGCAGCCCAAGGGGACCGACCCGTACTGGGTCAACCCCGACGGGAACGCGGCGAAGCAGGTGGCCTCCTACGCGGAGGACGGCGACAAGAAGAACGCCGACCTGATCCGGAAGATCGCCGAGCAGCCCGTGGGCGAGTGGATCGGCCCGGAGAATCCGCAGGAAGCGGCGAAGGGCTTCACCGAGGCGGCCGAGAAGGCCGACCGGGACGCCCTGCTGGTCCTGTACAACATCCCGCACCGGGACTGCGGACAGTTCTCGAAGGGCGGGGCGGCGGACGGCGATACGTACCGGGCCTGGGTGGAGAGCGTCGCCAAGGGCATCGGGGACCGCCGGGCGACAGTCGTCCTGGAACCGGACGCGGTGCTGCACCTGGTCGACGGATGCACCCCGCAGGAGTTCCACGAGGAGCGGTACGACCTGCTGAGGGGCGCGGTCGTGCGGCTCAAGCAGCAGCCGGGCACCACGGTCTACGTGGACGCGGGCAACGCGGGGTGGCAGACGCCCGACGCGCTGTTCCAGCCCCTCCAGAGGGCCGGCGTCGCGGAAGCCGACGGCTTCGCCGTCAACGTGTCCAACTTCCAGACGACGGCGGCCAGTACGGAGTTCGGCAAGCAACTGTCCGCGAAGGTGGGCGACAAGCACTTCGTGATCGACACGAGCCGCAACGGCAACGGCCCGTACGACGGCGGCGACCCCGCCGAGAACTGGTGCAACCCGCCGGGACGGGCGCTGGGCGAGCCGCCGACGACCGAGACGGGCGACGAACTGGTCGACGCGTACCTGTGGGTCAAGCGGCCGGGTGAGTCGGACGGCGACTGCAAGGGCGGGCCCAAGGCGGGCGACTGGTGGGCGGAGTACGCGCTGGGCCTGGCCCGCAACACGA
Source organism: Streptomyces sp. NPDC005566 (assembly GCF_040605575.1). Lineage (NCBI taxonomy): Bacteria > Bacillati > Actinomycetota > Actinomycetes > Kitasatosporales > Streptomycetaceae > Streptomyces > Streptomyces sp. NPDC005566. The sequence continues at coordinate 174,631 of NZ_JBEXDB010000011.1, read as the reverse complement.
AGTAGCCGAGAGCCCCGTGCGGCCCCCGCGGGCCGCACGTGGTGTCCTCGGCCGACAGGCCCGGTCCGGCCGTGCACAGCGGAAGCGGCCACCGGCGACCCGGAATACACGTCCGACGCGTGGCATGCGGCGGCCTCCCCCGAACGGGAGGATCCCCGCACCCCTTCCGGCCTCGACTCGTTCGAGGCGCCCGGTCAGGTCGATTCGCGCACCACGAGCTCGTTCGGCATGATCACAGGTTCCCTGGGGCCGCCCTCGATGAGTCCCAGCAGGAGCCGGACCGTCGCTCTGGCCTGATCCGCCATGGGACTGCGTACGGAAGTGAGTGCCGGAGTGGTGTACGAAGCGGCTTCGATGTCGTCGAAGCCGACGACGGCGACGTCCTCGGGGACCCGACGGCCCGCCTCCCGCAGGGTGCGCAGGGCTCCGATCGCCATCAGGTCGTTGCTCGCGAACACGGCGTCCAGCGCGGGGTCGTCGTCGAGGAGCTGTCGCATGGCCTCCGCCCCGGAGACCCTGGTGAAGTCACCCAGCGCGACGATCGACCGGCGCCCGGTGTCACGCAGCGTGTCCCGGTAGCCGTCGAGGCGTTCCCGGGACTCGTGGAGCTCCAGCGGGCCGGTGATGACGGCGATCCGGCGCCGGCCCCGCTCCAGCAGGTGCCGGACGGCCAGGGCCGCGCCGCTCGCGTTGTCCAGCCCCACGTACGGGACGTCCGGTGCGCTGGTGCGGTTGAACGAGGCCGTGGGCAGGCCCGTCCTGGCCAGCGCGGCCGGCAACGGGTCCGTACCGTGCAGGGCGATCAGCATGACGCCGTCCACGTGTCCGCCGGCGACGTACTGCTCGACCCTGGCCCGGCTCCGGTCCGACTCGGCCAGCATGAGCACGACTTGTTTGCCCGCGGCCTCCAGGTCCCTGCTGACGGCTCGCACGACGGTGGCGAACAGGGGATCGTCGGAGACGACGCCCTGAGGCGGGTCGGAGACGACCACGGCCACGGCGTCGGTCCTGCGCGTCACCAGGTGCCGGGCGGCGGCGTTGGGCACATATCCGAGCTCACGCACGGCCCGCATGACGACGTCGCGGATCTCCGGTGCCACCGTCGCCTCGCCGTTGACGACGCGGGAGACGCTCGACTTGGACACCCCCGCGCGCGCGGCGACCACTTCCAGCGTGGGTCGTTTCATCCCAGTCCGTTTCGGTCGGCGGTGTCCCAGGGTCTTCGGGGAGCGTTTTCTGACGAGGATGACGTCCGGGCGCCGCCCATGTCAACGCCGTCACGGAGGTGGGCTGTTGTGCCGGGGCGGCGTGATCGACCGCTGTGCGCAACGGAGTTCTTTGCCCAGGCAGGACCCGTTACGGCCCGGCAGGAAGCGGCATGACGGACCGTCGAGAAACCGTTCCACCGTGCGGCACACGGGAGTTCACGGCATTTCCGGCGTGTGAACCAAAGCCTTGACAGCCGTTGTGGGCTCGCCCATTCTCACCCCTCAGGGAGCGCTCCCCCGACTTCCCCCCCTCCTGAGGAGCCGCCGTGCGTCCACTGCTCCGCCGCCTCGGCATGTCCGTCGCCGTCGCGGCCACCCTGCTCAGCTTCACCGCCCTTCCCGACCCGCCCGCCCGCGCCGCCGCCGTCTGCGGCAGTGCGGACGCCGCGCGCGGCAGGCCCGCCACCGCGTCCAGCACCGAGGGCCCGTTCGGCGCGCAGAACGCCGTCGACGGCGATCCCGGCACCCGATGGTCCAGCGAGTTCTCGGACTCCCAGTGGATCCAGATCGACCTCGGCTCCGCGAAGAACGTCTGCGGTGTGGGGCTGGCCTGGGAGGCGGCGTACGGCAAGGCCTTCCGGATCCAGGTGTCGAACGACGCCGCCACCTGGACCACGGTCCACGAGACGACCACCGGTTCCGGAGGCACCCAGGACCTGACCGTCGCCGGAACAGGCCGCTACGTCCGGCTCGCCGCGACCCAGCGCGCCACCGCCTACGGCTACTCGCTGTGGTCCTTCACCGTACGGACGTCCGAAGGCGACCAGCCCGGCGGCGGGGACACCCTCCTCTCGTACGGCCGGCCGGGCGCGGCCTCCTCCTCCCAAGCCGACTCCAACTGCTGGGAATGCACCCCGGCCCGGGCCTTCGACCGCGACCCCGCATCCCGCTGGGCCGCCAGCCCCACCACGGGCTGGACCGACCCCGGCTGGATCTCCGTCGACCTGGGCGCGACCGCGCAGATCCACAAGGTCGTCCTCCAATGGGACCCGGCCTACGCCAAGTCCTTCCAGATCCAGGTCTCCCCCAACGGCACCGACTGGACCCCGATCTACTCGACCACCACCGGCACGGGCTTCAAGCAGACCCTGACCGTCTCCGGCACCGGTCGCCACGTCCGCATGTACGGGACGGAACGCGCCACCGCCTACGGCTACTCCCTGTGGGAGTTCCAGGTGTACGGAACCGGTGGGGCGCCGCTACCCACCCCGCCGCTCCCGGCCGATCCGGCGAACCCGCCGAAGCTCCTGTGGAGCGACGAGTTCGACGGCGCCGCCGGTGGCCGGCCCGACCCCGCGAAATGGCGGGCCGACCCGGGCACCGGCCAGAACGCCGAGCTGCAGTACTACACCGACCACCGCAACGCCGCACTGGACGGAGCCGGTCACCTCGTCATGGAGGCGCGCAAGGAGGCAACCCCTGGCCAGGGATGCCCGCCCGACCCGCTGACCGGCAGCACCACCTGCCAGTACACCTCGGCACGGATGAACACGGGAGCCACCTTCCAGTTCACCTACGGACGGGTCGAGGCCCGCGTCAAGGTCCCCAAGGGCAACGGCCTCTGGCCCGCCTTCTGGATGATGGGCGGCGACTTCCTGACCGGCCGGCCGTGGCCGTACAACGGGGAGATCGACATCATGGAGATCCTCGGCAAGGACGTGAAGACCGCCTACTCCACCGTCCACGCCCCCGCGTACAACGGCGCCGGCGGGATCGGAGCGCCGTACCGGCTGCCCCAGGACGCCGACTACTCCGACGACTTCCACACCTGGACCGCCGACTGGACCAGCAAGGGGATCGTCTACAGCCTCGACGGACGGACCGTCCTCACGCTCGACAAGGAGCAGATCGAGCAGACCCGGGGCCCGTGGATCTTCGACCACCCGCACTACATGATCCTGAACCTCGCGGTCGGCGGCGACTGGCCCGGCCCGACCGACCCCACGACACCGTTCCCCGCGAAGATGCTCGTCGACTACGTGCGCGTCTACCAGTAGCCGGCCCCCCCACCTCGCACCCCACGTCCGTAAGGAAGTGACATGCGCAGACATCCCTTACCCATCTACACGCTCCTGGCGGGGGCGCTGGCGATCGTCCTGGCCGCCGCCCTCAGCATCACCCTCACCACCCGGCCCGCCTGGGCCGCGGCCGTCGTCGTCCAGGCCGAGTCGTACGCCGCCCAGTCGGGTGTCGGCCTGGAGACGACCGGGGACACCGGCGGCGGGCAGAACGCCGCCTACCTCGCCGACGGCGACTGGATGCGTTTCGACGGCGTCGACCTCGGCGCCGCAGGCCCCCTGGCGGTCTCGGCCCGCGTCGCCTCCGCCACCGGTGCCGGCGCCGTGGAGCTGCGTACCGGATCGCTGACCGGAACGCTGCTCGCCACCTTCTCCGTCTCCCCGACCGGTGGCTGGCAGACGTGGACGACCCTGAAGGCCGACGTCGCCACGCACCCCACCGGCCCGCAGACCGTGTTCGCCGTGCTGCGCAGTCCCGTGCCGGGCGACTTCGTCAACCTCAACTGGCTCTCCTTCAACAGCGGGGGCGGTGCCGGAACGCCCGGATGGGTGGCCGTCGACCAGGCCGCATGGAACGCGCAACTCGCGCAGTTCCGGGCGATGACACCGGCAGCGGTGCCGGCCGACTCGGTCCGAGTGCCCGAGTTCAACGCCACGTGCACCTACAGCCACTCCAAGCCCGACGACCCGATCGTCGTCCCGGGCCTGCCCGGCGCGTCCCACATGCACAGCTTCTTCGGCAACAGGAGCACCGACGCGTTCACCACACCCCAGAGCCTGCGGGCCCACACCGGCACGAGCTGCACCCCGGCCGAGGACCTGTCCGCCTACTGGATCCCGACCCTCTACGAAGGAGGCAAGGCCGTCGAACCCGACGGCGTCATCGTCTACTACGGGTCGAGGCTCCTCGACCCCTCGGCGACGGTGCCCTTCCCGCAGGGCTTCCGCATGATCGCGGGCAACGCCAAGTCGCAGGTGCCCACCCCGGCGGGCTCGGTCAACCAGTTCTTCTGCGCCGGAGAAGGCGGCGAGATCGGCCGCAGCTCCGACGGCAACTGGCCCGTATGCGCTCCGAAAGCCAACCTCGTGTACCAGCTGGTCTTCCCTGACTGCTGGGACGGCAAGCACCTCGACAGCCCGGACCACAAGTCGCACGTCGCCTTCATGGGCAACGGGAAGTGCAGCGGCGACCACCCCGTCGCTATTCCTTCCGTCTCCTTCGTCATCGGCTACCCGACCGGTGGCAGCCCGGCCGGGCTCTCCTTGTCCTCGGGCCTCGCGTCATCCATCCACGGCGACTTCTTCAACGCCTGGGACGACGCGGCTCTGGGGCATCGGGTGAAGGACTGCGTCGTGCAGAGCGCCAAGTGCAACTCCGCCGGCAGGTTCTGACACCCCGGACGGCAGCGGCACTGTTCGCGGCAGTGCCGGCCGTCGGCTGCACCCAGCAGCCGGCGGCCGGCCCGTCGCGCACCGTGACGTTCGATGCCGGAGAGGTTCTACGGGACCTCGACCCACGTGCCCTCGGACGGTGTGCCCTTGTCATCCGTGACGAAGAGCATGTACCAGCCCGACGGGACCAGGGCCCGGTTCTTCGGGACCGTCACCGTGACGCTGTCCGCCGTCTTCTCCAGGTCCAGCGCGATCGACCGCTGGTCCGTGTCCGTGACGTGGGTGACCGCACTCGGCCGCATCAGCTTCGCCGACGCGATGGAGGACGCGTGCTGCGTCGTGAACAGCCCCGTGCCGCCCCGCTTGATCCGCTTCGGTCCGGCCGTGAGCTCCGGCCGGGCATCGCGGTACAGGTACGGCGGCGTGTAGATCTCGATCCGCTGCTCGAACGTGCCGGGCCGCGTGTTCGACTCGTCAGAGTAGAGCGAGTCCGAACCGAAGATCATCACCCGTCCGTCAGGCAGCAGGACCGAACCGGAGTGGTAGTTGCGGCCCACCGCCGGGTCCGCGACCCGCTGGTACGTGTCCGACTTCGCGTCGTACAGCCGGGCCTGCAGGCTGTCCGAACCGCCGCGCCCGCGATAGTCGTTGGAGCCGCCCGTGACCAGCAGGGAGTCGTCGGGGAGGAGGGAGGCGCTCGGGTAGCGGGTGCCCTCGGACAGTGACGCGCCGTCCTTGAACCTGGGGTCGTCCTCCCGGAGATCGACCAGCCGTGACTTCTCGCTGGACTTCTCGGACTCGCCGACGCCGCCACCGCCGATCACCATGAACTTCTCGTCCTGGGCGGGAGGGAGCCGTACGGTCGCCGACGTCTCCATCTTGTCCGGGTCGCCGAGTCCCGGGATCTTCTCGAACTTGTTGGTCTCCAGGTCCCAGATGCCGGGGGCGCGGCCGACGTTCGCCGGGCCGTAGCCGGCGTTGGAGCCGGAGTAGAAGAGCTTGCCGCTGTTCAGCAGGAAGACCGCCGGGTAGGTGGGGAACTTCCGGACGATGCCGGTGTACTCCCACTCCTTGGTCTTCGGGTCGTAGACCTCGTCCTTGCCGGGGACTATCTGCCCGATCTCGTCCAGGCCGGAGAGAGCGAGGACCTTGCCGTCCTTGAGCGTGGTCAGCGTGGGGTACCAGCGGGCCTCGTTCATCGGGTCGACGGTGATGTACTTCTCCGCCACCGGGTCGAACTCGTAGGCCTCCTTGATGCCCTGGAAGTCCTTCTTGTCGAGGGCCAGCTTCTGCGCGATTCCGTATACGTTCCGGGTGTCGGAGCCTGACAGGCCCGCGATCCGGTAGTTGTCCTCGGTGCCCGTCTCGTACTTCGCACCGGACTTCTGCGCCTCGACGTAGATCCGGCCCAGCCCTGGGTCGTTGCGCAGGAAGGCGCCGGTCTGCTTGTCGAAGACCTTGGTGGCCTTCTCGACGAGCACCGGGTCCTTGGTGACGAACGTCCGGCCGTTCTCCTTGCCCGTGAAGCGGGTGCCCGCGGGCAGTGTGACCGGCTTGTCGGGGTCCTCGTTGTGGACGATCATCAGGCCGCCGGCCTTGGTGACGTCACCCTCGAGCTTCTCGTACTGCTTCGTGCCGCCGGCTATGAGGAGCTTGCCGTCGGGCAGTTGCGTGTGGCCCGCGCAGAACATGTCCTTGGGCGTCGGGATGTTCTTGTACGTGTTCGCCTTCGGGTCCCACAGCACGGAGCGGAAGCTCTTCGCGTCGAAGTTCTTCTGGTTGTTCCCCGAGCCCGCGACGAGCAGCACCTTGCCGGTGTGCAGCAGCGCCGCGTGGATCGTGTTGATCCGGTACTCGGAGGGGATGTCCAGGAAGTCCCAGTGGCCGTTCTCCGCCTTGTACTCCGGCTTGTTGATCGTGTACTCGTGGTAGCGCTCGGTGCCGACGCGGTACAGCCACGGACCGTTCGCACCCGCGAGAGCCAGAACCACCGCCGTACTGATCGCCAGACGGCGGGTACGGCGGCTCGGACGGTACTTCATTGCTTACGTCCCCCAAGGGCGATCTGCATGGTCTGGTCGTTCCCCGCCCAGGTGGGCTGCTCCTGCGGAGCGTGCTGCGGCCGGGGGGTGTCGGAGCCGCCCCGGCGCTTCTTCTTCCTTGCGGCACGGACGGAGTGCCGCCAGCCGAAGATCGGTGCCGCGGTGATCAGCAGGGCCAGGCAGGCCCAGGTCAGCATGGCCGGGTGGTTGTGTCCGTTGAAGAAGGACGCGGCGATCGACCCACCGAAGACCAGGATGAAGAACAGGTGGATACGGAAGGTGCCGAAGAGGGTGTCCGGGCTGGACGAGTCGCCCTTGGGCGTCACCACGAACGAACTCTTGCGGCGCAGCACCGCGTCCATCAGCGAGCGTGCGTAGATCGGCGCGGAGAGTGCGGACATCACCATGCCGGCGAGGCCGCCGGAGCCCTCGGGCTCGTGCGGCGAGACGTTGTGGCGGCGGTTCCAGATGTAGAGGCCGATCTGGAGCGCCGAGGCGTTGCCGTACAGCATCATCCAGATGACCGGGTCGATCTGCACACCGGAGGCGCCCATGCCCAGGAACAGGGCGCAGCTCAGTGCGGCGAGGATCCAGTTCATCGCGGACATCGGATAGAAGATGATCATCATCGTGTAGTTGAAGAGCTTGCCCGTCGGCATGGTGCCGAAGCCTCTCCAGTACTGCTTGAGGATCGTCTCGTACGTCCCCCGGGACCAGCGCAGCTGCTGGGTGAAGAAGTCCGTCCACGCGGTCGGGCCCTCGCCCACGGCAAGGACGTCCGGGGTGTAGACGGAGCGCCACTTCTTGCCGGTGAGCGGGTTGCGGTGGCGGTGGATCTCGAAGCCGGTGGCCATGTCTTCGGTGATCGAGTCGTACAGACCGCCGATCTGCTTGAGGGCCGAGATCCGTACGGCGTTGCTCGTGCCGACGAACATGGGTGAGCCGTAGCGGTTGCCGGCGCGCTGGATCAGCGCGTGGAAGAGGAACTGCTGGGACTCCGCGGCCTTCGTGACGAACGTGTCGTAGTTGCCGTAGACCTGCGGGCCGATGACGAAGCCGATGTCCGGGTCGCGGAAGTAGCCGAGCATCCGTTCCAGGTAGTTGGGCAGCGGGACGTGGTCGGTGTCCACGGACGCGAAGAAGTCGTAGGCGTCGCCGTGCGCGTCGAGCCAGGCGTTGTAGTTGCCGTGCTTGGTCTTGGCGCGGTGCGGGCCCTTGGCCTGGTTCCAGTGCGCGACGCCCTTGCGGGAGAAGTGGTGCACCCCGAGCCGGGCGCAGACCTCCTTCACCGCGGGGTCGTCGCCCTCGTCCAGCAGCCAGACGTGCATCAGTCCGCGGTGCCTGATCCTCACCGCCGCCTCGAGCGTCTTCGTCACCATCTCCAGGGGCTCCTTGCCCGGGACGAAGGAGGTGAGGAAGGCGACCCGGGTGCCGGTCTCCGGGACGACGGGGACCGGGTCACGGGCCACCAGCGTCGCGTGCGCGTTCGACAGGACGTTCATCGTGCGGAAGAGCTCGATCAGGCCGATGGAGACGAGCATGACGATGTCGAGGACGAGCAGCGTGTCGTTCTTGAGGTTCGGGTCACGCTCCGTCCAGTGCTCGGGCTGCATCAGCCAGGCGAACAGGCCGAGCGAGAGGAGCGGTGCCGCGCCGAGCAGCAGGGCCGCGCGGATCCGGTGCGGTTCCTGCGAGAGGAGCGAGCGGTACTGGACCGCGTACGGCCGGGTCGGGTCGGGCTGGGTCAGGGGCCCGGCGAGCCGGCTGTAGTGCTCGTAGTCGTAGCGCGGCAGCGCCTTCTTCGTACGCCGCCGTGATCCCCCGGCGCGCAGCTGCGGCGGTATCCGCAGCTGTGTCGTCTGGGAAGGGTCGTTGTCGTGCCGGTCGCCTGGCGGCGTCGACGTCATGGTCATCCCCCCGCACGCAAGCCGTCTGCGTGGTTGATCGGTCATTTCGTCCGCGGCCGGGTCCCCTCGTTCACCGCGTCCGCACTCTGTGAAGGGCCACCGTCCACACAGACATGGAATGGAACCCTTCCGGTTGCATGATGCCTCCTCGGCATCGACGCCCGAGCGGGACCCCCACCCCGCGGGCAAAGCAACCGGAACGCTTGCTTCCGTCGTCTCAACTGCATTCCCCCGAAGCCTCCTTGGAGTCGACGGCACCAGGACAGGTTGTCCGACCTGTGGCGTGATCGCAAGGGTGAAACAGGCTGTTTACCGGGCATACGCACGATTTGGGTGACGTGTGTGAAGGGGCGTGCGGAGGTGGATGCCGGCGCCACGGAACCGCTCCGCCCTCGGGCATACGAACAAGACCCCCTCACGCTCGGTGAGGGGGTCTTGCTGGTGCGTGCGCCGTCAGGGACTCGAACCCCGGACCCGCTGATTAAGAGTCAGCTGCTCTAACCAACTGAGCTAACGGCGCCTGCTGACCTGGAGAACTCTACCCGATCCGCCGGAGTGCTCCTGACCGATTCCCGGCCGGTACGGCCTGTCGGATGGTCGTTTTTTACCTTTGGTCCGTCAACATGAGAAATGTCTGTCATGAAGGTGAGAAACGGAAGATCCGACGGTTGTGGAGGGGAAGAGGGAGTGGCATGACTGTGCCCGTCTTCGAGGAGTACGAACCCGCCATCGACTGCGGCTGCGCCGGGTGCGCCCAGCAGCGGCGCGCCGCCGCGCTGCCGGTGAGGTACGGCGGCCACCCGGCCGCCCACGGTGCGCGGCGCGCGCTCGTGCTGGTCACCGCGGCAGGAATGGTCCTGTCCTGCGGGGCGGCCGAAGCGGCGTCCCTGGCCCACCGGAGTGCGGGGGCCACCGGGGTCGCGGACCCCCAGCCCGTCACCCCGCAGGGCCCGGCCGGGCCCCTGAACGGCACCGGAGCACCGGGGCCGCCGTCCGGGCCGGACTCCGTGCCCCGCGCGACGACCCGGACCGCCATCATGGACCGCGCCAAGAAGTGGGTGTCCTCACAGGTCCCCTACGACATGGAGAAGTACTGGTCCGACGGGTACCGGCAGGACTGCTCCGGCTACGTGTCCATGGCCTGGAACCTCGGCAGCAACGAGTGGACCGGCAGCCTCGCCTCGTTCGGGACGAAGATCTCCCGGGCCGATCTGCAGCCCGGCGACATGCTGCTCTTCCACAACCTGGCCGACCCCGCGGTGGGCTCGCACGTCACGCTCTTCGGCGGCTGGACCGACAGCACGCACAGTCACTACCTCGCCTACGAGCAGACCCGCCCGCACACCCGCAAGGCGACGACGCCCATGGCGTACTGGAGCAACTCGTCCAAGTACGTTGCGTACCGCCACAAAGGCCTCACAAGCGGAACGAGTGACAGCGGGTCGGGCACCGCGTTCCCCGGCGTGAAGAAGTTCGGCGCCGGGGCCGACAACGCGCATGTGACCCGGCTCGGGAAGATGCTCATCGCCCAGGGCGGCAAGCGCTTCTACAAGAAGGGCGCCGGGCCGCGCTGGAGCGACGCGGACAAGCGGGCCACGCAGGCGTTCCAGAAGGCGCAGGGATGGAAGGGCAAGGAGGCCGACGGCATCCCCGGCCCGGACACCTGGAAGCTGCTGGTCAAGGGCACCGGGCGGAAGATTCCCGCCGCCGGATCGGGCGGCAGTCCGAGCGCCGCCCCGGCGTATCCCGGCCGTGGCGTCTTCAGGCCGGGGCAGTCCAACAGCCACGTCCTCAAGCTCGGCACCCAGCTGGTGGCGAAGGGATACGGCGCGCAGTACGCGACGGGCCCCGGCCGCAGATGGACGGAGGCGGACCGCCGCAACGTCGAGGCCTTCCAGCGGGCCCAGGGCTGGCGCGGGGGCGCGGCCGACGGGTATCCGGGGCCGGAGACCTGGCGGCGGCTCTTCGCGTGACGGCGGCGACACGGTAGCGGCGGTGTGGGAACGGACGGAACGGACATGACGGAGGCTGGAATGCGATCCACGGAGAACGAGTGGGCCGGCAAGCCGGTGGCAGCCGGGTGCGACGGACCGGGCGCGGTACCGGTGCCCGGTGTCGCGCCCGGGGTGGCGACGGGTGCTGCTGTGCCGGGGGCGGTGCGGCCCCCGGGGCCGGAAGCGTCGCCGACCGGGTACTCGGCGCAGGCCGAGGTGCCCGCGACCGGTGCGGGGGATGTGCCGGAGGTCCGGGCGGGGGACCCGGACAGGTGGGGCGCGGAGGTTGCCGAGCCGGTGCCGGCGGGGGTGGGTGCGGGTCAGGCGCCCGGACCGGGCGAGGGCGAGGGCGCGGGCGAGGCGTGGGGGGCCGGTCCTGCCGTCGTCCTCGTCACCGATCCGGTGCCGGCCGTCGAGCCGGATCCGGCTCCGGATCTCGCTCCGGTGGTGGTTGTCGTGGAGGACTCGGGGGCCGTGGTGTCGCCGGATCCGGGAACGGCGGCTGCCGTGGCGAGCCAAGGTGAGGGCGGGCGGGCGGACCAGGGCCGGGCGGACCACGACCCGGATCTCGGCCTGGAGCCCGGGACAACGACCGATACCGAGCTCCAGCCCGAGTTCCGGCCCGAGTTCCGGCCCGAGGTGGTTCCGGGTGCGGTGTTCGCGGTGTCCACCCCGACGAGCCGGAGTGCCGGGGTGCACGGGGCGGTCCTCGCCGCCGGTGCGCCGGGGGAGTGGGACCGGATGGGCGACGGCGGCTCCAGGCCCAGGTGGTGGGACTCGGCTCCCGCCTCGGAAGCAGCCGCCGGCAGCGGGGACCCCGGTGCGTGGTGGGGGGCGGGGCGGCGGCAGTCCGTCATCGCCAACGAGACGACCGCGCCCATCCCCGTACACCTCCTCTTCCGTGACGACGACAGCCACGGCGGCCACGACAGCAAGCCCACCGGTGGCAGCACCGGCCTCGGAACCGGCACAGGCACAGGCACAGGCACCGGCCTCGGAACCGGCACAGGCACCGGCCCGGGAACCGACACCGACCGCATCGCCAAAGCCGGAGACGGAGCCGGTGTCGGTGTCGCGGTGCGGCGCCCCGGTGTCCGGCGGCCGCCCGTGCCGCGCTCGCCCCAGGAGCAGGCGCCCACCCGGCCCGCGCCCCTCGCCGATCCCCGGCTCGCCGAGCGTCCCGGGCCCGTGCTCCCCGGCTGGACCGCGCTGCTCACCGCGGCGGCCGGAACCGGCGCCGGACTCGCCCTGCTCTGGTGGACCGGCGCACTGCCCGTAGCCGTGACCGGCCGCCTCGGGATCGGCGCCCGCCCGTACGACGGCATCGGTACCGGGACGTGGGCGCTGCTCGCACTGCCGGCGGCCGTGGTCCTCTTCGCGCTCTGCGGTCTCGGTCGCGGCCGGGTCGGGTACGCCTCGGTGCTCAGCCTGTTCGGCGAGTACCGGGGCACGGCCCGGCGCACCGGCCTGATCTGGGTGTCCCCGCTCCTGCTGCGCCGCCGCGTCGACGTACGGCTGCGGCACTGGCGCAGCGAGCCGCTGTCCGCCGTGGACGCGAGCGGGACCGCCCTGCGCGTCGTCGTCCTCGTCGTCTGGCGGATCAAGGACACCGCGCGGGCCGCGCTCGGTGTCGCGGACCACGAGCAGTACCTGCGCGACCAGGTGGAGGCGGCGCTCGCGCGGGTGCTCTCGCAGCTGCCCGCCGACGCCTTCCACGAGGAGACCCGCACCCTGCGCGACGCCGAGACCGTCGGCGACGCACTGACCCGGATGCTGAAGGCGGACTGCGTGCCGGTGGGCATCGAGGTGTACTCCGCCCAGCCGACCGGGATCGAGTACGCCCCGGAGGTCGCGGCGGCGATGCAGCGGTGCCGGGTGGCAGCCATCGACGCCAAGCACCGGGACGGCGTGCTGACGTCCGTGGTCGACGCGGTGGACGACACCGTCCGCCGGCTGACCTCGCGCGGCATCGTCGAGCTCGACGCCTACGAACACAAGGCCCTGGTCAGGGATCTGACGGTGGCCTTCTACACCGGTCGCAGCGGAGGTGAGGGGGCCTGACCAGTTCCGGGGGCCCGGCGGTGGCGGCCGAAACCGTTCCCACATTGGTCTGGACATGTTCATGCCGCGTCAATAATCTGAGACTTGGTCTAGACCGCACAACTTGCGCGCAGTACGAGCCCCCGGAACATCCCCCACGTTCTCTAGGAGCGACACAGCATGCGGAAAAGGGCAAGCGCGGCCGTCATCGGCCTTGCGATAGCGGGCGTCTCCATGTTCGCGACCGGCAGTGCCAGTAGCCACGGCTACACGGACACCCCCATCAGCCGGCAGAAGCTCTGTGCCAACGGCACCGTCACCAACTGCGGAAACATCCAGTGGGAGCCGCAGAGCGTCGAGGGCCCCAAGGGCTTCCCGGCGGCAGGACCTGCGGACGGCAAGATCTGTTCCGGCGGGAACGGTCAGTTCGCCCAGCTCGACGACCCCCGAGGCGGCGGCTGGCCCGCCACCAAGGTCACCGGCGGGCAGGGCTACGGCTTCCGCTGGCAGTTCACCGCACGCCACTCCACGTCCGACTTCCGGTACTACATCACCAAGAACGGCTGGAACTCCAGCCAGCCGCTCACCAGGGCCGCGTTGGAGTCGCAGCCCTTCATGACGGTGCCGTACGGGAACCAGCAGCCCCCGGCCACGCTGACCCACCAGGGCACCATCCCCACCCAGAAGACCGGAAAGCACATCATCCTGGCCGTCTGGAACGTCGCGGACACCACCAACGCGTTCTACGCGTGCTCCGATGTCCAGTTCTGAGGCGTAGCCGGGTAACCGGCAGCACACAGCGCAGTGGGCGGTCTCCGTTTACGGAAACCGCCCACTGCGTTGTCTGTGCGCCGTCAGGGACTCGAACCCCGGACCCGCTGATTAAGAGTCAGCTGCTCTAACCAACTGAGCTAACGGCGCCTGGTGACTCGAAAATAATACCTGGTCCTCAAGGGTGCTGGTGACACGTGCCCGCGTCACCCCGGGCGGCCCCACCTCCCACGGCCCTGCGCCCTTCCAAGGGCCCTTCCCGACAAGAGAAGTCAACTTTTTTCGTAAGTGATCTTTATTTTTGCGTAGCTCTTTGTAGGGTGAGTCCCGTGACGAAACGACGACTCTCTCAGGTGGCCGAGTACGCGGGTGTCAGCGAGGCGACGGTCAGCCGCGTCCTCAACGGCAGCCCCGACGTGGCGAGCACGACCCGCGAGGCGGTGCTGAGCGCGCTGGACGTGTGCGGCATCGAGCGCCCGCTCCGCTACCGCGCCGAACGGGCCGCACTGATCGGCCTGGTCGTGCCGGACCTGCAGAATCCGATCTTCTCCGCGTTCACCGAGGCCCTGTGCGGGCTCCTCAACAAACGCGGGCTCATACCCGTGCTCTGCACCCGGACCGCCGACGGCGTCTCCGAGGCCCACTACATCGAGATGCTGCTCCAGCAGAACATCGGCGGCATCGTGTTCATCGGCGCGAGCTACGCCGACGCAGGCCCGGAACACGGCCGTGTGCTGCGGGAACGCAAGGTTCCGATGGTGCTCCTCAACGCCGCGGACGAGAACCTCGGCGTCGCTCAGGTCAGGGTGGACGACGCCCTGGCCGCGGACCAGGCGCTGACCCATCTCGCCGCCCTGGGGCACGAGCGGATCGGCATGGTCCTCGGCCCCGTGGGGCACGTTCCCTCGGCCAGGAAGCTCGCCGGTTTCGCGGCCTTCTGCGCCCGCCGGGGCGTCGCCCCGGACGAGTGGCGGCGCCGGGTGGCGCATGCCCTGTTCACGATGGAGGGCGGTGCCACCGCGCTGCCCCGACTGCTGGCCGAAGGGGTCACCGGCATCGTTTGCGCCAGCGACGCGCTCGCACTCGGGGCGGTGCGGGGGGCCCGCCGTCAGGGGGTGTCCGTGCCGCGGGACCTCTCCGTGGTGGGCTTCGACGATTCCCCGTTCATGGTGGCCACGGACCCGCCGCTGACCACGGCTCGGCAGCCGATCCTGGCGATGGCCTCTGCGGTGGTCGCCTCGCTCATGACGCAGATCGACGGCCATGCGGGCGCAAACGACCTGATGGTGTTCGACACCGAGCTCATCGTCCGGGGCTCCACGGCCGCCCGGCCCCGCTGAGCCGGCGGGGGTCCCCGGCGGCCCCCTTCCGCGTTTCTTGCGCAAGCCGCCGACATTAATTTCTTGCGTAGATGCATTGACTTCTTGCGTAACCGGCTTCTACCTTCAGCGCAGCTCAGTGCTCGGGGTCCGACAGCCCCGCAGTGGACCTCGAGGAAGGCACGATTCGCATGGATGGCATGCCCGGCATCAGCAGACGTCAGGTTCTCGGTTCGGCGACGGCCGTCGCTCTGGCCCTCGCGCTCACGGCCTGCGGCGGCTCCGCTCCCTCGTCCTCCGGTGTGGACAAGAACGGTGTGGTCACGGTCGTCGTGAACGGCATGCCGGCCAAGACACAGCCGGTCGACCGCAAGAACTTCGCGGAGGACGTCAAGGCGTTCGAGAAGAGCCACCCGAAGATCAAGATCGACGCCCGCGAGGGCCAGATGGATCCGAAGACCTTCGCGGCCAAGCTCGCGGGCGGTCAGCTCGAGGACGTGTACTACGTCTACTTCACCGACCCCGCCGGACTGATCGAGCGCCGCCAGGCGGCCGACATCAGCACGTACGTCGCGGACGTGCCGTACTTCAAGGACATCGACCCGGCGCTGATGAAGGTCTTCAAGGACGCCGACGGCAAGACGTACGGCCTTCCGACCGGCAACTACTCGCTGGGCCTGCTCTACAACCGCGCCCTGTTCACGAAGGCCGGACTCGACCCCGACAAGCCCCCGGCCACCTGGGAGGAGGTGCGCACGGCCGCCGAGAGGATCAGCGCGCTCGGCGACGGCACCGTCGGGTACGCCGACTACAGCAAGAACAACCAGGGCGGCTGGCACCTCACCTCGTGGATCTACTCCATGGGCGGCGACGTCGCGAGCAAGCAGGACGGCACGTGGAAGGCCGCGTTCAACAGCGACGCGGGACGCAAGGCGCTCCAGGCGCTGCACGACATGCGCTGGACCGACAAGAGCATGGGCACCCGCCAGCTCCTGGAGATAGCCGACGTCCAGAAGATGATGGGCGCCGGGAAGCTCGGGATGTACATGGCGGGTCCCGACAACATCCCCACCATCGTCAAGCAGTTCGAGCGGGAGTACGAGGAGTACGGCCTGGCGGCTCTGCCGGGCAACGCGACCCTCGGTGGCGGCGACGGCTTCATGTTCAACCCGAAGGCATCCCCGGAGAAGATCAGGGCCGGACTCCAGTGGGTCCAGTGGAAGTACCTGAGGAGCCCCGAGCGCGAGGCGGTGGACAGCAAGCGGGCCAAGGCCGACGGCGTACCCATCGGGCTGCCGCAGCCGAGGCTGTTCGCCGGTGAGACGCAGGCGAAGGTCGACGAGATCCGCGCGGAGTACGCCAACACCCCGGTGGAGAACTACCGGCCGTTCGTCGAACGCAACGCGCAGGTGGAGACCAAGGTCGAGCCGCCCAACGCCCAGCAGCTCTACACCGTCCTCGACGGGGTCATGCAGTCCGTGCTGACCAAGGAGGACGCCGACATCGACGCCCTCCTGGCAGCGGCGGCGAAGAAGGCCGACGTCATCCTCGCCCCGGTGAAGTGACCGTGCCCGCCCAGCAGCTCTCCTCCGCCGTGGCGAAGAGCGCCGACGAGGACGTGCCCCCGTCCGCACCCCGGCCCCCGGCCGGCGTGCGGACGGGGGCCGGGGCGGGGAACTCCCGCCTCCGCCGGGCGGTGCGCGAGAACCTGGTCGCGTACCTCTTCCTCGCCGCCGGTGTCCTCTGCTTCGCGCTCTTCTCCTGGTACCCGATCGTGCGCGGCGTCCTGCTCGGCTTCCAGCAGGTCACCTTCGCCGAACCCGCCCGATGGGTCGGCCTGGACAACTTCCGGCGCCTGCTCGACGACCCGCTGTTCCTGACCGCCTGGCAGAACACCGGCTACTTCACCCTGCTCGCCCTCGTGTTCGGCTTCGCGGCCCCGTTCGCCACCGCCGTCATCCTGAACGAACTGCGGCACGGACGCCCGTACCTGCGCATGACCGTCTACCTGCCCGTCATGCTGCCGCCGATCGTCACCATGCTGCTCTGGCGCTGGTTCTACGACCCGGGCCCCGGACTGTTCAACAGCGCGCTGGAGGTCCTCCACCTGCCGGCCCAGCAGTGGCTGGAGTCGGAGAACCTCTCGATGGTCTCCCTGGTCCTCGTCTCCACCTGGGCCAACATGGGCACCACCACCCTGATCTACCTGGCGGCGCTCGGCGGCATCCCCGGCGAGCTGTACGAGGCGGCCGAGCTCGACGGTGCGTCGATCCGGCAGCGGCTGTGGCACGTCACGATCCCGCAGATGCGCTTCATCCTGATGATCACGCTGCTGCTCCAGGTCATCGGGACCATGCAGGTCTTCGTCGAACCCTTCGTCCTCACCGGCGGCGGACCCGACGACGCCACCGTCACCGTGCTCCTCCTCCTCTACCGCTACGCCTTCGTCTACAACGACTTCGGCCTGGCCAGCGCCATGAGCACCCTGCTCTTCGTGGTCCTCGGCCTCTTCTCCGTCGTCTATCTGCGCCTGACCCGGAGCAAGGGCTGAGAGGACCGCTGCCATGGCTGCCGAAACCCCCGTACGCACACTGATCGCACCCGCCGAGATGACCCGGCGCACCGGCAGGTTCCTCTACCGGTTCGTGCTCGTCGCCACCCTGACCGGTTTCACGATCGCCTTCGTCTTCCCGCTCTACTGGATGACGACGGGAGCGGTGAAGTCGTCCTCCGAGCTCGCCGACCCCAACCCCACCCTGTTCCCCGAGAGCTGGCATCCGGAGAGCTACGCCGACGCCTGGACCAACGTCGGGCTCGGCCAGTTCTTCCTCAACACCCTGGTGCTGGCCCTCGGCGCCTGGCTGACCCAGATCCTGGTGGACGTGTCCGCCGCGTACGCGCTGTCCAAGCTCCGGCCACTGCTCGGCAACGTCGTCCTCGGCATGATGCTGGCGACGCTCATGCTGCCGGTGTCCGCGCTGCTCGTACCGACGTACCTGACCGTGGTCGACGTGCCGCTCTTCCACGTCAACCTGATCAACACCCCGTTCGCGATCTGGCTCCCCGCCGCCGCCAACGCCTTCAACATCTTCATCCTCAAACGGTTCTTCGACCAGATACCCGCCGAACTCCTCGACTCCGCACGGATCGACGGGGCCGGCACGCTCAGGGTCCTGGTCTCGGTGGTCCTCCCGCTGTCCCGGCCGGTGCTCGCCGTCGTGTCGATCTTCGCGGTCGTCGGCGTGTGGAAGGACTTCCTCTGGCCGATGCTCGTCCTCCCCGACGAGGCGAAGCAGCCGATCACCGTGGCACTCAACCGGCTCTCGGAGTTCATGCCGGCCAACCAACTGCTGGCCGGGATGGTCATGGCGAGCATTCCCCTGCTCGTCCTCTTCCTGATCTTCCAGCGCCACATCATCGCGGGCCTCACCGCGGGCAGCCTCAAGGGCTGACCCACCCCCACAGGAAGGACACACAGACTTGTCTCCTGCACCAAGAAAGCGCTCCCGGGCCGCTGTCCGGCTCACGTTCCCCGTCCTCGCGTCCCTGCTCGCCACCGTGCTGTACGGCGCCGGGTCCGCACAGGCGGCCACCGTCACCGTGGAAGCCGAGTCGTCCCAGCTGTCCGGGGGCGCCGCCGTCTCCACCGATCACAGCGGCTACACCGGGTCCGGCTTCGTCGGAGGCTTCACCGACGCCCACAAGGGCGCCGCCTCGGTGTCCTTCGGCGTGACCGCCCAGGCCGCCGGCACGGGTTCCGTAACCCTGCGCTACGCGAACGGCACCGGCGCGACGATGACGCTGAGCCTGTACGTCAACGGGACCAAGGTCCGCCAGGTCAGCCTGGCGCCGACGGCGAACTGGGACACCTGGGCCACACAACGGGAGACGGTCACCTACGCCAAGGGGACCAACACCGTCGCCTGGACGTTCACCAGCGCCGACAGCGGCAACGTCAACATCGACAACAGCAGCGCCGACACCTCCGCGGGCACCGGGACCCCGACCCCCTCCGGAGCCCTGGAGGCGGAGTCCGCACAGCTCACGGGCGGTGCCGTCGTCGCCGCCGACCACACCGGCTTCACGGGCACGGGCTTCGCGGGCGGCCTCACCGACGCCAACAAGGGTTCCGCCTCCGTCTCCTTCGGCGTGAACTCCACCGAGGCCGGGGCCGGATCGGCATCCCTGCGGTACGCCAACGGAACCGGCGCGACGATGACGCTGAGCCTGTACGTGAACGGGGCGAAGGTCCGTCAGGTCAGCCTGCCGGCGACCGCGAACTGGGACACCTGGGCCACGCAGGACGAGGCGGTGACGTACGCGAAGGGGGCCAACACCGTCGCCTGGACCTTCACCGCCGCCGACAGCGGCAACGTCAACATCGACAGCCTCACCCCTGTCACACCCACCACGCCGACCGACCCCGGCGGGCCCACCACCCTGACCCACCAGGCGGAGGACGCCTTCGTCTCCGGCGGCCCGGCGAAGGCCACCACCGCCTCCGGCTACGAGGGCAGCGCCTACCTCTCCGGCTTCACCGCCACCGGTGCCCGCGCCGTCTTCGCGGTGAACGCCCCCAGCGCCGCGACGTACCCGGTGTCCGTGCGCTACCGCACCCCCGACGCCACCGCGTCGACCGTCACCCTGCTGGCCAACGGCACCACCGTCCGGCGGCTGACCCTGCCCGGCACCGGAGGTGCCTGGAAGAGCGCAACCACCGACATCCCGCTGCGCGCCGCGCTCAACCACGTCACCCTGCGCACCGCGTCCGGTGACAACGGCACCCTCCAGCTCGACGGCATAGGCGTCACCGGCTCCACGCCCAACAGCAGCCGGGGCGCGACCCTCCCGTACACCACGTACGAGGCGGAGAACGGCAGCACCAACGCCACCACCATCGGCCCCGACCGCACCTACCTCACCGTCCCGTCCGAGGCATCCGGCCGCAGGGCCGTCGTCCTGGACGCCACCGGCGAATACGTGCAGTTCACCCTGACCGAGCCCGCCAACGCCCTGACCCTGCGCTACTCCGTCCCGGACAACGCCGCGGGCACCGGTATCGACACCACACTCAGCGTCTACGCCGACGGCACCCAGCTCCGGGACCTGCCCCTCAGCTCCAAGTACAGCTGGGTGTACGGCGGCTACCCCTACACCAACAACCCGTCCCAGGGCTCGGGCCACCACTTCTTCGACGAGACCCGCACCCTCCTGACCGGCTCGCTCCCCGCCGGCACCGTGCTGAAGTTCCAGAAGGACGCGGGCGACACCGCCGCCTCCTACACCCTGGACCTCGTCGAGGCCGAGACTGCGCCGAACGCCCTCACCATGCCGTCCACCGGCTTCGTCTCCGCGACCACGCTCGGTGTCATCCCGGGCGACTCCACCGACGACACCAACGCCCTCAACTCGGCGCTCAGCACCGCCACCTCGCAGGGCAAGGGGCTGTGGCTGCCCGCCGGCACGTACAACATCTCCGGGCACGTCAACCTCACCGGAGCCGACCTGCGCGGTGCCGGCCAGTGGCACACCGTCCTGCGCGGCAGCAACGGCAAGGGCGGGCTCTTCGGACGCGGCGGCACCAGCAACGTCCAGGACCTGATGATCGCCGGTGACGTCTCCTACCGCGACGACGCCACCTTCGACGCCGCGATCGAGGGCGACTTCGGCAAGGGGTCCACGCTGGCGAACATCTGGATGCAGCACACCAAGGTCGGGCTCTGGATCGACGCCCCGACCGACGGCCTGTACGCCTCCGGACTCCGCATCCGCGACACCTTCGCGGACGGCGTCAACCTCCACAAGGGCACGAAGGCGAGCGAGGTCTCCCAGAGCAGCGTCCGCAACACCGGGGACGACGGACTCGCGATGTTCTCCGAGGCCCAGGCCGTCACCGACAGCGCGTTCCGCTTCAACACCGTGCAGCTGCCGATGCTCGCCAACACCGTCGGCATCTACGGCGGCCACGGCAACCGGGTCGAGGACAACGTCCTCGCCGACACGGTCACCGGCTCCTCCGGCATCGCGATCAGCAGCCGCTTCGCACCGGTGCCGTTCAGCGGGACGACCTCCGTACAGCGCAACACCCTGAAGCGGACCGGCGGTTACGAACCCAACTGGCAGAGCAAGCTCGGCGCGCTGTGGATCTACGCCGACTCCTCCGACATCACCGCACCCGTCCTCGTCAAGGACAACGAGATCCTCGACAGCACCTACAGCGGCCTCCTCGTCTCCTGGCAGAAGAACGTGGCCGCACTCACCGTCGACGGTCTGAAGATCGACAAGGCCGGCTCGTACGGCATCGAGATCAACTCCGCGGGCGCCGGGACCTTCTCCCGCGTCACCGTCAGCGGCGCGACCGGCGGCGGCCTGTCCAGCGCCGGCGGCTTCACGATCACCCGGGGTGCCGGCAACACCGGCTGGTAGCCCGACGACCGGTGCGGGCCCGCCCTGACGCGGGCCCGCACCGCCTTTCACCTTCCGAGCAAGGAGTCTCAGTGACCACCCACTGGTGGCGGCACGCCGCGATCTACCAGATCTACGTACGCAGCTTCGCCGACGGCAACGGGGACGGCACCGGCGACCTCGCCGGAGTCCGCAGCCGCCTGCCGTACCTGCGCGAACTCGGCGTCGACGCCCTGTGGTTCACCCCCTGGTACACCTCGCCCATGGCCGACGGCGGCTACGACGTGGCGGACTACCGCGACATCGACCCGCTCTTCGGTACCCTCGCCGAGGCCGAGCAGCTCGTCGTCGCAGCCCACGAGCACGGGCTCCGCGTCCTGATCGACCTGGTGCCCAACCACTGCTCCGACCAGCACGTCTGGTTCCGCGACGCGCTCGCGGCGGGCCCGGGATCGCCGGAGCGGGAACGCTTCTGGTTCGTCCACGGCCGGGGGGAGAGCGGCGAACTGCCGCCCAACGACTGGACCTCCTACTTCGGTGGCAGTGCCTGGACGCGGGTGACGGAGGCGGACGGCAGTGCCGGGCCGTGGTACCTGCACATGTTCGCGCCCGAACAGCCGGACCTGAACTGGGAACACCCCGAGATACGAGCCGAGTTCGAGGACATCCTGCGGTTCTGGCTGGACCGGGGCGTCGACGGGTTCCGCATCGACGTGGCCCACGGCCTGGAGAAGAAGCCGGGCCTGCCGGACGTCGGCCCCGACCCGGACGTCACGGACCTGCCCTATCAGGACTGCGACGCGGTCCACGACATCTACCGCTCCTGGCGCAAGATCCTCGACGAGTACGACGGCGAGCGCACGTTCGTCGGCGAGGTCTGGCTGCCGACGCCCGAGCAGTCGGCGCGCTATCTGCGCCCGGACGAGCTCCACTCGGCGTTCAACTTCGACTTCCTGTGCTGCGCGTGGGACGCGGACGCGCTGCGCCGCGTCATCGAGGGAACCCTCGCCGGGCACGCACCCGTGGCGGCGCCGCCCACCTGGGTGCTCTCCAACCACGACACGATCCGGCACGTCACGCGGTACGGGCGGGCGGACACCTCGTTCGACATGGGGGACAAGCGGCTGCTCGACCCGAGCGATCCGGCCCTGGGCCGCCGCCGGGCGCGGGCGGCGGCGCTGCTGACGCTGGCGCTGCCCGGCGGGGTGTACGTGTACCAGGGCGACGAGCTGGGCCTGCCGGAGGTGCAGGATCTGCCGGACGCGCTGATCCAGGACCCCACGTTCGCCCGCTCGGACGGGGCGGACCGGGGGCGCGACGGGTGCCGGATCCCGCTGCCGTGGGGGACGGGCCCCTCGCTGGGCTTCTCGCCGGACGGGTCCGCGGCCCCCTGGCTGCCGCAGCCGGAGTCCTGGTCCGCCCTCGGCGTTGCGGCCCAGCAGACGGACCCGGAGTCCTTCCTCACCCTCTACCGTGCCGCGCTGGCGCTGCGCCGCGAGCGCCTGGTCCCTCTGCCGGAGTCGCTGACCTGGGTGGAGTCGGGCGCGGGGACGGTGTGCTTCGACCGGGGCCCGGGCGGATTCCGCTGCCTGCTCAACGTCTCGGCGGCGCCGGTTGCCCTGCCGCCGGGCGCGGAAGTCCTGCTCGCCAGCGGCCCGCTCGGGGACGGCGCGCTGCCCCCCGACACGGCGGCTTGGCTGGTTCTCTAGGACCTCTCGTACCCACAAGGCCGGAGACGGGCACTTCAAGGCCGGGCGGGCACACTTCGAGCCCGTCCGGCGATTGAGGGCAAGGGCGGTCCCGGGGCGCCCCCGGCCCCCGCACCGGACCGGGACTCAGAGCGCCAGCGACAGGAGCACGGGCGCAGCCCGCCGGTTCAGCGTGGCCGCCGCGGACCGGAGCCGGTGCGCGTCCTCGATCGGCAGCGACAGCGCCAGACACCCCGCCGACGAGCCCGCCGTCAGGGGGACCGCCGCGCACACCGTGCCCACCGCGTACTCCTGCAGGTCGAGCATCGGTACCGTCGCCGGCTGGCTGTCCAGCTTCGAGAAGAGCACCTTCTCGCTCGTGATGGTCCGTGAGGTGAGCCGCGCGATCCGGTGCCGCGAAAGATGATCGCGCCGGCCGTTCTGGTCGAGCTGGGTCAGCAGGCACTTGCCGATCGCACTGGCGTGCGCCGCCGACCGGAAGTCCACCCACTCGTTGACGGCGGGTGTACGCGGGCTGTCGGCCATCTGCGTGACCCGGATCTCCCCGTCGACGTACCGGCTGAGGTAGACCGCCGCCCCCACCGAGTCCCGCAGTTGTACGAGCGTCTGCTGGAGCTTGGCCTCCAGGGCCTGCCTGCGGGTGGACGCGCCGGAGCCGAGTTCGATGAGTGAGGCGCCGATGATGTACGCACCGTCGGTGACCTGCTCGACGTACCCCTCGCGGCGGAGCATCAGGAGCAGGGAGGAGAGGTGGCCGACGGGCAGCCCGGTCTCGCGGGAGATCTGTGCGTCGGTCACACCGCCGCCGTGGGTGGACACGGATTCGAGCACACGCAGGGCGTACTGCACCGAGTGGAACGGCGCCTTCGGCTCGGGCTTCAACGCCACGGTTTCCCCCTACCAGGTTGTGACCGCAAGCTTTTGCCCCACGATAGCCGCCAAGAGGCCGATTCGGAGAGGCTGTTGATGAGTTGATGGGTGCGCCCCGGCCCTGTCAGCTGGGGCGCACCCGTACGGCATATGCCAGAGTCATTGTCTGCACACCAACAGCAAGGTCACAGCACCGCGTTGAGGAAGTCGCGCGTACGTTCGTGCTCCGGATCGGAGAAGATTTTCTCCGGCGTTCCGGACTCCACCACGCGGCCCGCGTCGAACATCAGGACCTTCTCCGAGACGTCCCGGGCGAAGTTCATCTCGTGGGTCACGCAGAGCATCGTGATGTCGGTGTTCCGCGCGATGTCACCGAGGAGCTCCAGCACACCCGCCACCAGCTCCGGGTCGAGCGCGGACGTCACCTCGTCGAGCAGCAGGATCTCCGGCTGCATCGCCAGCGCCCGGGCGATGGCGACCCGCTGCTGCTGGCCGCCGGAGAGCTGGGAGGGGTGCGCGTCCGTCTTGCCGGAGAGGCCGACCAGGTCGAGCAGCTCACGGGCCCTGGCCTCCGCCGCGTCCCGGTCCATGCCCAGCACGTTGACGGGCGCCTCGGTGATGTTCTGCAGCACCTTCATGTTCGGGAAGAGATTGAACTGCTGGAAGACCATCCCGATCTTCTTCCGGGACTTCCGCAGCTCCTTCTCGCCCGCCGGCTTCAACGAGCCGTTCGGTGTCCGTACGTGCGACAGGGGTGAGCCGTCCACCCAGATCACGCCGTCGCTGACCTTCTCCAGCGTCATCAGCAGCCGCAGGATGGTGGTCTTGCCGGAGCCGCTCGGCCCGATCAGCGTGACGTGCTCACCGCGCTGCACGGTGAAGTCCAGCTCGTCCAAGACCACATGGTCGCCGTACCGCTTGACGACCTTGTCGAAGCGGACCAGCGGCTCGACGCCGGTCGTCACGGACTCCGGAGCGGCGTCCGCGGGTTCCTTCAGGGGAGCAGAGTCAGTGGCCAAGGCGCTTCTCCAGCTTTCTCATCAGCAGCGAGGTGGGGTAGCTCGCGACCAGGAAGACCAGTCCCGCGAGCGTGAATGCCTCGGTGTACGCGAAGTGGTCGGCCCCGTACGTACGGGCCTCGAAGACCATTTCCTGCACCGTGATGACGGCGAGGAAGGGGGTCTCCTTGAACATCGAGATCGCGTAGTTGCCGAGGGCGGGCAGTACGTTGCGCACCGCCTGCGGAAGGATCACGGCCTGCCAGGTCCGCCGGGGGGTCAGGGAGAGCGCCCGGCAGGCCTCCCACTGCCCCTTGGGCACACCGTCGATCCCCGCCCGGTACACCTCAGAGGTGTACGTGGCGTAGTGGATGCCCAGGACCACGATGCCGATGGTCAGCGGCTCCACCGACGTGAAGAGGGCCGCGGCGCCGACGAGCTGGACCAGCAGCGGGGTGGAGCGGATGAACTCCATCACCGCCTTCACCGGCACGGTCACGAGGCGGGACGGGGCCCGCCCGGCCATCGCGATCAGCAGACCGAGCACCGCAGCGACGAGAGTGCCGAGCACGGTCGCGAGGAGGGTGACCCTGAACCCTTCGAGCAGCAGGGGAAGGGCGTCCCCGACGGCATCCCGGTCGAACGCGTTCACCGGGTACCTCCGACGGTCGTGGCGGGTTCCGCGCTGCGCGTCCTGAGCAGGCTTCCCGCGCCGGGGTGCAGACCGAGCCGCCGCTTGGCGCTCCGCTCCAGCAGGTTCATCAGCAGGGTCAGCGCGTAGGCGAGGACGAAGTAGACGGCCAGCAGCGTGAGGTACGCGGTGAGGGTCTCACCGGTGCGGTCGCGGATCTGCTGGATCACGGTCATCAGGTCGGCCGCGGAGATCAGCCACAGCAGGGGCGTGCACTTCAGCAGCTGGATCAGGAGGTTGGTGAAGGAGGGGATCATCTGCACCCAGGCCTGCGGCAGGATCACCTTCCGCATCCGGTGCAGGGGGCTCATGTTCAGTGCCACGGCCGCCTCGTACTGGGCGCGGGGCACGGCGTTGATCGCGCCACGCACGATCTCGGAGCCGTATGCGCCGTAGTTCAGCCCGAAGGCGACGATCCCGCAGAGCAACGGCGTCAGTTCGTACCCGGTGAGCTGCGGCATCGCGTAGTAGAGCCAGAACAGCTGGATGTAGAGCGAGGTGCCGCGGAAGAACTCCACGACGATCCGGGAGACGCCGCGCACCGGGAGCAGCGTGCTGCCCGCCGCCAGTCCGAGCACGAACGACAGGAGCAGGGCCAGCAGGGAGCCCAGGACGGTCGCCTCGAGCGTCACCCACAGGCCCGCTCTGATCTGGGGAAGCTCATCGAGGAATGTGGAGAAGAAGTCACTCATACGGTGTGGTCCGCCCCGTCAGCCCTTGCACAGATCGGCGGTCTTCAGCGTGGCCGGCGGGATCTCCGTGGCCCCGAAGCCGTACTCCTGCAGCAGGCTCACATACCGCGACCTGTCCGAGACGATCTTCTTGAGCTCACGGTTGAAGGAGTCCCGCAGGTCCTCGTTGCCCTGGCGGAAGACCGCGCCGCCCGGGGAGAACTGCTGCTTCCCGTCCAGCTCCGGCACGAAGGCCTCGGTGACCTCGGTGTCCGGGTTGGTCTTCGCGAGCCAGCGCAGCGAGATGCCCGTGAGCAGGAACGCGTCGATCCGGCCGCCCTTGACGGCGTCGGCGCCGTCCTGCGGCTTCTGCAGTGTCTTGATCTTCCCCTCGGGGATGCCCGCCCCTTTCGCGTACGAGCCCTCGACCGCACCGGACATCACGCCGACGGTGACTCCGGCGGCCTTCGCGGACGCCAGGTCGGTGAGCTTCTTCGGGTTGCCCTTCCTCACCATCAGCGCGGTGGGGGAGATGAACTCCGGCTCGGAGAAGATGGCGTTGGCGCAGCGTTCGGGAGTGATGGCCATGCCCGCGCTGACCACGTCGTACTTCCCGGCCTGCAGACCGGGGATCAGGCCGTCCCACTCCGAGAGGGTGGGCTTCAGTTCGTCGACGCCGAGCGCCTTGAATATCTCCCGGTGCAAGGTGGGGGCCTCGCCCTTGAGTTCCTTGCCCTCCAGGTAGCCGTACGGGGCCTCATTGGCGTACGCGACCCGGACGAAACCCTGCTTGCGGAGCTTGTCGAGCGCGCCCTCGCCCTCCACGGAGCCGGCATCGGTCTTGCTGCATGCGGAGAGCAGACCGGGAACGACGAGCAGTCCGCCCACGGCTGCCGATCGGTTGAGGAAACCCCGGCGGGACAGGTTCGGGAAGTCAGCCATGGTTCGCAATCTCCAGGGGTCGCACAGTCCGGACAGGGTGAGCGCCTGCCCGATCCCGTACGTCTATGCAGAAAGCGCTGCCATGTAACCGAAAAGCGGCCGGAGGGTGACCTTCCCGTGTCTCGTCGAGGGCGGAGCGCGACGGGAGGACTGCGGGGCGTACTCCCGGAGGTGGCCCGCCTCATGACTGTCCGTTATGCGGGGATGTCCTCGGAAGGGACGTAACCACGCTGTATGTCCACGATGTTCGGCAGCGGCTCCCCGGCCGCCCATCGTTCGTACATCGACACGAACTGCTCGGCCAGCCGGTCCCGCCAGCCGGCCGTGTCCCCGCTCATGTGCGGGGAGACGATCAGCTCCGGTACGTCCCACAGCGGGCTCTCCCGGTCCAGGGGCTCCTCCTGGAACACGTCGAGCGCCGCACCCGCGATCCAGCGCCTGCGCAGCGCCTCGGCCAGGTCCTCCTCGACGACCAGGGGCCCGCGCGCCACGTTGATGAACCGGGCGGAGGGTTGGAGGAGTCCGAAGAACCGTGCGTCGAACATGCCGTGCGTGGACGCCGTCAGCGGAGCCGCGCAGATCACCCAGTCGGCACCGGCCGCGAGCCGGTCGAGGTCCTCGACTCCGTGGATCGTGCGCCGCGCCGTACGCCCCACGAGCGCCACCTGGACACCGAGCCCGTGCAGCAGCCGCATGATCTCCCGGCCGATCGGGCCGGCGCCGACGACGACCGCACGGCTGCCGGCGAGCCGGCGGGTCTCCCGGTGGCGCCACTGCCGCGCACGCTGGAGCTCCAGCGTGCCGGGGAGGTCCTTGGCGAACGCGAGCACGAGACCCGCCACGTACTCCGCGACCGGAAGCTCGAACACGCCCCGCGCATTGGTGACGACGGTGGGGGACGCGGCCAGCTCGGGGCAGAGCAGCCGGTCGACGCCGGCGCTCGCCGTGTGCACCCAGCGGGGCCGCGGCCCCGCGCCCGGCCAGGCATCACGCACGGCGTCGGAGGTGAAGTCCCAGACGAGCAGCACATCCGCGTCCGGCAGCAGCCGGGCGAGGCTGCGGCCGTCGGCGTGACGGATGCGGGCCTGCCCGGTGAGCCGGCCCAGGCGCGGCGCCGGGGCGGCGTCGAGAACGAGGATCAGTGGCTGGGGCATCAGGATCAACCACGCTCGCACCCGGTCGCCCCGCCGTCAACAGGACCATGAAAACCGCAGGTCACACCTGTTGCGGGCGCCGTTGTGCGGTCATTGGAGGAATACTTGTCCCAGGCAGGGGCAGCGGTTCCAGGGCGCGCCCGAGAGGCGGCAGGACATCCGGACGCACCGGAAGGATGGACATGACGACCGTAGGACTTCTCTACCCGGGCTACGCCGCGGAGGACGACTTCCCGCGGACCGAGATCATGCTCGACAGCGACATCAGAGTGCCGCTGTTCCACACCGACATCGACGAGGACTCCCGCAGTACCGACTCCCTGCGCGGGGCGGGCACGCCCGAGCGCCTGGCCGCCGGAGTCGAGGAACTGCGGATGGCAGGAGCCGAATCGCTCATCTGGGCCTGCACCGGCGGCAGCTTCGCCTACGGGTGGGACGGGGCCCACGAACAGATGGCGACCCTCGCCAGGACGGCGGGGCTGCCCGCGTCCAGTACGTCCCTCGCCTTCACGCACGCCGTGGGGGAGCTGGGGGCCACCAAGGTCGCGGTCGCGGCGACTTACCCCGAGGACGTGGCCGCACTCTTCGCGGACTTCCTCGGGGCAGCGGGCATCGACGTGGTGGCGACCCGGGGCACCGGCATCATCAGCGCCGCCGAGGCCGCCACCGTGGACCTGGAGCGGGTGAAGGAACTGGCCGTGGCCGGGGACCATCCCGACGCCGAGGTGGTGCTGCTCCCGGACAACGCCCTGCACACCACGGCCCACATCCCCGAGCTGGAGGAACTCCTCGGCAAGCCGGTCCTCACCGCGAACCAGGTGGCGGTCTGGGAGGGGCTGCGGCTGGCCGACCGCCGGGTCTGGGCACCGACGCTCGGCACGCTCTTCGCCACCCGCGAGCCCCCGCTCGGAGCCGCCGAGCACCGGGGCATCGAGGTACGGGAGTGAGGCGCGGGGGAGCGGCGCGGGAATAAGCGGAGCCATCCTCCTGTTCGTATCTCCCGATACGCACGCGCAGCACCGGGAGAGGCCGAACACGTGGATGAGAACCGAGGCGACGAGATTCGCGGCACCGCAGGCGGAACGGCCTCCGTGCCCCTCTCCGTGCTCGACCTGGTGACCGTGGGCCAGGGCCGGACAGCGACCCAGGCCCTGCGCACCAGCGTCGACATCGCCAGGCTCGCCGAGGGGCGCGGCTTCCACCGCTACTGGGTGGCGGAGCACCACTCCATGCCGGGAGTGGCCTCCTCGTCCCCGGCCGTCATCCTCGCGCACCTGGCCGCCCACACCGAGCGCATCAGGCTCGGCTCCGGCGGCGTGATGCTGCCCAACCACGCCCCCCTGGTCATCGCCGAGCAGTTCGGCACCCTGGAGGCGATGGCCCCCGGCCGCATCGACCTCGGCCTCGGCCGCGCCCCCGGCACGGACGGCGCCACGGCGGCGGCCCTGCGCCGCACCGAGCGCCTGAACGAGGGGGCCGACAACTTCCCGCAGCAGCTGGCCGAGCTGACCCGGTTCCTCGACGACGACTTCCCGGACGGGCACCCCTACGCCCGTATCCACGCGGTCCCCGGACCGGTGCAGGCCACCTCGGAGGGCGGCGTCCAGTCCGCCGCCCGTCCGCCCGTCTGGCTGCTCGGCTCCTCCGGGTTCAGCGCCCGGCTGGCCGGCGCCCTCGGCCTGCCCTTCGCGTTCGCCCACCACTTCTCGGCCCAGAACACCGTGCCGGCCCTCGACCTGTACCGGGAGTCGTTCAAGCCGTCCGCGGTGCTCGACGCCCCGTACGCCCTGATCGGCGTCGCCGCCCTGGCCGCCGACGAGGAGCGCGAGGCACGCCGCCAGGTCCTGACCGGCGCCCTGTCGATGCTGCGCCTGCGCTCCGGCCGCCCCGGCCTCGTCCCCACGCCCGAGGAGGCGGAGGCGTACGCCTTCAGCCCGATGGAGCGCGAATTCGTCGACAGCTGGCTCGTCAACATCGTCCACGGCACCGCGGACGAGGTCCGCGCGGGCCTCGACGACCTGGCCAAGCGCACCGGCGCCGACGAACTGATGATCACCGCCAACGCCCACGGCGGCGAGGCCCGGCTGCGGTCCTACGAGCTGATCGCCGACGCGTACGGCCTGCCCGTCCTCGGCTGACGAGGTCCGGCCCGGCGGCCCGGATCAGACCTCCAGGGCCCGGCTGCCGATCAGTTCGGCGATGCGCTCCGGGGCGACCGCACGCGAGTAGAGCCACCCCTGTCCGGTGTCGCAGCCGATCCGGCGCAGCCGCTCCGCCTGGCCCGACGTCTCCACGCACTCCGCGGTGACCGTCAGGCCCAGGCGGTGCGCCAGCTGCACCATGGCCTCGACGATGGTCTCGTCGGCGGGGCTGGGGTGCGCCCCGCCCTCGTAGCGGAAGCCGCGCACGAAGGAGCCGTCCAGCTTCAGCACGGAGACGGGCAGCCGGCTCAGATAGGCGAGGTTGGAGTAGCCGGTGCCGAAGTCGTCGATCGCGATGCGGACGCCCATGTCGCTGAGCGCCTGGAGGACCCGCAGCGGCCGGCCCGAGGACCCCATCACGGCGGACTCGGTCAGCTCCAGTTGCAGCAGTCCCGGTGCGAGACCGGTCTCGGCGAGGATCTCCGCCACGTCGGCGACCAGGTCGGAGTCCCGCAACTGGCGCACGGCGACGTTGACGCTGATGAACAGAGGCGGCTCGCCGGGGTGGTCCAGCTGCCAGCGGCGGGCCTGGCGGCACGCCGTGCGCAGCACCCAGCGGCCGAGCTGGACGATCGTGCCGTCCTCCTCGGCGATCGAGACGAACCTGTTCGGCGCCAGCATCCCGAACTGCGGGTGATTCCACCGGACCAGGGCCTCCACGCCCCGCACCACCTCGTCGGCCATGCAGACGAGCGGCTGGTACTCCAGGGTGAACTCGCCGCGCTCGACGGCGGGCCGCAGTGTGGAGGACAGCGCCTGACGGGTCATCCGGTGGGCGTTGCGCTCGGGGTCGAAGAGCGTCCAGCGTGCCTTGCCGTCCGCCTTGGCCCAGTAGAGCGTGGTGTCGGCGGCCTGCATCAGACCGGTGGGTGAGGTGCCTGCCGAAGCCCGCTCCACCACCCCGATCGACGCGGAGACGGAGAGCCGCTGCCCGGCCAGGTCGAAGGGCTGCTGGAGGGCGTTGAGCACCGAACGCGCGAGCTCGGTGAGCTGATGGGCACCCGCCGAGTCCTCGACCAGGATCGCGAACTCGTCACCGCCCAGGCGCGCCACCAGATGACTGCCGCTGCGGTCGAAGCCGTCGGCCCCCGCGCAGTCGGTGAGCCGGGTGGCGACGGCGGCCAGCAGCCGGTCCCCGGCCCGGTGCCCCAGGGTGTCGTTGACCGCCTTGAAGCCGTCGAGGTCCAGGTAGCAGAGCCCGATCCGGCCGTGCCGCGGCAGTGAGTCGTCCTGGAACGGCGGGCCTTCCAGGGCGGTGGAGAGCCGTTCGAAGAACAGCGTCCGGTTGGGCAGCCGGGTCACCGGATCGTGCATCTGGACGTGGCGCAGCCGGTTCTGCAGTTCGCGCCGGTCGCTGATGTCGGCGACGGACAGCAGCGCACCGCCGCTGCCCGCACCGGTCGGCGGACCGGCCATCGGTACGACGGTGATCTCGGCCCACAGGGACCGGCCGTCGGGATGCTTCAGCCGGCGGGTGCAGCGCAGCCGCGAGCGGCTGCCGCCCAGGACCTCGCTGTATGCCTGCAGGGTGCGGAGGTCCGACGCGAGGTCGACGAGATCGGCCGCCGACCGCTGGACCAGGAGCCCGGGCTCGGTGCCGAGCAGTCCGCCCAGTGCGTCGTTCGCCCGGACGACCTGGCCCCGCCGGTCGACGACGGCCATGGGGAGGGCGGCCGCCTGGAACGCGGCGCGGTAGTCGCTCAGGGCGGAGTGATCCCCGGGGGAGTCGTCACACTCCGTGTCCGTCGGTTGCCCGATGTGGGGTGCCGTGCCCGCCGGGGGCATCGGCCCTTCGGAGGTTCCGCTCACCGCTCGCTCCCGCTGTGCAGATCGTCGTGAACAGATATCGGTCGGAGGGTCGGACTGGGCTCATCGGGTGGAGCGCCCGTGCCAGAGGCGGAAACCACGCAGGAAAGCGAGGTGAAGCATAGATGGTGGCGCGTCGGGCGTTCCAGCGCGTCCGCGGTTTCGGGCCTGCCGTACGCGTATGGCCCACGCGGCACACGGTAACCCTCTTTGCCCGCTCCTGATCGTTTCTGTGCAGTTCTGTTCTGGCGTATAGCCGAGGTGATTGATTGTGACTGTCTGTGAGTGAGGTGAGCTGTCCTGGCCCTCCCCGCTTACCCGTGTGGGGCAGCACAACAGGGCGTACGGCACCGAATCGGCACAGGGTGAGGGGGATGTCCCGCATTCGCCACCCGGAGGTAGATGTGCCGCGTCAGCACAGACCGGGGGGAGTGGAGAGGCCGAGTCTGCGCAGTGCGGCGGCCGCACTCACCTCCCTCCTGGCGCTCGCCGCCACCGGGCTCGTCGCCGGACCCGCCGTGGCGGCCTCGCGCGACGCGAGCCCGTGCGCCCTGCCCAGGACCGGGGCACACCACTCGCTCGGCCTGGACACCTGGAACGACGCCTACCCACGCCCCGACCGCAGCCTCGACGCGGTCATGGTCTTCCTCTCGTTCCCCGACTCCGAGCCCGCCGTCACCCCCGATGTGCTCGCCGCCGACTACTTCCCCTCGACCACCCGCTTCTTCAAGCGGGCCTCGTACGGGAAGTTCACCCTCCGCGCCCACCCCCAGCAGCACTGGACCCGGATGCCGCACCCCTCCACCTGGTACGGCATACAGCGCGACTGGGGATCCGAGCAGCGCACCGCCTACCTGCGCGACGCGATCGAGGCCGTCGACGACCAGGTCGACTTCTCCGCGTACGACATCGTCTACCTCGTCGCCGACCCGGACGCGCCCGGCGTCGACTCCGACGCCACGAAGGTGGTCAACTTCGACCGGCCGCTGCGCGCCGACGGCACGGACATCAAGCGTGTGGTCACCGTCTTCGAGGAGCACCCGCCGGACCGCAACGTCCTCGCCCACGAGACCGGACACGTCTTCGACCTGGCGGACCTCTACCACCGGCCCGAGGACGGCAAGGGCGACTGGGACACCTACGTCGGCGACTGGGACGTGATGGGCAGCCAGTTCGGACTCTCCCCGGACCTGTTCGGCTGGCACAAGTGGAAGCTCGGCTGGCTCGACCGCGGCCAGGTCGTCTGTGTGCAGGGCAGCGCCGACCTGACCCTCGAACCCATGGCCGCGGTGCCCGTGCCCGGCGGATCCATCGGGACCCGGCTCGCCGTCATCAGGACCGGTCCGGACAGCGCGCTGGCCGTCGAGGCCCGCAGCGCCGTCGGGAACGACCGGGGGACCTGCACCGAAGGCGTGCTGATCTACCGCATCCACAACCACACGCCCTCCGGCGGCGGCCCCATCGAGGTGCTGGACACCCACCCGGACTCCGACGGCTGCTGGGAGCGCTCGGTCTACCCGCCGCTCGCGGACGCCCCGCTCCGCGAGGGTGAGCGCTACAGCGTGCCCGGTGAACGCACCCGGATCGAGGTCGCCGACCGGACGCGATCAGGTGCGTGGACGGTACGGATCACCACCGGCACCTGAGGGTCCGGGAGCCGACAGCCCGGCAACCCTGGGACGGGGCCCCGGCTCGACGGCCGGGGCGGGGGCGCGCACAAAGAAGCCCCCTCGCTTGCGCGAGGGGGCTTCTTCTGTCTGTGCGCCGTCAGGGACTCGAACCCCGGACCCGCTGATTAAGAGTCAGCTGCTCTAACCAACTGAGCTAACGGCGCCTGGTGACGTCGTAGACATTAGCACCCGGATCGGCCGGAGGAAAAATCGAATTCCCGGTGGTCGACGGGGCCGCCGACCTGCCCACCCGTACGCAGGCCCAGAGCAGAACGTCCGGACCCGGAAGCCACGGGTTGCGCGTGTCCGGGGCGACCAGCCAGCGGGGGCCGGCACCGGAACCGCCGACCAGAGGCGGGACCGTGACCGCGTCACCGGTGCCGTGACAGAGCAGCGGGGGCATGGACCCTTGGTGCCGCGATGAGCTCCCGGACGTGCTGCCGGTGCCCCACTCCTCCCAGGCCAGCAGCGACGGCAGCCGCTGGGCGGTGCCGGGAGCGGCGAACAGCAGCATCCGCCCGCGGTGCGTGGCGACCGGGCCGGAGCCCGGGCCCTCGGCCCAGAGCTGTTCCAGCATGCGCCGGCCGAACAACGCGGGCACGTTCACCACGTCGAAGGCGGAGCCGCACGGCAGGACGCCTGGGGAGCCGGGGCGGGCCTCCCACTGGGAGAGCGTGCTGCGCGGGTGGGCCGAGGCGCCGGCGAGCCAGGCGGCTCCCGACGCGGTGACCTGGGCCGCCCTGTCATCGGCTGCCCGGTCCCGGTCCCGCAGCAGGGCGAAGATGTCGACGCCGTGGCGCGGGGTGGCACCGGTGTGAAGAGTCGTTTCGTCTTTCAGCCATGCGCTCATGACGACAGGTCTACCGGCAGTGACGGTACTGTTTCCGAGAGTTGCCGAAAGCCGGACAGGGTGGGCCTCGAAGGGGTATCTTGCCCGACGGCATATGCCAGAGGCTGTACCCGGAGTGACGCGAGGCCCTTGAGACGTCAGGGCTTGGGATCGTCCAGCAGGGACCGGCCGAACTCGATCATCTTCTTGGCATAGTCCTCGGTCCACTCCGCACGGGCCGCTATGTCCGCCGCGGTGAGCCGGTCGAACCTGCGCGGATCGGCGAGCTGCGCGGCGGCCACGGCCTGGAACTCCACGGCCCGGTCGGTCGCCGCCCGGAACGCGAGCGTCAGCTCGGTCGCGCGGGCCAGCAGCTCCTTCGGATCGTCCATCGACTCGAGGTCGAAGAAGTGCTCCGGGTCCGCCGCCGCCTCCGACGGCTCGAAGAGCAGCGGTGCAGGACGCAGCCTCTGCCGCTCGTTCCGCTCGGGTTGTGCCATGTGATGTTCCTTCCTCGTACGGCCGGACGGCCACCTTCCATTGTCCAGCCCGGCGCAAGAGCGCTTCCCACGATCAGGGCCCGCGATGCATGCGAAGCCCCACGGACTCAGGGCCGCCACGGAACGCGGTGGTTCGACCAGAGCTCCCACGTGGACTGCATCGCCTCCCAGCCGTCGGGGAACTTCACCGTCACACCCAGCTGGACCGGCTCCGTCGACGGGTGCTCGTCCAGCAGATCCGCCACCCCCGCACGGCACACCACGATGCAGGCGTGACGGTGCCGGGAGGCCAGCACGCACAGGCGGCCCGTCTCCAGATGGAACGCCGTGGCGTCCGGGCGGCCCGACAGCGGGTGCAGGACCACCGTCACGTCGAACTCGCGCCCCTGGAGCCGGTTCGCCGTGTCCACCGCCACGCCCGTCACTCCCAGCTCGGCGAGCGCCGCCCGCACCGCCGCCGCCTGGTCCCGGTGCGCCGTGCCGACCGCGACCCGGTCCGCCGTCACCGGGACCGGATCCGGCGCGCGCTCACTCGTCGCGGCGCCGCCCCGGTCCAGCAGGCGGCGGACCACCAGGGCCACCGCCCGTACCGCCTCCGGATCGGTACGCGGGGTGTGGCGGGCCGGCAGCTCCAGCAGCCCCCAGCCCGACTCCGCCGCCACGTCCAGCACCCGGTCAGGACCCGAACCGTCCGAGGGGACACCGAACGACAACCGGCGGTCGCCGTGATCCGTACCGCTGCGGAACGGCGTGTACGGGTAGAACGCCTCCGACACCAACGGCGCCGCAGACGCGGGCAGCCGCCACGACACCGGCAGCCGGTGCTGCGGCAGCTCCGGGTTGTGCGCGAGCAGGGTGGCCACCGCGCTCGCCGACGGGTCGTACGACAGCCCCGCCCACTGATCCGCACCGACGATCGAGAACGGGTCCAGCTGACCCGGATCCCCGACGAACAGGGCCCGCTCGAACAGCCCGGCCACGGCCAGCAGCGCGTCCGACCGCATCTGGTACGCCTCGTCGACGATCGCGTGCCCCCACGGCTCGACGTTCTTCACGTGCGCCCACTTGGCGGCCGTGGAGATGACGATGTCGAGACCGGCCAGATCCGCCGCCTTCGCCGACTTCCGAACCTGCGCGAAACCGTCCAGGACCTTGTCGTACGGATCGGAGTCGCTGCTGTGCAGGCGGCCGACCGGCAGATCCGGGGCCTTCTCCGCCAGCCGGACCACCAGATCGTCCACCTGCGCGTTCGTCTGCGCGATCACCATCAGCGGGCGGCCCGCCGCGGCCAGCTCGAGCGCCGCCCGCACCACCAGCGTCGACTTCCCGGCACCGGGCGGCGAGTCCACCACGATGCCGCGTGCCGTACCCCCGAGGGTGTCGCCGAGGATCGCGTCGGTCGCCTGCGCCGCTGCGGCACCCGGATCGAAAACGACAGTCACAGAAGGTCCTCCGTGGTCACGGGGTCGGGCTTCTCGGCGTGCCCGTCACCGGTGCCCGGCGGGCCGCCGTGGGTCCACGGGGTGTCCTCCGGATCGGGCAGTTTCGGGCCGCTCCGCTGATCGTGCTCGAAGAGCGTCCAGGCGATCCGGTCACCCGGCTCCGGCACGGAACCGGGGGCGGGCTCCTTGCCGCGCCCCATGCGGTCCGTGATCCGCAGGACGAGGAGGACCGTGCCGGTGTCCTGCCCGGGGGTGTCCTGCCCGTCGGCCGAACCCCGCTCGGCGGACTCCCCGTCGGCGGACTCCCCGTCGGCGGACCCGTCGGAGCCGTACCCCACGAACTCCGCCGTCTGCGGCTTGCCGTCCAGTGAGCGGTACACCTTCGTCCGCTCACCAAGATGCGGGCGCTCATCCGTACGGACCGTGACCAGCGGACGCGGCGAAGGGCGCTTCGACTCGCTGTACGTCATCTCCACATCCGTCACCTCGCCGACGAACGCCTCGCCCGCAAGCCGCCGCCCCGCGAGCACCAGCGGATCGTCCAGCGCCTCCTGCGCCTCCAGCTGGGCCTGCGCCGTCTCCCGTGAGGCCAGCTTCTGCGCCGCCGTCACGGCGTCGTCCCGCCGCGGCTGCGGCGGCTCGCCCGCCCGCACCCGGTCCCGGTGCGCGGTGAACGACCAGCGGTCCCGGGTCCAGCGGTCCTCGGCCCGTGCCCCCTCCGGCAGCTCCCGCAGCAGGTCGAGCCCTCGCCACACCGCGTCCCACGTGGGCAGCAGGACCTCGGCGAGCAGCGATCTGATCTCCCGCTCGGCACCGCTCAGCTCACCCAGCCGGGCATCGGCGGCGAGGCCGTCCTCAGCGGCGGCCAGCGCCGTGCGCGCCCGGTCGTACTTCTCGATCGCCGGCGCGAGCAGCCTGTTGTCGAACGCCGGGTCCGTGGCCGGTCCCGCCGGCGGGACGACCAGCTGGCCCGTCCGGTCCCGCAGCAGCTCCGCGCGGAGCGCGGCCGACGCCCCCGACTCGCCCTCCGGCGGGTCGATCCAGGCCAGCAGGGCACCGAGGTGCTGGTCCTCCAGGCTGCTCTGCCCCGTCGCCCAGTGCCGGTTCAGCAGATCGGTCGTGGCGAGCAGCAGCGAGGAGCCCGGCACCCTTGCCCGCTCCCCGTAGTGCGTCAGCCAGCGGCCGAGCAGCGGGACACGGGCCGGCGCCGGATACGGGGTGTCCGGATCGTCCTCGGCGGTGCGCCGGAACCGCATCGACCGCCCGAGCAGCCGGACGAAGTCGATGCCGGCCCGGCTCGGCACGATCAGCTGGGCCGCGTCCGTGCACAGCTCGACCTCGACCTTGACCCTCTTGCCGGTCTCCGGATCGGTCTCGTTCCGCTCGGCGGGTTCGATGACGTCCGCGTACGACTCGATGTGCGGAAGAACCGCCTCCGCCAGCTCGGCGAGGAACGCGAACCGCAGGTCGCGGTCGCGCGGCTGGGCCACCGCCAGCAGCCGGGGCGCCTCACGGTCCGTCCCCACGAGGGCTCCGAGGGGCGCGCCCGCCTCACCGGCCGTCGTCAGCGGCACCAGCACGAGCGGCCCGCCGGTCAGATGGCGGTGGCGCACGGTGGTGAGCGGTTGTGCCCGCCCGCTGTCCACGGCCTCCAGCCGGGCCAGGGTGTTGATCAACGACATGGGACGCCGCCGCTCACCGTCTCCAGGGCCTCCGCGCGCAGAGCCGCGGCCCGGCGCAGGGCCGCCACCGTCGGATCCGCCGGGTCGCCCTCCTTGCCCGCCGCCGCGGCCAGCACCCCGGCGACCGTCGTCAGACCGCCGAGCTCGCCCCGCACGCTCCGGCCCAGCGCCTCCACAGCCCCGTCCGTCCGGGCCTTCGCCCGGCAGTGAAAGGCCAGCTCGCACGCGGCCAGGCACTCGGGGGCGTAGGCCGCGGGCACCGATTCGACCGCCGAGCCCAGCTCCTCGGCCGAGCACCCCGGGTCGAACGTCGTGCCCTCGGGAAGGGCCGCCGCGATGTCCTCGATACGGATCAGCCTGGCCAGCTGGCGGCGCGTGACGGCACGCTGCTTGCGTACGTCGAGGACCGAGGCGGTCGGCAGGTTGGAGAAGTCCCTCGGACACACCAGAAGGACACGGTGTCCGACCCGGGCGCCCTCGGTCATGGCGGCGATCCGCTCCAGGGCCAGGACGTAGACGGCGGACTGACGTGCCGCCGCACCGACCTTCGCGGCGTCCGCCGAACTGTCGATCATGGGGAAGGACTTGATCTCGACGACCGTCCAGGTGCCGTCAGGGTGCACGACCACGGCGTCCGGCTCCAGATAGGCCGGTGAGCCCGCCACCTCCAGGGCCAGCATCGGATGGTCGAGCAGCGCCCAGCCGCCCGCCGCGGTGGCCTCGCGCAGCGCCAGCGCCGTACGCGCGGCGCGGCCCTCGGGACCGGCCGCCGTCAGATCGGGCACCGCGGCCCTGCCCGGTGCGTCCGCTCCGCTGCCGAGCCGCTCGAACAGCAGGCGCAGCAGCTCCGTACCGCCGTCGGCCTTGACCTTCGCCTCGAACGCGTTGCCCCGGATGAACGCGAACTGCGACTGGCCGAACGCGGCCGGGGAGCCGAGCGCGGTCGCCAGCACGGCCTTGTCGACCCCGGCGCCGTCGAGCAGGGCGCGCCGCTTGCAGCCGGGGTTGGCGGCGAGAGCGGCGAGCGCGCGTGCGTCGAGCGGGTGCGGCGCGACGGACGGGCCGCGCAGCTCAGCGAGCCGGTGCCGGAGCGTCGTCGCTGGCGGCTTCGGCGGGGAAGCCGGTGGCCGCGCCGCTGGAATCTGCGGAGGAGGTCCGCTGGCCGGGGATTCGCTCACCCGCGGAAGTCTTGCATCCGGCACTGACAATCGTGGACTTCGTGGCCGTCACAGGAACGGGAACCGGTGCGAAAACGGCCCTCAGACGGTTCTTGACCCGGTCGGCCAGCCGGATGACCGGCCTGGTCAGCAGTGCTCCGGCGGCCATCACGGCGGCGCCGGCGACCGCGTCGAGGAAGTAGTGGTTCGCGGTGCCCATCACCACGAGCACCGTGATCAGGGGGTAGACGATGCCCGCGGCACGGATGAGCGGGTGGCGGCCGTGGCGCCACAGGAGGACCCCGCACCACAGCGCCCAGCCGACGTGCAGGCTCGGCATCGCCGCGTACTGGTTGGTCATCCCGCTGAGCCCGCGCGGGGCGCTCGCGCCGGCGCCCCACCAGCCGTGCGCGCTGTACTGGGCCATCGTGTCGACGAATCCGTACCGGGCGTCGAGGAGGCGGGGCGGGCAGGTGGGCATCAGCGTGAAGCCGATCAGCCCGAGGAGCGTGGAGGTCATCAGCCAGGTGCGGGCCGCCCGGTAGGCGGCGGACCGGCGCCGGAACATCCATATGAGGACGGCCGGGGTGACCAGGTAGTGCAGCGAGGCGTAGGCGAAGTCGGCGGGTATCCCCAGGGCCGGGTTGGCGGTCAGCAGCCGGTTGAGCGGGTGCTCGGCATTGAGGTGGAGCGCCTTCTCCAGTTCGAGTATGGCGAGCCCGTGATCCACGGCCGTCGACACGTCGCCCCGGACCAGCAGCCGCCCCGCCGAGTACAGTCCGTACACCACCGCGATCAGTGGCAGCTCCGTCCACCAGCGTGGCCGATGACCGGAGGAGCGTGTCGCGGCGGTGGCGTGCGGCATCCGGTAGCTCTCCCCATGTTCATGCGGTCGACGGCGGACGTTCAACCGTACGGCGGTCGTCAGCCTTGAATTCCCCCGGGGGGCGTTCCCCGCGGACGTCCCTGGTCGTGCGCAGGGAGGGACGCCGATCCTGCCCCGCAGGTTGCCTGCGGGGCACATACGCGATGATGGAGCGGGACCTCACCGGCACCGTCCCCCGGCCGGCTGCCGTCCCCGTCGTCGTCCCGGACACCGCTGTCCAGGACCCAACAGATCCTAGGGTCCTCGGATCTTCAGATCTCAGTATTTTTCAGGGAGAGCCGTCATGGCACCGCGAATCCTGCTCGCCCGGCACGGCCAGACGCAGTGGTCCGTGCAGGGCAATCACACCGGCAGGACCGACATTCCCCTCCTCGACACGGGCCGCGAGGGCGCCAAACTGCTCGGGGAACGGCTGCACCGGGAGCCTTGGGGCGGCCTGCCCGGGGTGGACGTGCGGACCAGCCCTCTCGTCAGGGCCGCCGAGACGTGCGCGATCGCCGGGTTCGGGGACCGCGCCGAGCCGTGGGACGCGCTGATGGAGTGGGACTACGGGGAGTACGAGGGCCTGACCCCGGCACAGATCAAGGCGGACCGGCCTGACTGGCTCATCTGGCGGGACGGCGTCCCTGGGGGCGAGACCCTGTCGGGACTGGCGCGCCGGGCGGACGAGATCGTCGACTGGGCACGCTCGGCGGACCGTGACGTACTGGTTTTCGCCCACGGGCACATTCTGCGGGCGCTGGGGGCACGGTGGCTGGGCGAGGACGTCTCCTTCGCCGCGCACCTCCGGCTGGAGCCGACCTCATTGTCGGTGCTGGGCTGGGCGTACGGAATGCCCGCCCTGGAACGCTGGAACGACACGGGCCACCTGGACCGCTGACCGGGACCACCCCGGCCCGTTCCACGTCGCCGTCCGGCGGCCGCCCCGGCCCGTCCGGCCTTCGAGGACGGAAGAACCCCGGTGCCGGGCGGAGGCCCGCCGGACAAGGGCCGGGGGCCGGGCGGCCGGGGCCCGGTTCGAGCCCGCCCGGCGGTGGACGACAGAACGGCCCCCGGCACCGGGGGACCACGTCACCCGGCCGAAGGCACCGGCTCCGGCCCCGGCGGCAACTCCTCGTACCGCTCCAGGAACGCCACGACCTCCGTCCCGCCCCGCGGTCTCAGCACCCGTACCGCGTTCTCCAGCATCCCCCGGATCCGTGAGGACTGGACACGGTCCAGCAGGTCCAGCACCTGGTGCCCCGCCGTCGCCGCCTGGTCGGCCGCGCCCGCCCGCGCCAGGTCACCGGTCAGCTGCGCCCGGTACAGCGCAAGGTTCCGCGTGAAGTGCGGGTCCTGCAGCCGGGTGGCCCGTCGTGCGTGCCGCGCCGCCCTCGGCCAGTCGCCCAGCGCCGACCAGCACTGTGCCTCCAGCATCTCCATTTCCGCCTCGCGGAAGAAGGTCATCCACTCGGGGTCCGCCGCGTACTCCCCCCGCTCGAATGCCGTGCGCGCCCGCCCGATGGCCCGCTCGCACCCCGTACGGTCCCCGAGCCACGCCCGCCCGCCCGCCTCCCGCAGGGCGAGCAGGGCCAGCAGCCGCGGTGAGCCGAGGGGGCCGGCCACCCGTTGCCCGGCCTCCGCGGCCCGGACCGCCTCCCTCGCCCGCCCGGTGTCCCTGGCCAGGAACGACGCGTTGCAGAACGCGTGCGCCTCCAGAGCCGCGTCCCCGGCCAGCCGAGCCGTGGCGAGCGCCTCCGCGTAGTGCGAGCGCGCGTCGTCGAAGCGGCCCGAGTCGTGCGCCAGCCAGCCCACCGAGATCGCCAGCTCACCGGCGCCCGAGTGCAGCCGGTCCGCGGTGCTGCGGCGGCTCGCGGTGCCGGCGTCCAGCAGTGCGTACGCGGCCCGCAGCGGCTGGGAGGCCCGTCGGTACAGCCCGTCCGCGCCGTGCCGGTCGTCCAGCAGCCGGATCTGCCGCACCGCCTTCTCGACGGCGCTCACCTCCGCCTCGCCGACCCGGCGCTGCGCGGGCACGGCTGTGGGGCCGGCGGCGGACGGGCCGCCCAGGCCCAGGGACGCGGCTGCCACCGTGGTGGTGCCGCTCGTCATGAACACGCGACGCAGCACGTCGCTCTCCTCGTCGGTATCGCTGTGGAGCGTAGGGGGCAGGGGCAGAGCCGCGGCGGCCCCGGTGCGCGCCCCCCGGCCGCGCACGCTCTCGCGGGCCGAGAAGCCCAGGTCCGCCAGGCTCGCCCCCGGGAACATGTGGAGGAACACCCGTTCGTACGCGTAGTTGGGACAGCGGATCTCGCCGGACTCCACG
Source organism: Streptomyces sp. NPDC005566 (assembly GCF_040605575.1). Taxonomy (NCBI): domain Bacteria; kingdom Bacillati; phylum Actinomycetota; class Actinomycetes; order Kitasatosporales; family Streptomycetaceae; genus Streptomyces; species Streptomyces sp. NPDC005566. The sequence continues at coordinate 131,965 of NZ_JBEXDB010000011.1, read as the reverse complement.
CGCCCGATGTACCGGGCGTCGCACGCGACGTGTTCCCCGATCTCGCGTGCGGCCCTGCGGATCGCCGCCGCGAACTCCCCCGCGGACCGCGAACCGCGCAGCCGCCGGAAAGCAAGGTTGGGAACTGCCCGTGTCGACACCATGGCGGGGCCCTCTCTGGTGCAGCCGGGCGCCTGTTTCCGGTGTCCCGGCGGAGCAAGAACGTACCTGCTGTGACACGTCGCACACGCAGCGTTTGCATATAAAGCAAGACATCTCACCCGTGATCTGCCATGAACTGCCACCCTTTGCGGCGGCGTAGTGCCGTAGCCCTTGACGCCGTCGGTGCGTTGGTCCATGAGGAGGCGGAGCGTGGCTCTGCCTCGCGACGAGAGGAGGGGTTCCCATGCTGCACATCGGTCCGGAAACCGCACCGTGCGACCTGGTGACCGTCCCGGCACGTCAGGGACTGGAGGCTGTGGACATCCTGCGCCGCGGCGCGGACCACGAGGCCGTCGGCCCGGTCCTGCACGACGGAGCCTGCCACACCCTCGGATTCCTGGTGCCGGCCGGTACCGCCGACGCCTGGGACGTACCCGGCAGTGCCTGTACGCGGACGGACGGCCGGGGGCTGCGCGTCCCCGCCGAGCCGCCCGTGATCGGCGGCGGCTGGCTCCTGCCGCCCGCCGAGGACGCCCCGGTCACCGATCCGGCCGTGCTGCGGGCCGCTCTCGACCAGGCTGCCAGGCTCATCGAGGCGGCCGACAACTGCCGCTGAGGCCATAATGGCCTGGTGGGAGGATCTCCCACCGTCGCCGGCCGACCCAGGAGCCGGCCCGATCCGGTGAGCGAGGACGAGCGCGCGTGGCACGTCGAGGAGCGCCGGCCAAGGGTGCGAGTGCCCGGAAGCGGTCCGAGCGCGAACGCGGGCAGGAGCCCGTCGCCGCGACGGTGGACGGCGGTCTCGCCGAGCTCGTGCCCGACCGTGAACGCCCGCGTGCCTGGACCCTGCTGCTGGACGGTGCCCCCCAGTCCCATGTGGACCTGGACGACCCCTCGTACCTCTCGTTCGAGTACCAGCGCAGGCTCGGCCACGTCATCGACCTGTCGGCGCCCCCGAACCAGCCCCTCCAGGTCGTCCACCTGGGCGGCGGCGCCTTCACGCTGGCCCGCTACATCGCGGCGACCCGCCCCCGCTCCACCCAGCAGATCGTCGAGATCGACGCCGCCCTCGTCCAACTCGTCCGCCGGGAGCTCCCGTTGGACCCACAGGCCCGGATACGGGTGCGCTCCACCGATGCCCGCGCCGGACTCGCCAAGATCCAGGACGGCTGGGCCGACCTCGTCATCGCCGACGTTTTCAGCGGGGCACGTACCCCCGCCCACCTCACCTCCGCCGAATTCCTCGGTGAGGTACGCCGGGTACTGAAGCCCGGCGGGCGGTACGCCGCCAACCTCGCCGACGGTCCGCCGCTCGCCCACCTCCGCGGCCAGATCGCGACGGCGGCCTCCCTCTTCCCCGAGCTGGCCCTGGCAGCCGATCCGACCGTCTGGCGGGGCCGCCGCTTCGGTAACGCGGTCCTGGTCGCCTCGGACCTGCCGATCGCCGTCGCCGAGCTGACCCGCCGGGTCGCGAGCGACCCGCACCCCGGCCGGGTCGAACACGGCAGGGCGCTCGCCGACTTCACGGGCGGCGCCGCCGTCGTCACCGACGAGGGCGCCAAGCCGTCCCCCGCCCCGCCGCCGGGCGCCTTCACATAGGCGGCTACCGGTCGATCGAGCGGCTCCTGGTCGACCGGGCGGCTACTGGTCGACGACCTGCACCGTCGGCGGATGGCCGTTCCAGGTGCAGAAGACGGAGACGGTTGCCCCGCCCCCGTCGCTGAAGTCCACCCGGATCCACTCCGCGTTCGTCCACACCTGCATCGACCAGCCCTGCTCCGGGGTCGCCGAGACCAGCTTCGCCGAAGCGCTCGCCAGCTCCAGGACCACCCTGCCGCCGCGGGTCGGATAGCTCTTCACGTCCCCCGACGACGCCGCCGCGGGCGCGGAGGTCTTCGGCGGAGCGGCCGGACTGCTCGACGGAGTACGGGAGGAGGGGCGCGGGGACCGTGGAGGCGTGGTCCGGGAGGCGCTCGCGCTCGGCGTGGGCGAGGGAAGGGCGCGGTGGGTGGACGACGACACCGGTTCCTCCGCGGCCTGTTCGGTCCGTGCGCCGACAGAGATCGGCACGGCGCGCGGAGGGTCGTACGCCGTCCCCGACATCACCGTGTGCACACCCCACCACGACAGCGTGACCGCCGCCCCGGTGGACAGCGACCAGGCGATCGCGTGTACGAGTCCTCGTTGCATCGGGCACATCCTGCCCCACGCGCACCGGTGCTGTCCCGGAGGGGACCGGGTCCGTCCGCATGGGCTACGGTGCCGCCCATGCCTAGTGTGCTCGTGGTCGAGGACGACCAGTTCGTACGTTCCGCCCTCATCCGGCACCTGACCGAGGCCTCCCACACGGTACGGAGTGTCGGCACGGCGCTCGAAGCGCTGCGCGAAGTGGCGCACTTCCGGTTCGACGTGGTCATCCTCGACCTCGGGCTGCCCGACCTCGACGGCGCCGAGGCGCTGAAGATGCTGCGGTCCATCACCGACGTACCCGTGATCATCGCGACCGCCCGGGACGACGAGGCCGAGATAGTCAGGCTGCTCAACGACGGTGCCGACGACTACCTGACCAAACCCTTCTCGGTGGAGCACCTGTCGGCGCGCATGGCCGCGGTGCTGCGCCGCACCCGCGGTGCGGGCGACCGGACGCCGTCCCCGCGCGTGATCCAGGTCGGCGGGCTCTCCATCGACCCGCTGCGCCGCCAGGCGGAACTGGACGGCACGACACTCGACCTGACCCGCCGCGAATTCGACCTGCTGGCCTTTCTCGCCGGGCGCCCCGGAGTGGTCGTCGCGCGCCGGGAACTGCTGGCCGAGGTCTGGCAGCAGTCCTACGGCGACGACCAGACCATCGACGTCCATCTCTCCTGGCTGCGCCGCAAACTGGGCGAGACAGCCGCACGGCCGCGATATCTGCACACGCTGCGCGGTGTCGGCGTCAAACTCGAACCCCCCGCGGCGGCGCCGCGGACCGTACCGGAACCACCCGCATGAGGTGGGCACTGGTCAAGGTCTGCCTGGCTGTCACCGCCATGGTGGTGATCGCGTTCGCGGTGCCCCTCGGGCTCGTCATCAAGGAGATGGCCCGCGACCGCGCCTTCTCCGACGCCGAGCGCCAGGCCGCCACCATCGGCCCCACCCTCACCATCACCACCGACCGCGAGGAACTCACCCGCGCGGTCCTGTCCACCGAACCGGGCGGCCAGGGACGGCTCGCCGTCCACGTCCCCGCCGCCGACGAGCCGGACAGCCGGCGCCTGGAGATCGGCACCCGGCGCGCCACCCGCCACGACCTGGAGACCGTACGGACATCGGGGCGCGCCTCCATCTCCGAGGTCCCGGGCGGCTCCGCGCTGCTCCAGCCCACCGCGCTGGGCTCGGGGGACATCGCCGTCGTCGAGGTGTTCGTACCCGAGGGCGAGGTCTCCAACGGCGTCGGCACGGCCTGGCTGATGCTGGCGGGTGTCGGCATCGCGCTGATCGTCGGCTCGGTGGCCGTCGCCGACCGGCTCGGCGTGCGGATGGTGGAGCCCGCCCAGCGGCTCGCCGGCGCCGCCCAGAACCTGGGGGAGGGCAGGCTGGGCACCCGGGTCCCCGAGGAGGGGCCCACCGAACTGCGGTCCGCCGCCATCGCGTTCAACTCCATGGCGGACCAGGTGGTCCAACTTCTCGCCAACGAACGCGAACTGGCCGCCGACCTCTCGCACCGGCTGCGCACCCCGCTGACCGTGCTCCGGCTCAACGCCGCGTCCCTGGGCGAGGGCCCCGCCGCCGAGCAGACCCGGGCGGCGGTCGAGCAACTGGAGCGCGAGGTCGACACGATCATCCGTACCGCCCGGGAACAGCGCCCCCAGACCCAGGGCGTGCAGTCGGGCGCGGGCGCCGGGTGCGACGCGTCCGAGGTGATCCGCGAGCGCATGGGCTTCTGGTCGGCACTGGCCGAGGACGAGGGCCGTACGGTCCGCCTCGCGGGGGTGGACCGCACGGTGCGGATCCCGGTCGCCAGGCCGGAACTGGCCGCTGCGGTCGACGCGTTGCTCGGTAACGTCTTCCGGCACACCCCGGAGGGCACCGCGTTCGCCGTCGACGTGCACCACAGCGGCGACGCCGTACTCGTCCTGGTCTCGGACGCAGGGCCGGGCATAGCCGACCCGAAGGCCGCCCTGGCCCGGGGAGCCACCGGACGCGGCGAAGCGCCGGGCGCCGTGGGCTCGACCGGCCTCGGCCTGGACATCGTGCGCAGGGTCGCCGAGTCCACCGGCGGTGATCTGCGGATCGGGCGTTCGGTGCTCGGCGGTACGGAGGTGCGCATCTGGATAGGCCTCGACGGCGGCCCGTCCGAACCCGGGCGCCGTGGGCACCGGGTGGGCAGGCGGTCCGGGAAGCGGATCGGGAAGCGGCAGCGGCTCGGAGTGACGGGGCGGAACGCAGAGCTCCGTAAGTCACCCGGGGCCGGCCCGGACCTCTAGACCGACCGGCACACGGGGGGCGCCGCGGGGCCGGGCACAGCGCATCTGTGGCGTCGCCGCCCCTCACCAACATGCCGGAGGTCTCGGCTTCGCTCGAACAGGGGAGACCCGTGCCACTGCCTCGGTCCTCCGCCTCGCAGCTGCACGCCCCCAGCCCCGCGCCTTCTTCCACCCCCGTGCGTCGTCCGGTCTTAACCAGCACCGATGCGCTCCTTAAGCCAACCCTAAGAACATCAACTCAGGTCCATGAAGCGGCTTTTGCCCGGTTCGGGGCGGCTAGCGTGCAGACGCACACACCACCCCCCGCAGGACAGAGGCAGGAACGCGATGGGCACCAGCACGCACCGCCGTACGACGAGCACCCGCACCAAGGCCGTCGGCGCCGTCGTCGCCGCCGCAGTCATCGGTGGCACGGTCTTCGCACTCACCGGCACGGCGCAGGCCGCGGCGGTCGGTGCCACCTACACCAGGACGAGCGGCTGGACCGGCGGATACACCGGGCAGTACGTCGTCACGAACGACACCGACAAGGCCCAGGCGGGGTGGACGCTCGAGTTCGACCTTCCCGTGGGTACGAAGATCGACTCGCTCTGGAACGGCGAGCACACCGTCAGCGGGAACCACGTCACGGTGAAGCCCGCGAGCTGGAACAAGGACCTCGCCCCCGGTGCGTCGGTGACGGTCGGCTTCGTCACCGCCTCGTCCGGCGCGGCTGCCGATCCGGTCGGCTGCCTCATCAACGACGCCACGTGTTCCGTCGACACCGGCGCCACACCGCAGCCCAGCGGACGCCCCACGGAGACCGCGAGCCCCGCACCGACGCCCACCGCCACCGCCACACCCACCCCCACGGAGCCGGCGACGGCCTCACCGACGCCCTCCGAGACGTCCGGCGGCGGTGACGAGGGCGGCACGGTCGCGGGAGCCGGGTTCGCCCCGTACATCGACACCTCGCTCTACCCGTCGTACGACCTGCTGGACACCGTCGGGAAGACCGGTGTGAAGGAGTTCAACCTCGCCTTCATCACCTCCGGCGGCAGCTGTGCCCCGCTCTGGGGCGGGGTGACCGGCCTCGGCGACGACAAGGTGGCCGGCCAGATCGACGCGCTGCGGGCGAAGGGCGGCGACGTCCGGGTCTCCTTCGGCGGTGCGGCGGGCGCCGAACTGGCCCTGCACTGCTCCTCGGCCGGCGACCTCGCCGCCGCGTACGGCAAGGTCATCGACACGTACGGGCTCACCAAGGTCGACTTCGACATCGAGGGCGGTGCGCTGCCCGACACCGCGGCCAACTCCCGCCGCTCTCAGGCCATCGCCCAGCTCCAGAAGACGCACCCAGGCCTGGACGTCTCGTACACCCTGCCGGTGATGCCCGAAGGCCTGACCCAGCCGGGTGTGGACCTCATCGCCGACGCGAAGAAGAACGGCGTGCGGGTCGACGCGGTCAACATCATGGCGATGGACTACGGGGCCTCGTACAGCGGCGACATGGGCGACTACGCGACCCAGGCGGCCACCGCCACGCAGGCCCAGATCAAGGGCGTGCTCGGGCTGTCCGACGCGGCTGCCTGGGAGGCTGTCGCGGTCACCCCGATGATCGGTGTGAACGACGTCGCCACCGAGATCTTCAAGGTCGACGACGCCACGCAGCTGGTGAAGTTCGCCCAGGACAAGGGCATCGGCCGGCTCGCGATGTGGTCCGGCACCCGTGACAAGGAGTGCGCCGGCGGCACGAAGCCGACGGCGGACGCGTCCTGCAGTTCGATCCTCCAGGAGCCGCTGGCGTTCACGAAGGCGTTCGGCGCCTTCAAGTAGCCCTCCGCTCCCCGCAGACCGCCACCCCCCGCGCGCATCCCGGCCGGCCCCACGACCCCCCACACCCGGCCGGGGTGCGCCCCCCCCCATGTGGCCTGCGCGCCCCCCAGGACGTACGTGACCGCCGGACGGGCTCCTGCCCGTCCGGCGGTCACATGTGCACCACCCGTCGAACCCTGGGCCCGGATCTGTCGGGCCGACGCGCTCCCACGGCCAAGCGGAATCACCTGCCCTGTGCACGGAGTTCGGGGAAAGAACGCGAAATCGGCTGTCGGCCCCCAGGACGACCCCAGCGCGGGCGATCCCGTTCATCTTCCGGCGGGCGTTCCCGGACCGAGCGATGGCGCAGGTGCCTCCGGGAGCGCCGTCCCGAAATCCGCTCCGCACGCGGCCCTTTCCGGCGGCGGAGTGCGCTCCTCACGAGTAATACCCCTCTGACCTGCGGACATTCATGACCCGTCGTACTGCGCATGCAGGACGCGCAGGTTAACGCAAGCCCTCTACCGGACACGGTCGCGTGACTTGCAGGACACACTCGGGCAACGGAAGCGTCTTCAACTCTTGACACCCACCCCCTTGAGGCAGCAATCTTCCGGCATCAGCGCATGGGAGCGCTCCCATATCGAACGAGGTTTTCGCTCGTACGGGGACGGCACCGCCCATGTCATCCCTGTACCGATGGCACCCGCACCCACCGGTGCGTATGCCGAGCAGATTGAACGCCAGTCCCACCCTGGAACAAGGAGTAGTGGAATGCGCATCACCCGCACTGTCGCAGGTCGAAGCCGCAGAACCCTCGTCATGGCCACCACGGGCCTCACGGCCACCGCCCTGCTGCTCACCGGCTGCGGCGATTCCGACTCGGACTCCGAAGGAGCCGACGCCAACGGCAAGATCACCCTGACCGTCGCCGACTTCGGCCAGTTCGGCTACAAGGAGGCGGGGCTCTTCGAGAAGTACCACGAGCTCAACCCGAACATCACGGTCAAGGAAAACGTCACGGCCGAGGAGAAGGTCTACTACCCCAAGTTCCTTCAGCAGCTCAACACCGGCAGCGGCCTCGCCGACGTGCAGGGCATCGAGGTCGGCCGCGTGAAGGAGCTCGTCGACACCAAGGCGGACGCGTTCACCGACCTCTCCAAGGTGATCGACCCCAGCCAGTGGGTCACCTGGAAGGCGCTGCAGGCCAGCACCGACGAGGGCAAGGTCATAGGCGCAGGCACCGACATCGGCCCGATGTCGATCTGCTACCGCCGCGACCTGTTCGAGAAGGCCGGTCTCCCGGTCGAGCGCGCCGAGGTCGCCGCGAAGTACGCCGGCGGGTGGGAGGACTACCTCAAGCTCGGTGAGGAGTACAAGAAGAAGGCCCCCAAGGGCACGTACTTCATGGACTCCGCCAGCGCCATGTACAACGGCGTCGTGAGCTCCTCCTCGGAGCAGTACTACGCCAAGGACGGCAAGGCGATCTACAAGGAGAGCGCCGGCGTCAAGAAGGGCTGGGACCTCGCGGCCGAGGCCGTCGACAAGGGACTGACCCAGGGTCTGGCCCAGTTCGGTGTCCCGTGGCAGACCGCCCTGCGCAAGGGCAGCATCGCCACGATGGCCTGCCCGGCATGGATGGCCGCGCAGATCTCCACGTACTCCGGTGACGCGCACAAGGGCAAGTGGGACATCGCCCGCACCCCGGGCGACACCGCGGCCAACTGGGGCGGCTCGTTCCTCTCCGTGCCCGCGAAGGGCAAGCACGTCAAGGAGGCCGGCGAGCTCGTCAAGTGGCTGACCGCTCCCGAGCAGCAGGCCGCCGTCTTCAAGGCAGTCGGTGTCTTCCCGTCGAACAAGGGCGCGCACCAGCTCCCCGACGTGAAGAACGCCAAGCTCGAGTACTTCAACAACGCCCCCATCGGTGAGCTCTACGCGGAGGAGTCGGAGATCATCCCGGCCGCCGTGCTCGGCCCGAAGGACGGCATCATCAAGGACACCATCTCCACCCAGATCAACAACATGGAGCAGCGCGGCACCAGCCCCGACAAGGCCTGGGACGCCGCCACCGAGGCGATCGACAAGGTGATCGGCTGACCCCCGCCGGTGCGGACCGCCGGGACGCCCACCGCGCGTCCCGGCCGGTCCGCACCGGTGCCGGTCGTACCGCCGGCACCGCGCACCGATTCCGACACCTCCGCCGGACCTGACCAGAGGTCCGGCCTGCCCCTGCGGTGTCGGCACACCCCAGGGAAGGACTCCCACCTGTGGCAACCTCGACCCCCACCCGGGGCGCACACGGATCCCGGCCCAGCCGCCGCGCTCCCAAGCCCATGACCCCGAGCCGCCAGGCGTGGCGCAGCCGGTTGTGGCGATTCGACGACAAGGCATCGCCCTACGCGTACATCGCGCCCTTCTTCCTCATCTTCGGAGCCTTCGGGCTCTACCCGCTCCTGTACACCGGCTGGATCGCCCTGCACCGGGTGGAGATGACCGGTCTCGACCAGATGGAATGGGTCGGCTGGGAGAACTTCACCACCATCCTGCAGGAAGCCGAGTTCTGGACCGCGGTCACGAACACCTTCGTCATCGGCGTCATCTCGACCGTCCCGCAGCTGATGATCGCGCTGGGCCTGGCCCATCTGCTGAACTACAAACTGCGCGCCAGCACCTTCTGGCGCACCGTGATCCTCACCCCGTACGCCACCTCGGTGGCGTCCGCGGCCCTGGTCTTCGCCCTGGTGTTCCGGGCGGACGGCGGCCTGTTGAACTGGGTGCTCGGGTTCTTCGGCATCGGCGAGACGAACTGGGTCAACGGTCACTGGACGTCCAACATCGCCATCGCGATCATCGTGATCTGGCGCTGGACGGGCTACAACACGCTGATCTACCTCGCAGCGATGCAGGCCATCCCGTCCGACCTGTACGAGGCGGCCTCGCTCGACGGAGCCTCGCGCTGGCAGCAGTTCCGCAACGTGACGATCCCCTCGCTGAGGCCGACGATCCTCTTCACCATCGTCATCTCGACCATCGGCTCGATGCAGCTGTTCGGTGAACCCCTGCTTCTCGAAGCCGGTCCCATCGGAGCGCAGGGCGGCACGGAGAACCAGTACGAGACGCTCAGCATCTACCTCTACAACTACGGCTGGAATCTCGGGCACCTCGGTCCGGCCGCCGCAGTCGCCTGGGCCATGCTCGTCCTGCTGCTGCTCATTGCCGCGATCAACTGGCTCGTCGGGCGCGTCATGCGCAAGACCGCGGCCTGACGGGGAGCGATAACCATGACCACCACCAGCCCCATCACCGCTCCGGACCGCCGCGTCACCACGTCACCGCCCCGCAGCGAACCTCCGCGCCATCGCCGTTTCAAGCCCGGCGCGGGCCGTCAGCACCATGCCGGACCCTTCGCCTACTTCGCCCTGGCCGTCGTCGGCCTCGGCTCGCTCTTCCCGCTGTACTGGACACTCGTCGCCGCGTCCCGCACGCAGGAGGAGGTGCTCGCCACGACCCCGCCGCTCATCCCCGGCGGGAACCTGTTCAGCAACCTCGAGGCGGCCTGGGAGCAGGCCAGCCTCGGCAAGGCCATCCTGAACACCTTCATCGTGTCCAGCAGCATCACCCTCGCGACGCTGTTCTTCTGCACCCTGGCCGGCTACGCCTTCGCCAAGATGCGCTTCAAGGGCCGTGGCGCGCTGATGACGATGGTCATCGCCACGCTGACGATCCCCCCGCAGCTCAGCGTCGTACCCCTGTTCATGATGATGGCCGACATCGGCTGGGGCGGTCAGCTGGAGTCGGTGATCTTCCCGACCCTGGTGAGCGCGTTCGGCGTGTTCTTCATGCGTCAGTACCTGATCGAGGCACTGCCGTACGAGCTCATCGAAGCGGGCAGGGTCGACGGGGCCAACAACATCCGCATCGTGTGGAGCATCGTGCTCCCGGTCGCCCGACCGGCCATGATGGTTCTCGGCATGCTCACCTTCGTACAGGCCTGGAACGACTTCTTCTGGCCGTACCTGGCACTGAACGCGGAGAACCCCACCCTCCAGGTCGCACTCGGTGAGCTGAGCGCGTCCTACGTCCCCGACCAGAGCATCGTCATGGCGGGTGCGCTGATCAGCACCCTGCCCCTGCTCGTCGTCTTCGTGATCTTCGGCAAGCAGATCGTCGGGGGCATCATGTCCGGCGCCGTCAAGGGCTGACCTCCCGGCCCTGCCCCGCTCCACTCTCGGTCGTCCCGTACGGCCTGTACCTGACCACAGGCCGTACGGGCCCTCGGCCCCCTCATCCCTGTCCCTGTTCGGCCATTCTTGGGAGCGCTCCCGCATGACTGCAGTACGACCCGACATCACCCCGAAGCAGGCGCCCGAGGCAACGAACTTCCCCACGGGCTTCATGTGGGGCGCGGCGACCGCGTCCTACCAGGTCGAGGGTGCCGCCGCCGAGGGCGGCCGCACGCCGTCCATCTGGGACACCTTCAGCCGCACCCCCGGCAAGGTCCACAACGGCGACACCGGCGACATCGCCGCCGACCACTACCACCGCTACCGCGACGACGTGGCGCTGATGAAGCAGCTCGGGCTCAAGGCGTACCGCTTCTCGGTCTCCTGGTCCCGGGTCCAGCCCACCGGCCGCGGCCCCGCCGTCGAGCGCGGCCTGGACTTCTACCGCAAGCTTGTCGACGAGCTGCTGGACGCCGGCATCGCGCCCGTCGCCACCCTCTACCACTGGGACCTCCCCCAGGAGCTCGAGGACGCCGGCGGCTGGCCCGAGCGCGCCACCGCCGAGCGCTTCGCCGACTACGCCGCCATCGTCTCCGGCGCCCTCGGTGACCGCGTCGGCCTGTGGACCACCCTCAACGAGCCGTGGTGCTCGGCCTTCCTCGGCTACGGATCCGGTGTGCACGCCCCCGGCCGTACCGAGCCCGCAGCCGCACTGCAGGCGGCCCATCACCTCAATCTCGCCCATGGCCGGGCGATCGAGGTTCTGCGCGCCCAACTCCCCGCTGCTGCGCAGACCTCGGTCACCCTCAACCTGCACCAGGTCCGTCCGCTGACCGACAGCGCGGCCGACGCCGACGCCGCCCGCCGGATCGACGCGGTGGGCAACCGCGTCTTCACCGGCCCGATGCTGCGCGGCGAGTACCCCGAGGACCTGATCGCCGACACCTCGCACCTGGTGGACTGGTCGAAGCTGGTCCAGGACGGCGACCTCGCCACCATTTCCCGCCCGGTCGACGCCCTCGGCATCAACTACTACACGCCGACCCTGGTCTCCACTCCGGTGCAAGGGGCCGACTACGCGCGCAGCGACGCCCACGGGGCCAGCGACCACTCCCCGTGGCCCGGTTCCGAAGGCGTCGCCTTCCACCTCGCCGAGGGGAAGGAGCGCACCGCGATGGACTGGTCGATCGACCCCGACGGGCTCTACAACCTCCTGATGGACACCCACCGCGAGCACCCCGGCCTCCCGCTGATGGTCACGGAGAACGGCGCCGCGTTCGACGACTACGTCTCGCCCGAGGGCAAGGTCGAGGACCCCGCGCGGATCGCGTACCTGCACGGCCACCTCGACGCCGTACAGCGGGCGATCGCCGACGGAGCGGACGTCGGCGGCTACTTCCTCTGGTCGCTGATGGACAACTTCGAGTGGGCGTACGGCTATTCGAAGCGCTTCGGTGCCGTGTACGTCGACTACGCCTCGCAGCGCCGCATTCCCAAGGCGAGTGCCCACTGGTACTCCGACGTGATCCGCCGCCACGGCCTGCCCCCGGCCGACGGAACTGTCTGACCTGCATGAACAGCGAGACCCGGCCGAGCGCCGGGTCTCGCTTCTTTGTGCCCGCCTTACACGTTCGTCACAGTGACCCCGTAGGCTTGGGAGCGCTCCCAAGAACTGTGGCGCTGCCGAAGGGCCGGTCGGTCCGGGTCAGTGTCAAGGGATCGGACAGCGGGACTTGGTTTGGCTATCCGGCTGTGAGAAATTGACCGCGAACGGGAGGCAGCCATGGCGGCAGCGCGAGTACGGAGTGGCGGGCGGCCCACGCTCGAAGAAGTAGCGGCACGGGCCGGAGTGGGGCGGGGCACGGCCTCACGCGTCATCAACGGCTCGCCGCGGGTCAGTGCGCAGACCAAGGAGGCGGTCGAGGCGGCCGTCGCCGAGCTGGGTTACGTACCCAACCGGGCTGCCAGAGCGCTCGCCGGGAACCGGACGGACGCCATCGCCCTGGTCGTACCCGAGTCCGAGACCCGGTTCTTCGCCGAGCCGTACTTCTCCGACATCGTACGAGGGGTGGGGGAGGCCCTCGCCGACACGGAGATGCAGCTGCTGCTGACCCTGGCGGGCAACGACCGTGAGCGCCGCCGGCTGGCCCAGTACCTGACCGCCCACCGGGTCGACGGCGTCCTGCTGATCGCCGTCCACGCCGACGACCCGCTGCCGGAGCTCCTCGAACAGCTCGGCATGCCCTCCGTGATCAGCGGCCGCAGGCACGCGGCGGAGCCGCTGCCCTCGGTCGACTCCGACAACTTCGAGGGCGCACGCGCGGCGGTCGACCACTTCATATCGCGAGGCCGCACCGCCATCGCCACGATCACCGGACGCCTCGACGTGTACGGCGCGCAACGCCGCCTCGACGGCTACCGCAAGGCCATCGCCGCCGCGGGCCTCGACCCCGACGAACGGCTCATCGCCCCCGCCGACTTCACCGAGGAGGGCGGCGCCCGCGCCATGCGGGAGCTGCTGGACCGCCGCCCCGACGTCGACGCGGTCTTCGCCGCCTCCGACGTGATGGCGGCGGGCGCCCGCCAGGTCCTGCGCGAGTCCGGCCGCCGGATCCCGGACGACGTGGCCCTGATCGGCTTCGACGACTCGGCCGTGGCCCGCCACATGGACCCCCCGCTGACGAGCGTGCGCCAGCCGATCGAGGAGATGGGCCGCACGATGACCCGGGTCCTGCTCCAGGAGATCGCGAACCGCACGGAGGAGCGCACGGAGGAACGGCCGAGGATCGTGCTGCCGACGGAGCTGGTGGTACGGGAGTCGTCCTGATCCGCCGGGGGCGCCGGGTCGCCGCTCGCGGGGGCGTCGGAACTTTCACAACTTCTCCTTGAACCTCTCATCCGGCCGCTAGGGTTCCCCGTGTACGGCGAATGTGTGACGCACCACACAACGTCACACAGCGAGCTGCCGCGCGTGCGTTCTGGCCCGGCAGGCATTGGGGGGCCGCATGCAGGATTTGGTCAAGGGCGCCAACGTAGGACTGGCCGCACTGAGCGACGACGTCAGTGCCGTGGTGATGAGTCTGGGCTGGAGCAGCTCCACCGGGGAGGGGGACGCGGATGTCTCCGTGCTTCTGCTCGACGGCAACGGCAAGGTCCGCAGCGACGTGGACTTCTGCTTCTACAACAACCCGATCGCGGGCAACGGAAGCGTGCAGCTGCTCGGCAAGACTCCCACCGCCGACGGCAACGAGGACCGCATCAGTTTCGATCTCGACGCGGTACCGCCCGAGGTCGAGCAGATCGTCGTGGCCGCGAGCCGCTACGGCGGATCCCGCTTCGGGGATCTCAACGACCTCCATCTGACCCTCGCGGACAGCTCCGGTGACGGCCTGGTCCAGTTCTCCATCGAGGACGCCGGTGCGGTGAGTGCCTTCATCTTCGGTGAGCTCTACCGGCGCTCCGGAGAGTGGAAGTTCCGGGCTGTCGGGCAGGGCTACGAATCCGGGCTGGCCGGGCTGGCGACGGACTTCGGAGTCGACATCGACGACGACGCCGGGGAGGAAGGCGCGGAGGAGGAGCCCGGTCGGCAGGCCGGAGGTCAGGCGTCGGCCGTCCCCCCGCCGCGGATCCCGGAACCGGCCATCGTGGTCCCCGTGAGCGCCGAGAAGAAGGTGCCGGACGGGCCGAAACCGCGTCCCCGCCCGCGCACCGCCAAGAAGAAGGTGACGCTTCCCAGGACGGCGAAGAAGTCGCTCGCCGACAACGAATCCTGGAGAACAGCAAGGCTCTTTCCGCTCTCGGTTCTCAAGAGCGACCGGGAACGGGAGACGCGAGCCACCTCAGTACTGCTGTCCGTGATGGCTCAGGTACCGGAGTTCGGCCGACGTCTCACCGCAGGGTTCGGAGCTCCCGCAGGACGAATGGAGACGTTCACCGAGGTGGCGCTGCCGCACGGTGATTCGCCCCGGCGGCCGGACGGAGTCATCCGTGTCGAACGGGCGGGCAAACTGTGGACGGCCCTTGTCGAGACGAAGACGAACGGCAACGCGCTCAAGCCGGACCAGGTGCAGGCCTACATGGACATCGCAGCCCGGCGTGGCTACGAGGCCGTCATCACCCTGTCCAACGACGTGGCACTCGAAGGCAGCCCTCTCGTCGACGTGAGGATCGACGGCAGGCGCAAGCACAAGGTCGCCCTCTGGCACCTGTCCTGGGCCGAAGTCGCCCACCAGGCGCAGATGCTGATCCGTCACGAGGGAGTGGACAATGCCGCCCACGCGTGGCTGCTCCAGGAACTCCTGCACTACCTCCAGCACGAGCACTCGGGCTGCCACGGGTTCCAGAACATGGGCGCCGCATGGGTACCGGTTCGCAAGGGAATCGACGACGAAACCCTTTGCCAGGGCGACCCGCGAGCCATGGAAGTCATCGAGAACTGGGAACGGCTGATCCGGCAGGTCTGCCTGAGGCTCGGCGGGGAGCTCGGGCAGAAGGTACTGCCCGTGCAGAGAGCCAAACGCGGAGTCGACCCGCGCGCACGCCGTGCGGATCTGGCCGACCAGCTCTGTTCCCAGGGACGGCTCCACGCCGAACTGCGTATCGACGGAACACCCGGCGTCCTTGCCATCACCGCGGATCTGCGAACGGGCAAGCTCCGCACCTCGATCGAGGTGGCGGCGTCCGAACAGGGCTATCCGCTCAGCCGGGCGAAGCGGCTCATTCGCCAGCTTGCCGCCGCTCCAGCGGACCTGCATATCGAAACACTCCTCGAAGGCGGCGACGGGACAGGCCCACGAGGGACGCTGGAGCGGCTGCGCCCCGAGCCCGCCGACATACTGCCGAAGGACGGCGCGGACATCAGCGGCTTTCGCCTCTCCCTGTTCAAGGGCATGGGGAGCAGCCGCGGCAACGCGGAGTCAGGCTTCATCCGCAGTGTCGACGAGGCGGTCGACCGGTTCCATGCCACCGTGATCGCGCAACTGGAGACGCGCGGGGGACGCCGCCGCGGGAGCGGCGAGCCGGTGGCCTCCGGCTGATTCGCATACGACAGGTGCGGCTGTCGGGGCACTCCGCCGGAGCAGTGTGATCCCATGCTGCGGGCAGTGTGCCCCGATGCTGTCCTCGTCCGGAAAATCGTGGTCCCCTCCGGGGCACCGGGTCACTGCCGCGCCTCCTGCCAGGCCAGCCGTAGCTCGGAGGCTGACCCACACCGCCCACCGGTCCGACAGGTGACGCAGTTCAGGGTGTGGTCGAGCAGAGCACGGTATCCGGGATCCGCAGGCCGGCACTCGCGCCTCGCGCACTCTGCGGCCTCGGCGCAGGCCTGAGGGAACCACCAGTACGCGGCTCCGCGCTCCGGCCGATGGCGTCGGTCGCCCAGCCTGATCCCGGTTCCTACGGTCAGGCCGGTGCCGCACCAGACGCAGGACCAGCCGCGCAGTTGTTGATCCGTCAGTGAACCTACTGACGGCAGTTGTCTCAAGGCCATGGCATTCCCGGTTCGTCGGCGATCAGATACGAGACCACCGTGCCGGGTACGAAGGGCATGAACGCTCACAGTTCGGTGAGCGTCGGGTGCGCGGACCGGGAGCCGCCAGGGCAGCTACAGGCCGATCCAGGCCGACATGTGGCCGAGAGTGTCCGAGGTCCGCCGGGAGAGGTGCACCAGCCCCGCGATGGTTTCCCGGGCGCCGGGGTGGTACCGGGTCTGTTCCGGTGCCGTTCGCCTTGCCTCGACGATGCTTCCCAGTGCCGCCTGCAGCCGGCCCGTCTCCATTTCCGAACGAGCCCTGTCCAGGAGGAAGTGCGCTCGCCGCGATGGAGCGAGAGCCGGGGGGAGGCTGATATGCAGGGCCTGTGCCAATGCCTTGTCGTAGTGCCGCATTTCCACCGCTGCCGACATGCGGTGGAGAGCTACGTTTGTGGGTCCGAAACTGAGCCAGTGGATCTCCGAAGCGTCGCCGGAGCGTTCCGCACAGCGTTTCGCCTCCTCGATGTGCACGTCGACGGTGCTCTGCTGCCGGGCGCGAGCTGCGATGACGGAGGCTCCCAGGTGCAGTTGCCCGGTGACGACCACAGCCTCCCGGGTCCGTTCTGCGTCGGCCACAAGGTGGTGGCCGGCAGAGATGAGTCGCTGACCGATGAGGTACTCCCCCTCGCGGAAGTAGACCAGCGCGCGCATGTACTGGCGGATCGCGGAGAGGCACGGATCGGAAGCGCGATGAGCGGCCCAGTCCATCCGATCGAGAGCGACGCTCGACAGGTCGTAGTAGCCGAGTTTCACCGAGATGTCGTGCGCGCTCCGGTATGCGGAGGCAAGCGCTCGCCAGAGCTGTGTCGACTCGGTGCGCCAGGCCGCCGTGGTCAACTCCGTGATGGTGGCGGGGAGCATGCGGGCCGCGTTCCGCAGGTGCGCGCCCCGGACGAGGGCGCAGAGCCGCTCGGCAGCAGCGACCAGCTCGATGGTGGGCTTGTCAGGAATCGCGTCGTCGGCGCCCAGGTCGTACAGGTCGAGGGCTTCGCGGATGGGACGTACGAGCTCGGACAGGCGGTCCTGCTGAAGCTCGGTCACGTAGGGCTGCCCGGTGAGCACGGTGACATCGACCCGCAGCGTCTGTGCCACTGCCGCAACGAAGTCCGGGTGTGCGGGCTTGGCGCCGCACTCGACCTGGTTGAGGAGGCTGTAGGAGTACGGGAGCCTGGCCGCGAGCTCCCTCTGCGTCAGGCGGGCGAGTTTCCTCTGCTCCCTGATGCGGGAACCGGCGCGGTCATCGATCGGTCCGGGCATGTGGACTCCGTTCCTGACGTCTTCTGTCAGGAAATTACCCAGGCAGCTGCGCGCTGGTCCTGGCATTGCCCGTTGATTCCCTCGCTGCGGGGACAGTTGCATGCTGTGTCGCCGATGGATGAGATGGGTGCATGAAGACTCTTTACCTGTTCGGCTCCGCTGCCCCGCCCGTCCTCGAGATGGCCGCGATCGTGGAGGAAGGGCAGGCACGGGGATGGGGGGTGTGCCTGGGACTGACTCCCACGGCCATGCGGTGGGTGGGAACACAGGTGACGGAGCTGGAACGGTTGACGGGTCACCCGGTGAGATCGCAGTACAAGTCGCCCGGGGAGCCCGACGTCTGGCCGCAGGCCGATGCGATTCTCTTCGCGCCGGCCACCTTCAACACCGTCAATCAGTGGGCACTCGGCCTCACGTCGGACTTCGTGGTCGGAGTGGTCGCCGAGGGCATCGGAAAGGGCATCCCCATCGTGACAATGCCGTGTGTGAACGCCGCCTACGTTCAGCACCCTCAGTTCGACCGGTCGGTGGACACCCTGCGAATGGCCGGTGTGACGGTGCTGTACGGGGAGGGAGGCTTTGTGCCGAATCAGCCGGGAGAGCGGCGGCCCGAGGGATTTCCGTGGCCCCTGGCACTGGACGCCGTGGGCGGGATCCTGAACGGCTGACCGAAGATCGGGCGGAGCCCGGGGTGAACGGGGCGGCCCTGCCGCGTCGGGGGAAAGCGCGGCAGGACCGTTGAGTCGCCTGCCCGGGAGCCGCGCTCCCATGCGGTGCGCAGTGCGCTGTGGCCCGTCTCACGTAGGTGGGCAGGTGCCCGATCGGCCAGGGCCCTCAGGGCATCAACCCGGGTTGACGGGAGAGGTGCCGAGCGGGCGGCACGGGAGTGCGTGCTCGTCGGCCCCGCCGTGTCCGTCGGGCTCCACCCGGTACAGCTGTGCAACGCGAGTGCGGGTCACCGCCTCCACGAGGACACCGTCCGTGAAGAGGGCTCCCACGCCGTCGTCCACCGCCCATCCCGGCGGAAGCTTCCCGCTCGCCACGGCTGCCCGGTAGGAGGGGCAGCGGCCCGGCTCGGTGGTGTAGTGCGGGCACACCGAGCCGGGCAGCAGGCCCAAGCCGTCCGGCAGGAAGGTGAGCGGGCCGAAGGAATCGGTATGCGAGCCTTCCGCCCAGCAGTTGGCGCCCGCACTGATCCCGCACAGCAGCGTCCCGCGGTTGTAGGCCTCCCGCAAAAGCTGATCGACGCCGTGCGTGCGCCAGACGGCGAGCAGGTTCGCGGTGTTGCCGCCACCCACGTACACGACATCCTGGGCGAGCAGGTACGAGCGCAAGGCGGCGTCGTCGAACTCCCTCCGGAACAACGGCAGTACAGAGGGCTCGCAGTCGGTGCGCGACTCGAATGCGGCACGGAACTTCTCGACGTAGGCGGGTGCGTCCCCGCTCGCCGTGGGCAAGAAGCACACCCTGGGCCGGAGCGTACGCGCGTGGGCGAGCACCCAGCCGTCCAGCAGCCCGTCCTCGTCGTCCGAGAAGCCTCCGCCGAGCAGCGCCACACGACGCACGGGAGCGATGGCCACAGTGGCCTCCTTGAGGGGTGGGCCTGCACGCACAGGAAATTGTCCGCGAACAATGCCGGGCCGCGCGCTCCCGACGCAATCGAATAGTCAGGCGGCCCGGGCCGAGTCGGTGCGGCAGTCGCGGCAGTGGCCCGGTTCCCGCGCCCGGAAGGCGCGGTCGCAGCGGTCGCAGTTCTGGAGCGGGATCACGATGACGCCGCGGCGAGCAGGGGAAAGGTCCTGGGCTCCGGGCAGCGGCGGCGGGAGGAGCGTGGTGATCCGGTGCCGGAGAAGCCTCGCAGGATGTTTCAGGGGGACCGGCAGGTCGGCGGTGAGCGCGTGGCGGACGGTGTCGGGGTGGGCATCGCGTTCCAGCCAGGCGGTGACCCCCGGAGCGAGAGCGTCGATATCGCCCTCGGAGAGGACGAGTTGGGGTGCGTACCGGCGGAGGTCGGCGAGGAGTGCCCCTGCTGCCCGGTGCAGTTCCGGGGTGGGCGTCCGCGGCTGGGGGAGCGGCGGTGGCGGTGTCCGCCGTGCGGTGGGCGCCGGTACGAGGACGGGTGCGGGCTGCGGTGCGGCCACGGCAGGAGCGGCATGCGGTGCGGGCGCGGCAGGCACTGGATGTGGTGCTGCCACAGCTAGGACGGTATGCGGTGCGGGCACGGGAGCCGAGGTGCGCGCCAGCGGCGGTGCGGGGGCCGGGACGGGTACGGCCGGCGGCGGCGCGGGCTGCGGGGCCGGGGTGCCTGGCCTGGGCCTGGTCTGCGGTGCGTGCGTGGCGGGGGTGGACGCTCCGGCGTCCGGCCGGTTGTACGAGACCGTGCGGGTCGTGATGCGGCCGCTGGGGAGGCGTACACGGCTCCGGTGGAGGTAGCCGGTGGCTTCGAGCTCGCGCAGGGCGGCGGCGATGCGGGACTCGCTGTCCGGGAAGCGGCTTACAAGGACCTTGATGCCGATTCCGGCTCCGGCGGGCAGCGACTGGATGTGTACGGCAAGCCCGATGGCGACGAGTGAGAGGCCGCGGTGCTGGCTGAGGTGGTTGCCGACGACCGTGAAACCGGCGGTGTGCCGGACGTTGACGTGGATGACGCCGGATGACGGTGTGCCGCCCCCGGATGCGGAGGTCGGGGCGCACGGGGGCGCGGTAATCTGCTGAGTATCCATCGGGAAGCTATCTCTTCCTCGGTGGTCAGGCCCTCGATCGGGATTCGCTGTCCCGTTCGGGGGCCGTCGCATGTCTGTGGTTGTCGCGGCGAGCATATGCCGACCAACCCACCTCAAATCCAGCTGAGTTGCCATAAGTCACCCTTGTGAGTGACGACGGCCCGGGGTGGGTCGGGTTTGGGTGGGGTGGGTTTCTTTCCCCGATTCTTTAAAGCTTTTTACGTCGCGGGTTACCGGGTCGCGGGCAACCGGGTCGCGGGCAACCGGGTCGCGGGTTTCCGCGACCCGGTGAAGTGGTCTCCGGACGAGACCGGTCCCTGCCGGAACGGCGGTTCGTCGACTTGCTGTCCGGACCGGCGCGGACCGCACCGAACCGCACCGCACCGTACTTTCGACGCGGGGCGGCGTCGGCTCAGTCGCCGGTCAGCAGACGTGTTTCGGCGGCCGGTAGTCCCTTGGTCCACCAGTGGTCGTAGCGGCTGTAGACCCTGGGATCGCGGTCGGCGAGAAGCGCCCTGAGCGACCGTGCCTCCGCGGCCAGCCCCTGCCAGACGGGGCCGGGGAGGGGGTGGAAGGCGGTGGCCTCGATCCCTCCGTCCACGGGACGCCAGACTCCGGCGACGTGGCCGTCGACCAGCAGGGTGGGCAGCACGTCTCCGTTCACGCGGGTCACGAGCTTGCGGTAGGCGGGCGGGACGACGCGGCTGCGGTCGGCGTACGCCAGCAGGATGCTGTCCCACATCGCCATCAGTCTGGGCGGCGCCGGAGTGTCCTCGGCCGGACGTGGCGCACCGGGGATGTCGTACAGCACAGTTCCGCCGGGGCCCTCCAGCTGCTCGAGCTCGCCGGCGAGCGCCTGCACCGCCGTCCTGACCCGGGCCCGCTGGACCAGCGCGAACTGGGCCATGTCCGCCACCGAAGCCGGCCCGAAGCCCTCCAGGTAGCGGCGGATCAGGGTCCGCAGGCCCTCGGCGGCAGCGTCAGGATCGGTCAGCACCGGCAGCGTGTCGGCCGCGACGTACGACTGCACGGTGCCGAACGACCAGGGCCCGCCGACGGGGGCGTGCCACAGTGGCGCGTACTGGCGCAGCATCCGCCAGGTCACCGGCTCCATCGGTGCGCCCACCCGCTCCTCGAGCCACCCCCTCATCTCGGCGGAGGTCCGTGGCCGGTCGGCGTACTTCAGCAGATCCGGGACGAGAGCGTCGGCGTCGTCGAGGGTGAGCCCGGAGGCCGTGAAACGTGCGTCGCCGAGCCTGGAGGCGCGCAGCGTCGGCTCCATGGCCTCACGGAAGGCCCGGTAGTCCTCCGCGTGGACCATGTGCAGGGTGATCCGCATCAGCGTCGACTTGACCACCTGGAAGCCGTCCACAGCGGTCTCGAGGCCGGCCGGGTCGAAGTCGCTGAGCCGGTTCCACAGCGCGAGGTACGGCGAGGCCGGGTGCTGAGCCTGCAGGGCGACGACCCGGCGCACCGCGTCGACGACGTCGAGCGACTCCCGGCCGAGCAGCAACTGCCGGGCGAGTGTGGACCGGTTGAGAGCACGAGCAGTGATCGCCATGCCGGGATTCTCTCGTTCGGCCACGCCGTGCGGAACCCCGGCCGACTACAGGCCCGCGATGCTGCCCGTGTTCCGCAGCAGCAAGGGGCGCGTTCCCACCGGGTCGCCCGTGAACGGAATGAGTGGCTCCAGTCGTGCGCGGGTCACGGCGTGCATCGTGACCCGCGCCGCTGACTTCAGGGGTTGCGGAAGTCGCCCCGGTGATCCGAGCCGTGGCGAAGCGCGGTCAGTTCTGCTCAGGGCGCTCGATGGACACCTTGGGCAGTTTCCGGGCCAGTGGGGCAGGGAGCCACCAGGCCCATGTGCCGAGCATCTGCATGGCGGCGGGAACGATGAGGCATCGGATGACGACGGCGTCGAGGAGGATGGCGACGGCCAGGCCGAGTCCGAACTGCTCGAGCATGCGGTCGTCGCTGAGGACGAAGGCCCCGAAGACGAACATCATGATGGCCGCGGCGGCGGTGATGACCCTGCCGGTGGAAGCGAGCCCTTCGCGTACGGATTGCGAGGGGTTTTTGGTGCGCGTCCATTCTTCGTGGATGCGGGAGATGAGGAAGACCTCGTAGTCCATGGACAGCCCGAAGACGATCGCAAAGATCAGCGCTGGAATGAAGGCTTCGATGGGCCCCGGCTGTGCTCCGAACCAGCCGTGCTGGAACACCAGGGTGATCACGCCGAGGGCGGCGGAGATGGACAGCAGGTTCAGGAAGGCGGCCTTGACGGGAATCCAGATGGATCGGAAGACCAGCAGGAGCAGCAGCGAGGAGAGGCCCACGACGACGGCGACGAACAGGGGCAGGCGGTCGGCGAGTGTTTCGGAGACGTCCTGGGAGGCGGCGGTGGCGCCGCCGACCAGCACTTGGGCGCCAGTGGTGTGCTCCAGGGGCGGGGCCACGTCGTCGCGCAGACGGTGGACGAGGTCCACGGTTTCCTCGGACTGCGGCGAGGTCGTCGGGTAGACGAAGACAGTGGACAGGGCGCCGTCCTCGGAAGGCATCGCAGGGCTGGCCTCGGCGACGCCGTCGGTGGTGGCGAGCTGTGCCTGAACGGTCCTACCGGCTTCTTGATCTCCCTTGACCAGGACGATGAGCGGTCCGTTGAAGCCGGGGCCGAAGCCTTCGGCGAGCAGCCCGTAAGCGTGGCGTGACGTGGTCTCCTCGGGGTCGTTGCCGGAGTCGGCGAAGCCGAGGCGCATGCCCACTGCCGGTGCGGACAGGGCCAGGAGCGCGATCACGCCGACCAGGAGGGTCGGGATCGGGCGTCGCTGTACGGCGCGCGCCATGGCGCGCCAGCGGTTGCCCTCGGTCCTGCCCTTCCCGGTGGCCTCGGTCTGCTGCTTGAGGACATGGCGCTGGATCCGTTCGCCGGACAGTGCCAGCAGGGCGGGCAGCAGTACCAGGGAAGCGGCCATCGTGATCAGGACGGTGATTGCCACCGCGAGGGCGATGCCCTGCAGGGAGCCGAGTCCGAGGGCGACCAGGCCCAGGAGGGCGACGATGACGGTGCAGCCCGCGAAGAAGACCGTCCGGCCGGCGGAGTCGAGGGCTTTCCGGCCGGCTTCCGAGGGCTGGTTGCCGGCCAGGAGTTCATGGCGGTAGCGGTAGAAGATCAGCAGGGCGTAGTCGACGCCGACGCCGAGGCCGACGAGCATCAGGATGGGCGGGGTGAAGTCGGCGACGGTGAAGATGTGCGAGGCCAGGGCGATCAGGCCGATGGAACCGCCGACCGCGAACAGGGCGGTGATCAGCGGCAGAGATGCCGCCAACAGCGAGCCGAACAGCAGCACCAGGATGACCAGGGCTGCCACGATCCCGGCGAGTTCGGCAGTCGGGCCCGCCTTGTCCTCCGCGTTGCGCGCGGCCTCGCCGCCCACTTCGACCTGGAGGTGCTCGGTGGCGACGCCCTGCGCGGTATCGATGATCTTGGCGACGTCCTCCTTCGGGACATCCTCCGTCTTGCCGTCCAGAGTGACGGACGCGTAGGCGATCGTGCCGTCCTTCGACACGGCCGAGGCGTCGGCGAAGGGGCTACGCACGTCGGCGACCCCCGCCATCCGCTTCACCTCGGCCAGCATCGGCTCGATGCCGCCCTTGTCGCTCTTGATGCCGGCGGTGTCCTTGAAGACGATTTCGATACTGTCGCCCGCCTGGTCACTGCCGTGTTCCTCGAACAGGTCGGTGGCCGCCTGGGAATCGGTGCCCGGCAGCGAGAAATCGTTCTGATACGCGGAGCCCGCAGCGGTGGAGCCGAGCGCGATGGCAGCCACCACGGCCACCCAGAGCACGATGGCGGCCCATCGATGACGCTGCGCCCAAGCTGCCAGGGCACCGAACCGTCCGACGGGCGCGGACGAACCGCCCTGCGGCGCAGGCGGGACAAGGGACGCGGCCGAGCCGCGGGGGGAAGACATGATGCCTACCTCGAATTCGAGCGAGTGTTGCCTTGGGTCATCACGCCCACAAATCCTCCGGAAAGAGCGGGCAGGCCGAGCGTCAGCCCGGCGAACACACCGCTGACCGTGATCGAGAACGTTCCGGCGACGGTGATCAGCAGGATTCCGGCGGCGGCACCCACGAGTGCGCCGACGAAGGCAGCACCGATCCGGGCGGGATCGCGAGACGACGACATGCCTCGATCCTGCTCGGGAACCCCGGGCGCGGGCGTCCGCCCACGGCTGACACCCGGCCTGCACCAGGAGCAGGAGGCAGCGGCCGTGCCGTACACCAGCAGATGTACGGCACGGCCGCCGCGTACCTCCCCAGCACGCAATCGCTGCGCAAAGTCGGACATACAGTTCCGGTTCCCGGCGTGCCGCAGGCAGAATGAAGCAATGCCGCACCTCGATACAACGCGTCTCCGCCTGCCCACCGGGACAGGTGCCGACATCGCGCTCGCCGGGGTCGTGCTGGTACTGGTGGGGGTGGCCGAGGGACAGCGACTGGGATCGGACTGGAACGCGAGCACATCGGTGATCGGCTCCTGGCTCTTGGCAGTGGCGGTGTGCGTCGCGCTGCCTCTGCACCGCCGGCATCCGGTGGCGGTCGGCTGGCTCACGGTGATCGGCACAGGCGCCTACTACCTGCTGAGCACAGTCGACGGTCCGCTGGTCCTGGTTCCGATCGCCGTGCTGTACGCACTGGCGGCCCGCGGACGGACCCAGGCATCGGTCGCCATGGCGGCGGTGATGGTCATCGGGGTGGGGGCGGGAGTTCTGGCAGGCACCGGCGACGTGAACGGCACAGCGGTGTTCATGCTGACCGGCTGGCTCGTCGCGGTGGTGGCGCTGGGAACGATGCGCCACGGCCGGGTCGCCTACGCCGAGGAGGAGGCCAGGCTGCGCGCCACTCAGGAGCGGCTCCGCATCGCCCGTGAACTGCACGACGTCATCGGCCACAACATGTCGATGATCCACGTGCAGGCGTCGTCCGCCCTGCACCGGATGCAGAAGGACCCCGCCCAGGCGCAGGAGGCGCTGACCGCCATCAAGCAGGGCAGCAAGGAGGGCCTCCAGGAACTCCGAGCCACCCTCGGGGTACTGCGCCAGGTCGACGAACAGGCCCCCACCGCTCCGGCGCCGGGCCTGTCCAGGATCGACGAGCTGGTCTCCTCGACCGCTCGCGGGGGTCTCGACGTACGCATCGAGGAGAGCGGGACCACCTCACCGCTCCCGGCAGCGGTGGACCTCGCCGCCTATCGAATCATCCAGGAGTCGTTGACAAACGCCGTCAAGCACAGCGGCGCCCGGCACGTCGCCGTCATGATCCACCACGGCGAACGGGGACTGAGGCTCAGCGTCGAGGACGACGGACGCGGTGCGACCCGCTCCAGGCACGAGGGCGGAAGCGGGATCACCGGCATGACAGAACGGGCCCGCGCACTGGGCGGAACGTTGAGCGCCGGGCCCGGCAGTGCGGGCGGGTTCCTCGTCCGGGGCCAGCTACCGTTCCCAGACCACCACGAGCCGATCGGCGGGGCAGTTGATGATCAGGATCCTGCTGGCGGATGACCAGCGTCTCGTGCGCGCCGGGATCCGCGGCATCCTCGACGATGAGGACGACCTGCACGTGGTCACCGAGGCCGCCGACGGGCAGGCCGCTCTTGCCGCCTGCCGTGAACTGCGGCCCGACGTGGTGCTGATGGATATCCGCATGCCGGTCATGGACGGACTCGAAGCCGCTCGTCGCATCACCACCGACGAGGACCTGGCGGCGGTGAAGGTGGTCATGCTGACCACGTTCGACCTCGACGAGTACGTGTACGGGGCCCTGCGAGCCGGAGCCACGGGCTTCCTCGTCAAGGACACCGAACCGGCGGAACTCCTGCACGCGGTGCGCGTCGCCGTGCGAGGTGACGCGCTCATCAGCCCTTCCATCACCCGCCGGCTCATCGCCGAATTCGCCAACCGCCCGGACAACCCTCTGGAGCCCGACCAGCGCCTCGACATGCTGACCAGCCGCGAACGCGAAGTCATGCAGCTGATCGCCGCCGGATGCACCAACGACGAGATCGCCGCACGACTGGTGGTCTCGCCTCTGACCGCGAAGACCCACGTCAGCCGCATCATGGCCAAACTCGGTGCACGGGACAGGTCGCAGGTCGTGGTCATGGCCTATGAGTACCGCATGGTCAGCCCCGGCTGGCTCACGGACTGAATCCCCGACCCCGACAGAACCTCAGACCCTGAGGTTGCTTGCCATGCGCTGCCGAGCATCCGCTGCGCGAGGACGTGTTCGCGTGGATCTGCCTCGCACCGGGCAGCGAAGTGGGTGAGCTACGCGAACACCCCACGCGTTCCTTGCCCAATTGGAAGTCCGCAGGCCCCTGCGCATGATCACCGAGCAAGCGCGCTGCCCACCGGCCGCGGAATCCGGTGTTTCCGCAGGAGCCAGTGCTCGTGAGGGATCGGGCATGAAGAAGGGCCGGTCTGTTTTCACAGACCGGCCCTTGATCAATCAGGGTGAGTAACGGGACTTGAACCCGCGACATCCTGGACCACAACCAGGTGCTCTGCCAGCTGAGCTATACCCACCATGTCGTCCGGTCGTTTCCGACCGGCCGAGAAAAAGTGTACAGGGTCCGGGAGGGTGCTCGCGCCCGAGTTCTTCCGGACCGGGTCACGGGCCCCGCAGGGCCCGTGACCAGGGGCGTTTTCCTACTGCCCGGCGGGCAGTGCGTGGCGCGCCGCGATCTCCTTGGCGTGCGCCGAGTCCGGGCCGGGCTGCGGGACGAAGACCGCGTCCCGGTAGTAGCGGAGCTCCGTGATCGAGTCACGGATGTCCGCCAGTGCCCGGTGGTTGCCGTTCTTGTCCGGACTGTTGAAGTACGCCCTCGGGTACCAGCGGCGCGCCAGTTCCTTGACCGAGGACACATCGACGATCCGGTAGTGGAGGTACCCCTCCAGTGACGGCATGTCCCGCGACAGGAAGCCGCGGTCGGTGCCGACCGAATTCCCGCACAGCGGGGCCTTGCCGGGCTCCTTCACATGTTCACGTACGTAGGCGAGGACCCGTTCCTCGGCGTCGGCCAGGGTCGTGCCCCCGGCGAGCTCGTCGAGGAGGCCCGAGGCGGTGTGCATCTGCCGCACCACCTCGGGCATGGTCTCCAGGGCCGCGTCCGGCGGGCGGATCACGATGTCGACCCCTTCGCCGAGCACGTTCAGTTCCGAGTCGGTGACCAGTGCGGCCACCTCGATGAGTGCGTCGTCCGTCAACGAGAGCCCGGTCATCTCGCAGTCGATCCACACCATGCGATCGTTCATGGCTCCACCCTACGGGGCACTCCGCTGCCCCGGCAGGGCCGGGCGCCCCGGAACGTACGACTCGGGCCCCGGTTTCAGCTGCTCCGCAGGACCGCCGGAGGTCGCGACCGCGGTGACGGGAGACGGGCCGGGGGAAGCCGCCGCAGCGGTCCGCCGGCTCTGCGCCGAGCCCTGGGAGGGCACGGACGACTCCAGCACCGTGGCGACGCTCTCCAACGCCCCGCCCTGCGGACGACGGGCCCGGTAGGCGGCCCGGTACGCGGCGGGGGAGGAGCCCAGCTGGCGGCGGAAGTGCCCGCGCAGCGCAACCGGCGAGCGGAAGCCGCAGCGGCCCGCAACCTCGTCGACCGAGTAGTCGGAGGTCTCGAGCAGCCGCTGAGCCTGCAGCACGCGCTGGGTGATGAGCCACTGGAGCGGTGCGCTGCCCGTGAGCGAACGGAACCTGCGGTCGAAGGTCCGCCTGCTCATGTAGGCGCGCGCCGCCAGCGTCTCCACGTCGAACTGCTCGTGGAGGTGCTCCAGCGCCCAGGCCACGACCTCGGCGAGCGGGTCGGAGCCGATCTCTTCAGGTAAAGACCTGTCGAGGTAGCGCTCCTGACCTCCACTGCGCCGTGGCGGTACGACGAGCCTGCGGGCCAGGGCCCCGGCTGCTTCTGTGCCATGGTCGGTACGGACTATGTGAAGGCATAGATCGATTCCGGCCGCCGTTCCGGCGGAGGTGAGCACATCTCCGTCGTCGACGAACAGCTCACGCGGATCGACGTGCACCGACGGATAACGCTTGGCCAGCGTCGGTGCGTACATCCAGTGTGTGGTGGCCGGGCGGCCGTCCAACAGGCCGGCTGCGGCGAGGACGAAGGCCCCCGTGCACAGTCCGACGATGCGTGCGCCCTCCTCGTGGGCGCGCCGCAGCGCGTCCAACGCCTCAGCGGGTGGTGGCGATGTGATGGATCGCCAGGCGGGCACCACGACGGTGCCTGCCCTGCTGATCGCCTCCAGTCCGTACGGCGCGCTGAGTTCGAGCCCGCCCGTGGTG
Source organism: Streptomyces sp. NPDC005566 (assembly GCF_040605575.1). Lineage (NCBI taxonomy): Bacteria > Bacillati > Actinomycetota > Actinomycetes > Kitasatosporales > Streptomycetaceae > Streptomyces > Streptomyces sp. NPDC005566. Next base: position 103,479 of record NZ_JBEXDB010000011.1, on the reverse strand, counting down.
CGCAGCGGTCCCTCCTCGCCTCCGCAGACCAGCAGGCGGTAGCGCGGAACGCCCGCGTCCTGCCGGTCGATTCCGAAGACGGAGAGCGGGATCGAGCTCTCGAAGATAGGGCCACCACTGAACAGCAGTACGGCTACAACTTCCCGGCGTCGCCGCCCGGTCAGCTTCCGTGCGGCCTCCGTTGCGGTGGCGGAGTCCTGGCTCATGACGCTAAGCCCCCCTCGGTGTTCGCGTCTCCCTGGTCCCTACGGGCCTGTCGCTCCTGCACGTTTCCCCTCGGTCTCGCACACGTCCCCAGTCCTCGACACTCATGATCGAATCTACTGCGTTCCGTGGTGCCGACGTGACACGTTTCCCCACCGGCACTATGTCGACAAGGCCACTTGGCGCGAAGCATTCGATCACGAAGCGTTTCACTCACGAGCCCCTCAGGGAAGTGCGCATGGCGATCATGGCCCGTCCCCGTAGGGTCAAAGCGTACCGCGCGGTCTATTCCTGCCTGCTGGCACGTGGGTTGGTCGGCCAAAACGCCAAGAAAGTGAGGGCGATGTGAAGTTGGCTGAAAAGTAGTGGTTGCGTGCGCGGATTCCAGTCAAGCGACCGGTGCACCACCCTGTGCATCAGAGGCCTCCGTGCGCCCCGGAGGCTTCTGCGGGCCGCGCTGACCCCGGTTGGGGACGAGGCGGAGTCGCTCGGTGGCGCGGCGTGACGGCCCGGTCGCGGCGGTGGGCGCCGCATCCGGCCGTCTGGGGCGATCCGGCCGTCACGGCCTGAAGGGGCGCGGGTGGGAGCGCCTCCACGCCGGACGAGCTGGATGTACGACACAACCGGCATTGCCATACGGGGCCGGCTCGGGCATGCTCCCTCCATCGCCGCATGCGCTTTGCGAGGTTCTGGGCGGTGGAGGAGTGGCGCCGTACCCTTGGGGGTAGGGGGTTGGGAAGCTCATTCCCGGACACAGCTTCATCCATAAACGAACCTCCGAACCGCTCTCTCCTCACGAGGACTCTCTTCGCCGAGACACCGATGGCCGGTCACGAAATCCCTGAACCCGCAGACCGCAAGCAGGTAGCCGACCCACGGTCGGACCCGCAGACGGTCGCAGAGTCGCGCCCATCCTGCGATCCAGCCTTCCGGCATGGAGTCGTGGTCGGTTTTGACGGCTCCACGTCGAGCGAACGAGCCCTCGCGTACGCCATCGGCATGGCGAACAGACTCGGCTCCGGGCTGATCATCGTCCACGTCGCCAACCGGCTGCCGACCACGGTCTGGGCAGGCTGCGAGCCGCCCGTCTTCGTCGACGTCCCCGATCACCGCACGGAGGTCCTCGGGCTCGAGCTGGCCTGCGCGGACTACCTCGCCGAGGTGCCGTGGGTGCTCGTGGAGCGCGGTGGCGACATCTGTCACGAGCTGGAGGAGGTCGGCCGGGAGTACTCGGCCGACGCGATCGTCGTCGGCTCCACGCACGGCATCGTGGGGCGGATCTTCGGCTCGGTGGCCGGCCGTCTCGCGCGGCGGGCCCAGCGCCCGGTCATCGTCATCCCCTGAGGCGCGAGGCGCACCCTCCTGGGGCCCCCGGCACTGCCCCGCTCCCTGGGTGGCCGAGGTGCCGTACTTCTCCCCGATGCGCTCCGCGAGCTGGTCCCTGACTGAGCGTCAATCTCCCGTTGTCCGCGGCGAATCCACTCGTGCGCGCAGGTGGATTGTGCGCTTGTGAAGGGTATCTGTACTGCATCAGGTAGCAGCAGCACGGCAGTTGAAGGGAGCCCGCCGTGGACAACGACGTCTCTGCGGGAAGTGCCAGTACCACCACCCTCGGCCATCTCGCCCTGGGTCTCACTCTGTTGGCGTTCGGCATCGGTCACACCGGAGTCATCGACGGTGTCACCGCGGCCGACGCCGTGTCGCTCGCGCTCTACGTCGGCGGCATCGCGCTGTTCGTCGCGGGACTCCTGGAGTTCCGCGCGGGCAACACCTTCGCCGGTACGGCCTTCGCCGGTCTCGGCGCCTTCTGGTTCACCTGGGGCACCGGTGCCGGTTCGTCGGTCTCGGACGATGCGGCAGGACTCTTCCTGCTGCTCTGGGCCCTCTTCGCGCTGAGCCTGACCCTGGGGGCGGCCGGTGCGGGCCTGCTCACCCAGGGGACGTACGGGCTGCTCTTCCTGGGGCTGCTGCTCCTGGGCGTCGGGCAGTTCGCCGGCAGCGACGGGCTCGGCAAGGTCGGCGGCTGGGTGGCCGCCGTGGCCGGGCTCGCCGCCTGGTACGGGGCGACGGCGGCGCTGGCCAAGTGGCCGACCGCGGTACCCAAGCGCGCTGCAGGCCGGGGTGTGACGGCCACCGGCTAGCAGCCGGGCGGGGTGGCCTCGGGTGCCGCCCGCCCAACGGGAGAGAGCGGCCCCCGCACCCTCGTGGCGTGGTGCGGGGGCCGCTCTGTGCGTACGGGCCGGCTCTCCCGGAGGGAGCCGGACCCGACGGCGTCCTACTCGACGGTGACGGACTTCGCCAGGTTGCGCGGCTTGTCGATGTCGCGACCCATGGCCAGCGCCGTGTGGTACGCGAGCAGCTGCAGCGGGATGCCCATCAGGATCGGGTCCAGCTCGTTCTCGTTCTTCGGGACGATGATCGTGTGGTCGGCCTTCTCCTGCTCGCGGTGGGCGACGGCGAGGATCCGGCCGCTGCGGGCCTTGATCTCCTCAAGAGCGGCGCGGTTCTTCTCCAGCAGGTCGTCGTCCGGGACGATCGCGACGGTGGGGAGCGCCGGCTCGATGAGCGCCAGGGGGCCGTGCTTCAGCTCCGAGGCGGGGTAGGCCTCGGCGTGGATGTAGGAGATCTCCTTGAGCTTCAGGGAGGCCTCCAGCGCGACGGGGTAGCCCCGCACGCGGCCGATGAACATCATCGACTGGGCGCCCGCGTACTCCTCGGCCAGCTTCTTGATCTCCTCCTCGGACTCGAGGATCTGACCGATCTGCTCGGGCAGCTTGCGCAGGCCCTCGATGATCCGCTTGCCGTCGGAGACCGACAGGTCGCGGATGCGGCCCAGGTGCAGGGCGAGCAGCGCGAAGGCGACGACGGTGTTGGTGAAGCACTTGGTGGAGACGACGCAGACCTCCGGGCCCGCGTGGACGTACATGCCGCCGTCGGCCTCGCGGGCGATCGCCGAGCCGACGACGTTCACCACGCCGAGGACGCGTGCGCCCTTGCGCTTGAGCTCCTGGACGGCGGCCAGCACGTCGTAGGTCTCACCGGACTGCGAGACGGCGACGTACAGCGTGTCGGGGTCCACGACGGGGTTGCGGTAGCGGAACTCGGAGGCGGGCTCGGCGTCCGCGGGGATGCGGGCCAGCTCCTCGATGAGGCCGGCGCCGATCATGCCCGCGTGGTACGAGGTGCCGCAGCCCAGGATCTTGATGCGGCGGACCCCGCGGGCCTCGCGGGCGTCCAGGTTCAGGCCGCCCAGGTGCACGGTGGAGAAGCGGTCGTCGATCCGGCCGCGCAGGACGCGGTCCACGGCGTCGGCCTGCTCGGAGATCTCCTTGTGCATGTACGTGTCGTGGCCGCCCATGTCGTACGACTCGGCCTCCCACTCCACGGTGGTGGGCGTCGCCGTCGTGGTCGAGCCCTCCGTCGTGTACGTACGGAAGTCGTCGGCCTTGAGGGTGGCCATCTCGCCGTCGTCCAGGGTGACGATCTGGCGGGTGTGGGCGACGAGCGCGGCGACGTCCGAGGCGACGAACATCTCCTTCTCGCCGATGCCGAGCACGACGGGCGAGCCGTTGCGGGCGACGACGATGCGGTCGTTGAAGTCGGCGTGCAGGACGGCGATGCCGTACGTGCCCTCGACGGACTTCAGCGCCTCGCGGACCTTCTCCTCGAGGGTGGAGGCCTGCGCCCGGGCGATCAGGTGGACCAGGACCTCGGTGTCGGTCTCGGAGAGGAAGACGACGCCGTCGGCGACGAGCTTCGCGCGGATCTCGGAGGCGTTGTCGATGATGCCGTTGTGGACGACGGCGACCTTGTTCTCCGCGTCCAGGTGCGGGTGCGCGTTCTCGTCGCTCGGGGCGCCGTGGGTGGCCCAGCGGGTGTGCGCGATGCCGGTGGTGCCGGCGAACCGCTTGGGTACGCGGGTCTCCAGCTCGCGGACCCGGCCCTTGGCCTTGACCATCTTCAGGGTGCCCGGCTTGCCCGCGGCGGCCTTGCCCGTGATGACGATGCCCGCCGAGTCGTACCCCCGGTACTCCAGCCGCTGCAGGCCTTCCAGCAGCAGTGGAGCCACATCACGCTTACCGATATAACCGACGATCCCGCACATAGAGTCTCTGCCCCTCCATCGACGTACAAAAGTGTGTGCCCTGCCCTGCCGGTCCGGCTCAGCCGTAGACGATGCGGCGCAGCTGGCGGAGCGAGAGCTCCTGCGGCGCCACCGCCCGGTGAGGCAGCTCGGCCGCGATCCGCTCGAAGATGTCCGTGTTCACCAGGCCGCCGGACTGCAGTTCGCGGTGGCGGCGGCGGACGTAGTCCTCGGTCGTCTCGTCGAAGTACGCCAGCACGTCGAGGATCACCCTGGCGGCCTCGCCGCGCTGGAGCGCGGTGGAGCGTACGAGGTGGTCGATGAGGTCGTCATGCGACGGGCGGCGTTCGAGCACCCGTCGATATTGCTTGCCCCGGCCGCAATGTGCAAGAAATCTGCCCGATATCGGGCAGCGTCACACGGGAATACGTCGGCGGTCGGGTCAGAGGCGCCTCAGAACCGCCTGTTTTGCGGTGCTGAACTCGTCATCGGTGAGGATCCCCGCCTGATGCAGCTCGCCGAGCTCGCGCAGTCTGCGCAGGAGCACGTCGTGATCGTCGGCGGGCGGGACGGCGGCCTTCGCGAGGTCCGCCGCGGGCAGTTCCGGCGCCGCCCTGGGGCGGGGCAGCCGCGTCAGGACGGCCGCGGCGACCAGGACGGCGGAGTACTCCTTCCTGGACAGGCCCCACAGCTCCAGCGAGTACGGGTCGAACTTGGGCGGCGCCGAGGAGCTGCCCGCGCCCCTCTCGAAGCGCAGGTAGCCGTTCTCCAGACCGATCGCCGGCAGCCAGCGCACGCCCGTCACCTCCGACACCGGGAACGTGACCGAGCCGCCCGAGGTCTTCGACTCGGAGGCCTTCCAGTTCCAGGTGAGCCGCACCGTCTCCCCGTCGAAGGAGGCCGTGCCGTCACCGCCGCCGCCGGAGACCGGCAGTGAGGGGCCCGGCAGCAGGAAGCCTTCCGCGGGCGTATCGGGCACCTGCTCGATGACCAGGGCGTTGCGCACCTCGTCGACGAAGTACTCCGCGACGCCCGTGCGGTCCTTCTCCACCGCGAGCTGATAGGGGTCGGAGGCGTCCTTGAGCCTGCCGTCCGCTGCCCGCAGCACCGGGCACGCACCGGTGCGCAGGCGTAGCCGGAGCCGGCCGCCCTTCCGGTCGGGCTCGAAGGAGACTCCCGCCAGCGCCTGTACGGGGATGGCGAGTTCGCCCAGGTCCTGCCGGACCGGATGTACCTTGCTGCCCGGCACGACGCGCACCGTGTCCCCGTCGAACGTCCAGGTGCCGTCGCGCTGGATGATTTCCGCCATGCCGCCGATTCTGCCAGCAGGACGACGAGAAGTGGTCTAGTCCTTGACGGTCCGTGTGACGCGCGGTACGCATGGTGACCGTTCGGTTGCTCAGGAGATCCACAGGTGTGAACCCGTCGAAAGGGACCGGCTTGTGAGACAACACAGAACGCTTTCCCGCTTGTTCGGCTCGCTGCTGCTCGTCCTGGCAGCCGGTGTGTCCAGCGTCTCGGCGGCCCCGGCCGACACCGGCCCGGCACCGGCCGCGTCACCCCGGCCGCTCGGCGAGATCGTGCCCGCCCCCGTGTCGGTGAAGCCGGGCGGACCCGCGTACGCCCTCACGGCGGGCACGCGCATACGGGTCGACGGCCGCTCCCGCGAGGCCCGGCGCATCGGTGAGTACCTCGCGGACGTGCTGCGGCCCTCCACCGGGTACGCGCTGCCGGTCACCGAACGGGCCGGGCACGACGGCATACGGCTCGAACTCGGCTCCCGGGACACCGCCCTGGGCGCCGAGGGCTACCGCCTGAAGTCCTCCCGCGGCTCCGTCACCATCACCGCACGCGCCCCCGCAGGACTCTTCCACGGCGTCCAGACACTGCGGCAGCTGCTCCCCGCCGCCGTAGAGGAGGACAGCCCGCAGTCGGGGCCCTGGGAGATCGCGGGCGGCACGCTCACGGACTCGCCGCGCTACGCGTACCGGAGCGCGATGCTCGACGTCTCACGGCACTTCTTCTCGGTCACCGAGGTGAAGCGGTACATCGACCAGCTCGCCCTCTACAAGTTCAACAAGCTGCACCTGCACCTCTCCGACGACCAGGGCTGGCGCATAGCCATCGACTCCTGGCCCCGGCTCGCCGAGTACGGCGGCTCCACCGAGGTCGGGGGCGGCCCCGGCGGCCACTACACGAAGAGCGACTACAAGGAGATCCTCCGGTACGCGGCCTCCCGCCACCTGGAGGTCGTCCCCGAGATCGATCTGCCCGGCCACACGAACGCGGCACTCGCCTCCTACGCCGAGCTCAACTGCGACGGCGTGGCCCCGCCGCTCTACACGGGCACCTCGGTCGGTTTCAGCTCGCTGTGCGTGCCCAAGGCGGTGACGTACGACTTCGTGGACGACGTGATCCGCGAGCTGGCCGCTCTCACGCCCGGCCGGTACCTCCACATCGGCGGCGACGAGGCGCACTCCACGAGCCATGAGGACTACGTGGCGTTCATGGAGAAGGCGCAGGCCGCTGTCGGCAGGTACGGCAAGACCGTCGTCGGCTGGCACCAGCTGACCGGGGCGGTCCCGGTGAAGGGCGCGGTCGCCCAGTACTGGGGCTACGACCGGACGGGCGCGGCCGAACGGCAACAGGTGGCGGACGCCGCGAAGAACGGCACGAAGCTGGTGCTGTCCCCGGCGGACCGTACGTACCTGGACATGAAGTACACCAAGGACACGAAGCTCGGTCTGGCCTGGGCGGGCTACGTCGAGGTCCAGCGGTCCTACGACTGGAATCCGGCGGCCTATCTGGAGGGCGTCCCCGAGGAGGCCGTGCTCGGGGTGGAGGCACCGATCTGGACCGAGACCCTGACCGACAGCGCGGACATCGAGCAGATGGCGTTCCCGCGGCTTCCGGGGGTCGCCGAGCTGGGATGGTCGCCCGCGGCCACGCACGACTGGGACACCTACAAGGTGCGCCTCGCGGCGCAGGGGCCGCGGCTGTCCGCGCTGGGGATCGACTTCTACCGGTCGCCGCAGGTCCCTTGGCGCACGGAGTGAGGTGACCGCCCTGGGCTGCCGGGCGGTGACGACCGCCCGGGAGCCCAGGACACGGGGTCAGGAACTCGTGCCGCGGAAACCGACCGGCACTACGCGTCCTGGGAAGCCGCTTGTTCCCTCAGCTGTTCCTCGCTGAGTCCGCGCCGCCAGTAACCGACGAACGTCACCCGCTTGCGGTCGAACTGCCGTTCCTGCACGAGGTGGCGGCGCAGGGCCCGGACACCGGAGGACTCACCTGCGATCCATACGTACGGGGTGCCCTCGGGCAGCTCGGCGGCGCGCACGGCCTCCACGGCGGAAGGCGCACCCTCCGCCCGCACGAGCCAGCTGATACGCGCGTCGGCCGCCGTGCGGAGCGCCTGGCGGTCCTGGGCGCACGGGATCTCCAGCCAGACCCTGGCCTTCGTCCCGGCCGGCAGCCACTCCAGGGCGGCCGACGCGGCGGGCAGTGCCGTCTCGTCGGCCCAGATCAGCACCCAGTCGGTGTCCCGCGGCGGCCGGAAGCGGACCGCGGTGTTGTCCTCGACGGCCGGACCGAGCGCCTTGAGCAGCTGCCCCGGCGCGGCCGCGGCCGCCCAGCGGCAGGCGGGCCCGCCGTCCTCGTGCAGCGCGAAGTCGATGTCGACCTCGGTGGAACCGTCCTCGGCGCGGCGCTGCGCCCGCACCGTGTAGGAGCGCATCACCGCCCGTACGTCCTCGGGGAGGGCGCGCCATGCGGTGAACCACTCACCGTTCCCGTCGACGGGTACGAGGGGCTCGCTCTGGCCCGGGTGCGGCAGGAACAGCGAGAGGCTCTGGTCCCGTCCCCCGGCGGCGAAGCCGTCGAGCCCCGGGCCGCCGAAGGTGACCCGGCACATGGAAGGGCTCAGCCGGCGGGTCCGCAGGACCGTCAGGCCGAAGAACCGGAAGGGTTCGACGGGTGCGGCGGCAGTCATACGAGGGCTCCTCCCAGGAACCGGAACCGGGGCGACTACGGCGACGGCCCGGCCCGGAGCGACTCGCTCCCGGCCGGGCCGAGGGTCAGCTGACCTTCTTGGCGTTCTCGATGGCCTCGGCCAGGTCCTCGAGGATCGGTGCGCACTTGTCGTACGAGTAGATGGGCTCCGTCGTGCGCGGGACGATCTGGCCGGCCTTGACGGCGGGCAGCTGCGCCCACGTCGGCTTCGAGGTCAGGGCGTCGGGCTGCAGGGCCGAGGACCGGTTGTCCATCATGATGACGTCGGCCTCGTACTTGTCGACGTTCTCCCAGCTCAGCTCCTCGAAGAAGCCGGCAGCATTGACCTTCGGCTCGACGAACTGCACGCCGAGCTCCTGGAAGTACAGGGTGTCCGCGGACGTCTTGGCGAGCGAGACGTAGAAGAGGTCCTGGCTCGCCGAGCCGACCATGACCTTGATGTTCGGCTGGGACTTGGCGGCGGCGCGCAGCCGGGCGGCCGCCTTCTCGAAGCGTGCCTTGGCGTCGGTGGCCTTCTTGGCCTTGACGTCGGCGCCGAGGGAGGCCGCGAGGTCCTCGTGGCGCTGGATCGCCTTCGGCATGGTGGTCTGGGCGGCCCACAGCGCCGCGCTCGGCGCCAGCTTGAGGATCTTGTCCTTGGACTCGTCCGGCACGTACCAGAGGGCGTCCTTCTCCCACATGGCGGTGACGAGCAGATCCGGTGCGAGACCGGCGTACTTCTCGACGTTGAACTCGCCCCAGACGTTGCCGAGCACCTCGACCTTGCTGATGTCGAGGTCGCCTGCCTGTACGTCGGCCTTGCCGTCAGCGGTCTTCGTCGGGCCGAAGACGCCCTTGACCTCGATGCCGTAGTCGTGGAGGGCCGCGGCGACACCGACGAAGGCGACGATGTTCTTCGGGGCCGACTCCGCCTTGGCGGTCAGGCCCCGGTCGTCCTTGAAGGTCCACGGACCGGACTCGGCCGACTCCGAGCCTGCGCCGGACTCCTTGGAGTCGCTGTCGCCGCACGCGGCAAGCATGGCGCCGAGGCCGACGGCTCCGCCGGCGGCCAGCAGACCGCGACGGGAGAGGGAGGTGGGCCGGACGTTGGGCATGGGCTGTCTGCTTTCGTGCGGGTCGTGGCTGGCCGCCGACGGGTTCGAAGGTAGGTTAGCCTAACCTCAGATTTGGGCAGGTGGGGGGTCGAAAGGCCGCCCTGCCGGTGTCCGGCGGAGCGGCCTTCGATGTGGCCCGAGCGGCCCGTCCGAGTGGCCGAAAGGCCTTCGTCCGCGTCAGGCGTCCATCCCCAACTCCCGTGCGATCAGCATCCGCTGGACCTCGCTCGTGCCCTCGCCGATCTCCAGGATCTTGGAGTCGCGCCACATGCGCGCCACCGGGTACTCGTTCATGAAGCCGTAGCCGCCGTGGATCTGGGTGGCCTCGCGGGCGTTGTCCACCGCCACCGTCGACGAGTACAGCTTGGCGATCGCCGCCTCCTTCTTGAACGGCTCGCCCGCCAGCAGCCGTGAGGCCGCGTCCCGCCAGCCGATCCGGGCCATGTGCGCGCGCATCTCCATGTCCGCGATCTTGAACTGGATGGCCTGGTTGGCACCGATCGGCTTCCCGAAGGCGTGCCGCTCCCTCGCGTACTTCACCGACTCGTCCACACAGCCCTGTGCCAGGCCCGTCGACAGCGCGGAGATGGCGATCCGGCCCTCGTCCAGGATCCGCAGGAACTGCGCGTAGCCCCGGCCCTCCTCGCCCAGCAGGTTCGCCGCCGGGACGCGGACGTCGGAGAAGGACAGCTCACGGGTGTCCGAGGCGTTCCAGCCGACCTTGGAGTAGGGCGCCGCGACCGTGAAACCGGGGGTGCCGGACGGCACGATGATCGAGGAGATGCGGGGCGCGCCGTTCTCCTTGCGGCCCGTCACCGCGGTGACCGTGACCAGCTCCGTGATGTCCGTGCCGGAGTTGGTGATGAAGCACTTGGAACCGTTGATCACCCATTCGTCCGTCGCCTCGTCCAGCACGGCCGTCGTCCGGGTACCGCCGGCGTCCGACCCGCCGTCCGGCTCCGTCAGCCCGAACGCGCCGAGCGCCTCGCCCGCACAGAGCTTCGGCAGCCAGCGCTGCTTCTGCTCCTCGGTACCGAAGCGGTAGATCGGCATCGCGCCCAGCGAGACCCCGGCCTCCAGGGTGATCGCCACGGAGGAGTCGACCCGGGCCAGCTCCTCCAGGGCGATCCCGAGGGCGAGATAGTCCCCGCCCATGCCGCCGTACTCCTCCGGGAACGGCAGACCGAACAGGCCCATCCGCCCCATCTCCCGCACGATCTCGTACGGGAACTCATGGCGCTCGTAGAAGTCGCCGATCTTCGGCGCGATGACGTCGTGGGCGAACTCCTCGACGGTACGGCGCAGTTCCTCGTGCTCGGCGGTCAGCCGGTGGTCCAGGGACATGAACGTCACTCCTTGTGCGACGGCGCTTGTGACGCCGAGAGCGCTTTGACGGTGCGGGACGGGCTGGGGCGGCCCAGCTGTTCGGCCATCCACACGCTCGTGGCGGTGAGTGCGCCGAGATCGACCCCGGTTTCGATACCGAGGCCGTCGAGCATCCACACGAGATCCTCGGTGGCGAGATTCCCGGTCGCGCTCTTCGCGTACGGGCAGCCGCCGAGGCCGCCCGCGGAGGCGTCCACCGTCGTCACCCCCTGCTGGAGCGCGGCCAGGGTGTTGGAGAGCGCCTGGCCGTACGTGTCGTGGAAGTGCACCCCGATCGTGTCGGTGGGCACCCCCGCCCCGTTCAGCGCGGACAGCAGGGCGACCACCTGGCCCGGGGTGGCGACGCCGATGGTGTCGCCGAGGGAGAGCTCGTCGCAGCCGAGGTCCATCAGTGCCTTCGCGACACGGACGACCTGGGCGAGGGGCACGGCACCCTCCCACGGATCGCCGAAGCACATCGACAGATAGCCCCGGACATGGACCTCCTCCGCCTTCGCCCGGGCCACGACCGGCTCGAACATGGCGAGCGACTCGTCCACGGTGCGGTTGAGATTGCGGGCGGCGAACGTCTCCGTGGCCGACCCGAAGACCGCGATCCTCCGCGCCCCGAGGGCCAGCGCCCGGTCCAGACCGCGTTCGTTCGGTACGAGGACGGGCAGCGCCACGTCCCCGACATCCGCGACGTCCCCGAGCAGCGGGAACAACTGCTCGGCGTCGGCGAGCTGGGGCACCCACTTCGGGTGGACGAAGCTGGTCGCCTCGATCGTGGACAGCCCGGCGACGGCGAGCCGGCGGATGAACTCCGCCTTCACCTCCGTCGGCACCACGGCCTTCTCGTTCTGCAGCCCGTCGCGGGCCCCGACCTCATGGATGCGGACCCGGCCCGGCAGCCCCGGAGCGGGCACGGTCATGGGCAGATCGGCGTCGGTCACGATTCCTCCCTCGGGGCCACCACGGCCAGGATCTGGTCCATCGCAACCGTGGCACCGGCGGTGACGTCCAGCTCGGTGACCGTCCCCGCGTGCGGGGCGGAGATGACGTGCTCCATCTTCATCGCCTCGACCACGAGCAGACTCTGCCCGGCCGCGACCTCGTCCCCGACGGCCACCTTCACCACCGTCACCGTCCCCGGCATGGGCGCCGCGAGCGTGTCGGCCCCTGACCTCGCGGCGCCGCTGAGGGACGCCTCCACCGGGTCGTGGTCCTGGACGTGCCAGGTGTCCCCGTCCCGGCCGAGCCAGACCCCGTCCGCGGACGCGGCCAGGCTGAACGCATGGGTGAGGCCGTCGAGTTCGACGGTGACGCGCCGCGCGGTCACCTCGACGAGTCGGGACACCTGCGAACCGGGCAGCGAGGGCACCGGCCCGCACGCGTCGGCCCGCTCGTCCCGGTCCCCTGCGTGGCCGAACGCCAGCTCGGCCGTGCCCCCCGCGGCCGTGCGCAGGCTCACCCGCACCGGATCATGGCCCGGTACGCGGAAGTGGTGGAAGGTCGCGGCGGGCGTGCCACCGAGGCGCCAGCCGTCGGTCGCCGAGAACGGGTCGACCCAGCCGGAGGTCCTGGCGGACGGCGCCTGCCGCAGCAGTGCCGCCGCCGCGTACACCTCCTCGGGCACCCCCGTCGGCACGAGGCCGTCCGCCTCGCGCTCCACGAGTCCGGTGTCCAGATCGCCCGCGACCACCGACGGATGGGCCAGCAGCCGCCGCAGGAACCCGGCGTTCGTCGGGACGCCCAGCACCACCGTGTCCGCCAGCGCCGCCCGCAGTCGGCGCAGCGCCGTCGCCCGGTCCGGCCCGTACGCGATGACCTTCGACAGCATCGGGTCGTACGTGCTGCCGACGGGCACGCCCTCGCTGAGACCCGAGTCCGTGCGCACCCCGCCGCCCTGCGGCTCGTCCAGGGCGAGCACGGTCCCACCGGACGGCAGGAAGCCGCGCGCCGGGTCCTCCGCGCAGACCCGGGCCTCGATCGCATGCCCGGTGAGCGTGATGTCGGCCTGGGTGTGCGGGAGCCGCTCGCCGGCCGCGACCCGCAGCTGCCACTCCACCAGGTCGAGGCCGGTGATCAGCTCGGTGACCGGGTGCTCGACCTGGAGGCGGGTGTTCATCTCCATGAAGTAGTACGAGGCGGGGTCGCTGCCCGGGACGATGAACTCCACCGTGCCCGCGCCCACATACCCGCAGGACCGTGCCGCCTGGACGGCGGCCTCACCCATCGCCGCCCGGGTCTTCTCGTCGAGCAGGACCGAGGGCGCCTCCTCGATGATCTTCTGGTGGCGCCGCTGGAGCGAGCACTCGCGCTCGCCCAGATGCACCACGTTGCCGTGGCCGTCGGCGAGGACCTGGATCTCGATGTGGCGCGGCCGGTCGATCCACCGCTCCACCAGCAGGGTGTCGTCGCCGAAGGAGGCGCGCGCCTCGCGCCGGGCCGCCGCGATCTCGTCCGCGAGCAGCGCCTCGTCGCGCACCAGCCGCATGCCCTTGCCGCCACCGCCCGCGGACGGCTTCAGAAGCACGGGCATGCCGATCTCCCGGGCGGAACCGGCCAGTTGCCCGTCGGTGAGCTCGCTCCCCGTGGAGCCGGGCACGACCGGAACCCCGGCCGCCGCGACGGTCTCCTTGGCGCGGATCTTGTCGCCCATCAGCGAGATCGCCGAGGCCGGCGGGCCGATGAAGGCGAGCCCCGCGTCCGCGCAGGCCCGGGCGAAGCCCGCGTTCTCGGCGAGGAAGCCGTACCCCGGGTGGACGGCCTCGGCGCCCGTGCGCCGGGCGGCGTCCAGGAGCCGCTCCACGGACAGATAACTCATCGCGGCGGGCGCGGGCCCGATCCGGACCGCAGTATCGGCCTCCCGGACATGCCGGGCGTCCGCGTCCGCGTCGCTGAAGACGGCGACCGACCGTACGCCGAGCTCGCGCAGGGTCCGGATGACCCGGACCGCGATCTCGCCACGGTTGGCGACCAGAACAGTGCTGAACATGGAAGTCCTCACATCACATCCGGAAGACGCCGAAGCCCGGGCCGCCCGGATCCTTCTGGGGCAGCGGGGCATTGGCACAGGCCGTCAGAGCGAGCCCCAGCACCTGCCGGGTCTCCATCGGGTCGATCACACCGTCGTCCCAGAGCCGGGCGGTGGCGTAGTAGGCGCTGCCCTGCTGCTCGTACTGCGCGCGGACCGGATCCTTGAAGGCCTCCTCGTCCTCGGCGGGCCATTGTTCGCCGCGCCCCTCGATCTGGTCCCGCTTGACCGTGGCCAGTACGGAGGCGGCCTGCTCGCCGCCCATGACGGAGATCTTGGCGTTGGGCCACATCCACAGGAAGCGCGGCGAATAGGCGCGGCCGCACATGGAGTAGTTGCCCGCGCCGTACGAACCGCCGACGACGACGGTCAACTTCGGGACCCGGGTGGACGCCACGGCCGTCACCATCTTGGCGCCGTGCTTGGCGATGCCACCCGCCTCGTAGTCCCGGCCGACCATGAACCCGGAGATGTTCTGCAGGAACACCAGCGGGATGCCGCGCTGGTCGCACAGCTCGATGAAGTGCGCGCCCTTCTGGGCGGACTCCGAGAAGAGGATCCCGTTGTTCGCGATGATGCCGACCGGGTGGCCGTGGATCCGGGCGAAGCCCGTGATCAGCGTCTGGCCGTACTCGGCCTTGAACTCGGCGAAGCGCGAGCCGTCCACCACCCGGGCGATTACCTCGCGTACGTCGTACGGCGTGCGCGAGTCGACGGGCACCGCCCCGTACAGCCCGGCGGGATCGACCTCGGGCTCGTCGGCGGGCTCCACGGACCAGGGGAGCTCCCCGCGCGCGGGGAGCGTCGCGACGATGTTCCGCACGATCCGCAGCGCGTGCGCGTCGTCCTCGGCGAGGTGGTCGGTGACCCCGGAGGTACGGGAGTGGACCTCGCCGCCGCCGAGGTCCTCGGCCGTGACGACCTCGCCCGTGGCGGCCTTCACCAGCGGCGGGCCGCCCAGGAAGATCGTGCCCTGGTTCCGGACGATGACCGCCTCGTCGCTCATCGCCGGGACGTACGCCCCGCCCGCCGTGCAGGAGCCGAGCACCGCCGCGATCTGCGGGATGCCGGCCCCGGACATCCGGGCCTGGTTGAAGAAGATGCGCCCGAAGTGGTCCCGGTCGGGGAACACCTCGTCCTGCATCGGGAGGAACGCGCCGCCTGAGTCCACCAGGTACAGGCAGGGCAGCCGGTTCTCCAGGGCGACCTCCTGGGCACGGAGGTGCTTCTTCACCGTCATCGGGTAGTACGTGCCGCCCTTGACGGTCGCGTCATTGGCGACGATCACGCACTCACGGCCGCTGACCCGTCCGATTCCGGAGATCACCCCGGCCGCCGGGGCGGCGCCCCCGTACAGCCCCTCGGCCGCCAGAGGTGCCAGCTCCAGGAACGGCGAACCCGGATCGAGCAGGGTGTCCACCCGCTCCCGGGGCAGCAGCTTGCCGCGCGCCACATGCCGGGCGCGGGCCTTCTCACCCCCGCCGAGCCGTGCCGTGGTGAGCCGCGTGCGCAGCTCATCGGCGAGCGCGTGATGCGCCGCCTCATTGGCCTGCCAGGCCTCCGAGGCGGGATCGGCCGCGCTCGCCAGGACCGGTGCCTGCTGCATCGTGTCGAGCCCCCTTGCCCGTACCGCTGAAGTTAATAAGCGTTAACGCATTACGCTCAGGTTAACGAGCGCTAACGCGCCTGTCTAGAATGAATCTCCATGAGCACCAATGCCGCCGACCGCACCGCTGCCCGTGCCGTCTCCCGTGTCGCGGCTCCCACCCGCCGCGAGCAGATCCTCAGGGAGGCCGCCCGCCTCTTCGCCGAGCGTGGCTTCCACGGCGTCGGCGTCGACGAGATAGGGGCGGCGGTCGGCATCAGCGGCCCCGGCCTCTACCGCCACTTCCCCGGCAAGGACGCGATGCTCGCCGAGCTGCTGGTCGGCATCAGTGAGCGCCTGCTCGCCGGCGGCAGGCTCCGCGTCACCGAGGACGCCGCCTCGTCGGGCAGCTCGCCCCGGGATCTCCTGGACGCCCTCATCGAGGGGCACATCGACTTCGCCCTGGACGACCGCCCCCTGATCACCCTCCACGACCGCGAGCTGGACCGGCTGCGCGACACGGACCGCAAGCGGGTGCGCCAGCTCCAGCGGCAGTACGTGGAGGTGTGGGTCGAGGTCGTCCGCGCCCTCTACCCGGCCCTCGCGGAGGACGAGGCCCGCGTCACCGTGCACGCGGTGTTCGGCCTGCTGAACTCCACCCCCCACCTCGCCCGCCCCGAGGCGCTCCCGGGCCGCGAGGCCACGGCCGCCCTGCTGCACCGGCTGGCGCGCGGGGCGTTCGAGGCTGCGGCCGAAGCGTCCTGAGCGCACGGACGGTCAGGCGCCGCTCCGGTCCGTGCCGCCCCTGATCTCGTCGAGGGATTCCTGCATGGCGGCCCGCGCCCGGCCGAACCAGTCGGCCAGTACGGCGATCTCGTCCGGCCCGTAGTCGGCGAAGAGGGAGCCCAGGCGGTCGTAGAACGGGCCGTACACCGCGAAGATGCGCGCCTGCGCCGATTCGTCCATCACCACGTGCACCCGGCGCCGGTCGCCCGGGTCGGGCAGGCGCCGGGCGTATCCGGCCTTCTCCAGCCGGTTGAGTACGCCGGTCACCCCGCCGGTGGTCAGCCGTGCCCGCTCGGCGAGGTCGCCGGCGGTCAGCGGTGCCCCGGCGAGGGCGCCCTCCATCACGAGACCGAGACAGGTCAGGTCGGTGGTGTTGAGGCCGAGCCGCCCGGCGATGTCGTGCTGCCCGAACTGTGCGAGCGCGATCATCCGGTCCATCGCCTGCAGCGCCTGGTCGGCCGTCGCCTCCGGGCGCTTCTTGCCGTCCACGGAGATTCCCCTTAGTGTCTAAGTAGCTTAGCTCGTAAGCTATTGGTGCCGGGTGGGTTGCCGGTCGCTGAACTATCACACCCTGAGGAGCGGACGTGAGCGCACACGGTGACCACGACCTGGGTCACACCGTGGCCGGCTGGACGGGTACCGCCATCGGTGTCCTGGGGAGCGCGGTACTGGGAGCGGGCGTCATCGCCACGTCCGCCGCGATCCTGTGGCTCGGCGCGGCCGTCGTCGCGACGGCGGCGCTGACCTGCTGGGCACTCCATCTCGCGGGATGGGGCAAAGCCGCGGGACCGCGCCCGGCGGGCGCCCAGGACTGGCGGTCCCGGGACCCCGCCGCCCGCCACGGCCACCCCGGCTGCCTCGGCTGCCGGATGGCAGGCCGCGGTCGGATCCGTGCCGCCGCGGCCGCGATGCCGACACCCGCGTCCCGGCCCGCCGAGGTGTGAGCCGCGGAACGGGCCGCGCCCGTGCCCCGCAACGAGCCGCGCCCGGTGCCCCGGGATTCCGCGGAACAAGACGCCCGGCACACAGCGCGTTCCTGACGGCACAATGGGTTCATGCCGATACCCAGCCGCGCCGCCCTCGTCGAGCACCTCGTCCGTACGCGTATCGCGGGCGACGTAGCCACCCCCCGGGACAACAACCTCTCCCACTACCGCAAACTCGCCAACGGAGACCGCCACTACTGGCTGGGGCTCGAGCTCGGCGACCGGTGGCGCGACGAGCAGGACGTGCTGGCCGTGATGGCCGAGCGATGCGGGGTCAGCGACGACCCGGAGCACAGGCAGGGCCAGGACACCATCGACCCGGAGCTCACCGTCGACGCCCTGGACCGGATGGCGGCCCGGCTGCGGAAGGCGGCGGCGGGCGGGGAGCGGGTGCTGTTCGCGACCGGGCACCCGGGCGGGCTCCTGGATGTGCACCGGCAGACCGCCGCGGCCCTGCGGGCCGCCGGCTGCGAGATCGTGAGGATCCCCGGCGGGCTCATGGCGGACGAGGGCATGGTCTTCCAGTTCGCGGACGTGGCCGTGCTGGAACGCGGTGCGACCCTGTGGCACACGCACTCCCCGGCGCCGATGGCCGCGATCCTTGACGGGCTGGAGCGCGAGGGCAGGCCGCAGCCGGACCTGGTGGTGGCCGACCACGGATGGGCCGGGTGCGCGGGACAGCGAGGGCTCGACTCCGTCGGGTACGCGGACTCCAACGACCCGGCGCTGTTCCTGGGCGAGGCCGAGGGCACCCTCCAGGTCACCGTGCCGCTGGACGACCACGTCACCGACCCGCGGTTCTACGACCCGATGACGGACTACCTGCTGGACGCGGCCGGACTGCTCGGGCCCGTCGACCTGGCGTAGCGGGCCGCGAGATCCCGCAGGTGCTCGACCAGCTCGGGCGGCTCCGCCACCGTGAAGTCGTGGCCGAGCATGCCCAGATGGACGGCGAGCGTGTCCAGCGAGTCGGCCCCGGTGTCCAGGACGCAGGTCTCCGCGTCGACGGCCTCCACCGAACCCACCGCGGGATTGATCTGCTCGATCACCGTGGCGGCGGGTGCGTGCACCGTCACCCGGGCGCGGTGGCGCCAGGCCGCGGCGGACGCCTTGCCCGCGACATAGGCCGCCGCATTGCCGTCGGGGTCCTCGCGCGGAGCGAAGCGCGGGCCGGACGGGGTGCGCGGGGTTATCCGGTCCGCGCGGAAGGTGCGCCAGTCGTCCCGGTCGACGTCCCAGGCGACCAGGTACCAGCGGCGGCCCCAGTTGACGACACGCTGGGGTTCGACCAGCCGGCGCGTCGACGCCCCCGCGTGGTCGCGGTAGTCCAGGCGCAGACGCTCGTGGTCGCGGCAGGCGGCCGTCAGCGTCATGAGGACGTCCGTGTCGACGGCCGGTGCGGGCCGGTCGGCGGGCACCGGCACGGTGTACTGCTGCAGCGCCCGCACCCGGCGGCGCAGCCGGGGCGGCAGCACCTGCTCCAGCTTGGCGAGCGCCTGGAGCGAGGTCTCCTCCATGCCGGCCATCGAACTCCCGGCGACATTGCGCACCGCGATGGTGACCGCGACCGCCTCGTCGTCCTCCAGCAGCAGCGGTGGCATCGCGCTGCCCGCCGCCAGCCGGTAACCCCCGGTCGATCCGCGGGTGGCGTCCACCGGGTAGCCGAGCGTGCGCAGCCGCTCGATGTCGTTGCGCACCGTCCGGCCGCTCACGCCGAGCCGTTCGGCGAGTTCGGTGCCGGGCCACTCGCGAGGTGACTGGAGCAGGGACAGGAGCCGCAGCAGACGGGCGGAGGTTTCCAACATGCCCCCACTGTGAGGCCCCAATAGGAACGAATTCTTCCTATTGGAATCCTAGAATTCTGCTCATGGAGAACAGCACCAGCAGCACCAGCTCGAACGCCCACGCCGACGCCGTCCGTCCCTTCCGGGTCGAGATCCCGCAGGCCGAGATCGACGACCTCCACGACCGCCTCTCCCGCACCCGCTGGAACACCGGGGTGCCCGGCGTCGAGGGCTGGTCGCGCGGCGTACCCGCCGACTACCTGAAGGGGCTCGCCGAGTACTGGGCGCACGGATTCGACTGGCACAAGGCCGAGGCCCGGCTGAACGAGTTCCCGCAGTACCTCACCGAGATCGACGGCCAGGACATCCACTTCGCGCACGTCCGCTCGGACAGGGCCGACGCCACCCCGCTGCTGCTGATCCACGACTGGCCGGGATCGTTCGTCCAGTTCACCGACGTCATCGAGCCGCTGTCGCGCGACTTCCACGTCGTCGTCACGTCCACGCCCGGCGTCGGCTTCTCCGGGCCGCTCTCCTCGCCCGGCTGGAACACCGGCCGGATCGCCGCCGCGTTCACGACCCTCATGGCCCGCCTCGGCTACGAGCGGTACGGCGTGCAGGGCAACGGCGGCGGTGCCTGGATCGCCGGCGAGATGGGCCGGATCGCCCCCGGCCACGTCGTCGGTATCCATGTGAACGGCCTGGTCACCTTCCCGTCGGACGACCCCGCGGACTTCGCCGGCCTCACCGAGGGCGAGCAGACCCGGCTGGAGCGGCTGCAGCGGTTCCGCGACGACAAGATGGGCTTCAACGCCATCCAGTCGACCCGGCCCGAGACGGTGGCCTACGGACTGCACGACTCGCCGGTCGGCCAGCTCGCCTGGATCGTGGAGAAGTTCAAGGAGTGGACCGACACCGCGAAGGAACTCCCCGAGGACGCGGTGGACCGGGACAGGCTGCTGACCAACGTCAGCCTGTACTGGTACACCGGAACGGCGGGTTCCTCGGCCCACCTGTACTACGAGACGGCCCACGACCCGGGCGCCTGGGCGCCCAAGGAGCGCGGTACGGTCCCGACCGCGGTCGTCGTCGCGCTGCCCTCGGACGTCGCCATCCGCCGGTACGCCGAGCGTGACCACAACGTGGTGCGCTGGACCGAGTTCGAACGCGGCGGCAACTTCCTCTCCCTGGAACAGCCCGAGCTGCTGGTCGAGGACGTGCGGGAGTTCTTCGCGGGCCTCGAGGACCTCTAGGGGCCAACCTCCGGATCGCGCCGGGCCCGGCGCCGCTGACCGAGGCCCGGGGTCGGATCCAGATAGACCCGGCGGACCGACGGATACCGCTCCCGCAGCTGCTCTTCCGCCTCCTCGCAGGCCCATTCGACCTGCTCGGCACTGGCCACGTCCCGGAAGTCGACCTTCGCCGCGATCAGCACCTCGTCCGGGCCCTGGATGAGCGTGGTCAGCTCCAGCACGTCGATGATGTGCGGGACGGAGAGCAGTTCCTCCCGCACCCCCGCCCGCATCGCCGCGGACACCGGACGGCCGATCAGCAGCTGGGCGTTGGACCGGCAGAGCACCCAGGCCACGTACACGAGGAGGACGCCGATCAGCACGGACGCGATGCCGTCCCACATCCCCGATCCGGAGAGCTGGCCGCCGAGCAGACCACCGGCGGCCAGCAGAAGACCGATCAGTGCGGCGGAGTCCTCCATCACGACGGCCTTGACCGCGGTGTCGGGGGTGCGGCGCAGATAGCGGGGCGCGGGGACATCGAGGCCGGCCGCCTCGCTCCGTACCTGCCGGACTCCCGTACGCAGCGAGTAGCCCTCCAGCAGGAAGGCGACGCCGAGCACGAGGTAGGACACGAGCGGGTCGCCGAGGTCCTCACCCTGGACCAGGGTGTGGATGCCGTCGTAGAGGGAGAAGACCGCGCCGCCGACGAACGTGGCGACGGAGGCGAGCATCGCCCAGATGTACCGCTCGGGGCCGTAGCCCAGCGGGTGTTCCTCGTCGGCGGGCTTCCGGCTGCGCTTCAGCGCGGTGAGGAGCATGACCTCGGTGACGGTGTCGGCGACCGAGTGCGCGGCCTCCGAGAGCATCGCGCTCGAACCGCTGATCAGGCCCGCCACCAGCTTCGCCGCGGCGATACCGAGATTGGCCGCAGCCGCGACGACGACGGTGGACGTGGACTCCCCACCATGGTTCTTCTCGTCACTCATGGTGGGGAGTATGTCCGTTTACGGGTCTTCAGTCCCGCGGGACGCGGACCACGCCCTCCTGGATGACCGTGATGGCGAGCTGTCCGTCCGCCGTGTAGATCCGGGCCTGGCCGAGACCGCGCCCGCCGGAGGCGGACGGCGACTCCTGGTCGTACAGCAGCCATTCGTCGGCGCGGAAGGGCCGGTGGAACCACATCGCGTGGTCCAGGCTGGCCCCCACCACGTCACCGACCGCCCAGCCGCCGCGCCCGTGGGCGAGCAGCACCGAGTCGAGCAGCGTCATGTCGGAGACGTACGTGGCCATGCAGACGTGCAGCAGCGGGTCGTCCGCCAGCTTGCCGTGCGTCCGGAACCACACCTGGGACCGCGGTTCGCGCGGCTCGCCCGCCGTGGCGAACGGAGGGGCGTCCACGTACCGCAGGTCGACCGCCGCCCGCGCCTCGAGCAGCCGGTCCACCATCAGCGGATCGGCGAAGCGGTCCGCGTACCGGGGCAGCATCTGCGCGGCGGTGGGCAGGGTCTCCGGGTCCGGGGCGGGCGGCATGGGCGCTTGGTGGTCCATGCCCTCCTCGTGCGCCTGGAAGGAGGCCGAGAGGTGGAAGATCGGCTTGCCGTGCTGCACCGCGACGACCCGGCGGGTCGCGAAGGACCGCCCGTCACGGATGCGGTCCACGGTGTAGACGATCGGTGCGCCCGGATCCCCGGGGCGCAGGAAGTACGCGTGCAGGGAGTGGGCCGACCTGTCCGCCGGGACCGTACGGCCCGCGGCGACCAGCGCCTGCGCCGCGACCTGGCCGCCGAAGACCCGGGGCACGACCGCGCTGCGGCTCGTGCCCCGGAAGATGTCCTGCTCGATCTGCTCCAGGTCGAGCAGATCGAGCAGGGATTCAAGTGCTGCGCTCATGGAGAAGAACGTAGCCGCTCTTACAGGCCCATGGACTTGGCGATGATCGACTTCATGACCTCGCTGGTGCCGCCGTAGATGCGGTTGACCCGGTTGTCCGCGTACAGGCGGGCGATCGGGTACTCGTTCATGAAGCCGTAGCCGCCGTGCAGCTGGAGGCAGCGGTCGATCACGCGGTGTGCGACCTCGGTGCAGAACAGCTTCGCGGAGGCGGCCTCGGCGGCGGACAGCTCGCCGGCGTCGAGGGCCTCCAGTGCGCGGTCGGCGACGGCCTGGGCGGCGTCCACCTCGGCCTGGCAGGCGGCCAGCTCGAACTTGGTGTTCTGGAACGAGGCGACGGTCTTGCCGAAGACCGTGCGGTCCTGCACGTACTCCGTGGCGAACCGGACAGCGGCAGCGGCCTGCGCGTAGGCGCCGAAGGCAATGCCCCAGCGCTCGGACGCCAGGTTGGTGCCGAGGTAGCCGAAGCCCTTGTTCTCCTCGCCGAGCAGGTCCTCGACGGGCACCTTGACGTCGACGAAGGCGAGCTCGGCGGTGTCGGAGACCTTCAGGCCGAGCTTGTCCAGCTTGCGGCCGACGGAGTAGCCCGCCGACTTGGTGTCCACGGCGAACAGGGAGATGCCGAAGCGGCGGTCGTCCTCGCGGGGCGCGGACGTGCGTGCGCACACGATCACGCGGTCGGCATGCACGCCACCGGTGATGAAGGTCTTGGAGCCGTTGAGGACGTAGTGCGTGCCGTCCTCGGAGAGCTTGGCAGTGGTCTTCATGCCCGCGACGTCGGAACCGGTGCCCGGCTCGGTCATCGCGAGGGCCCACATCTCCTCGCCGGTGGCGAACTTCGGCAGCCAGCGCTTCTTCTGCTCGTCGCTGGCGAGCATCTTGATGTACGGCAGGCCGAGCAGGGTGTGCACACCTGAGCCGCCGAAGGAGACACCGGCGCGGGCGGTCTCCTCGTAGATCACGGCCTCGTACTTGTGCGAGTCGATGCCGGCGCCGCCGTACTCCTCGTCCACCTCGATGCCGAAGACACCCAGCTCGCCGAGCTTGAGGTAGAACTCGCGCGGCGCCTGACCCGCGGCGAACCACTCGTCGTAGACGGGGACGACCTCGGCTGCGATGAAGGCGCGGATGGTCTCCCGGAACGCCTCGTGGTCCTCGTTGTAAACCGTACGGCGCACGGGATGCCTCCTGGTGTCAGCTGCAGCTTCGATGCGGGGTGGCTAAGCGCTTGCTCAGTTCTGGTCAAAGTTACCCGGCGGTCACAGCGGCTGTCCAGGGTGATGCTCAGCACGCCCGCACCTCCTGAGGCACCCGTAGCGGAGAGTGCTGACTCCGAGCGCTGCGTACACCCAAATGGCGGTGGGCGACCGTCGGGCGCACAGTGAATGAGGAGCCGACGAGGACGAGGGCAGCCTCGTCGCCACAACCCTCTGTGAGGCAGTCATGGCTGATGTCGAGTCCCTGGGCGGGAGTGCAACGACAGACAGGAACGGGGGCCGGGCCGGGCGGGGCAGGACCACCATCGCCGACAACGTGGTGGCCACCATCGCCGGAATCGCCATCCGCGAGACCGACGGCGTGCATTCCGTCGGCCGAGGAGCAGCGAAGGCCCTGGGTGCCGTCACCGGCCGGATGTCCGGGTCGTCCGGGCACGGACGCGCCGTCAAGGTGGAAGTGGGGGAGAAGCAGACGGCGATCGATGTCGACATCGAGGTGGAGTACGGCGTCCCGATCCATGAGCTCGCCGAGCAGGTCAGGACTCACGTGACGGACGCGGTGGAGACGATGACCGGTCTGGAGGTCGTCGAGATCAACATCAACGTCTTCGACGTCCACGTCCCGGGTGAGGACGAGGACGAGGACGGCGAGGAGGAGGAGAGCCGCCGCCGGACGTCCGCCCGCGTGCAGTGAGCCGCGCGCCCGCCCGCCGGGTCCCGCCCGCCGAGGCGCCGGGACCGGCGGCGGGCGCCGAACGGATCGGGTGGGGGCCGTCACCCGGATTTCCTCTGGAGAGTCTTCGAACATCGTTACGCTGCACCGCAGTTGCCGAAAGTGCGGAGGCCTGCGGTGGGGGAGCCGGTATTCGGAGTCCTGGGGCCGCTCCAGGTGAGGGCGCACGGAGTCCCGGTACGGTTCGGGGGAGCCAAACCCCGGGCCGTACTGGCGACTCTGCTGCTCCAGCCGAACGGCTTCGTCTCACTGGACCTGCTGACGGAGGTCCTGTGGCCCGGGGGCGCACCTCGGTCCGCGGTCGCCAACGTGCGCACGTATGTACGGACGCTACGGTTGCGGCTGCCCCCCGCGGCGGTCGACGGACTGCGCACCGAGACCTCCGGCTACTCGCTCGACGTCGCACCCGGGCAGGTGGACATGCTGCTCTTCGAGCAGCAGCTCGCGGCGGCCCGTACCGCCCGCGACCGCGGTGACGACGCCGCCGCCCTGCGCGCCTACGAAACGGCCCTGGGGCTGTGGCGGGGCGGGGTGCTCCAGGACGTGGCCTCCAGCGTGGTGTGGGACCCGGCCATCACGCGCCTGGAAGGGCTGAGGTCGGTCGCGGCCGACGAGTGCCTGGAGTTGCGGCTCCGGCTCGGGGACTACGCCCACCTGGTCTCCGGCCTGCGGTCCCGACTGACCGAGAGCCCCCTGCGGGAGGACCTGTGGCGGATGCTCGTGCACGCGCTGAACGACGCGGGCCGCAGCGCCGAGGCGCGGGCCGCGTACGCCGAGGCGGAGCACGTGATCGCCGCCGAGCTCGGGATCGGGCCGAGCGAACCGCTGCGGGCCATCGGCGCCGAGGTCAACGGCTACGCCGGCCGCCGCCGCGCGGCAACACCCGTTCCCGTCTGCCAACTCCCGATGGACATACCCGACTTCACCGGCCGCGCCGTCGAAGTCGCGGACCTGGAGGCGTTACTGTCCACCGCCGGCCGGCAGCCCGTGGTCGCGGCGGTGTCCGGGCCGCCGGGCGCGGGGAAGTCCACGCTGGCCGTGCATGTGGCCCACCGGGTGCGTGACGCGTTCCCCGACGGGCAGCTCTTCGCCGACCTGGCCGGAACGAGCGAGTGCCCCCGCGAGGCGACGGACGTCCTGGCCGAGATGCTGCGTGGCCTGGGCGTCATCGACAGCGCGATACCCGGTGAACCGGGCGAACGCGCAGCGATGTTCCGATCCCGACTGGCCCAGCGGCGCTTCCTCATCGTGCTCGACGACGCCCTGGACAGCGCACAGGTGAGCCCGCTGCTCCCGGGCACCGGCGGCTCGGCGGTACTGGTCAGCTCGCGGCGCCGGATGCCCGGTCTGCCGGCGCACGCCTGCCCGCTCGGGCTCATGCGGCACGACGACGCCCGCGCCCTGTTCGGGGCCATCGTCGGCGCGGACCGGCTGCGCAGGGAGGGGGCCGACGCCGACCGTGTCCTCGCCGAGTGCGGATCACTGCCGCTTGCGGTACGGATCGCGGCCGCCCGGCTCGTGAACCGGCCCGGCTGGAGCGTCGGCACGCTGGCCGACTCGCTGCGCGACGAGCGCGGCCGCCTCGGGGCGGTCGGCTCCGGGGGTGAGCTGGAGGTGCGCGCCGGCGCCGAACTCAGCTACCGCCATCTGCCCGAGCCCGCCGCCCATGCCTTCCGCACGTTCGGTGACCTGCCCGACGACGCCGTCCCGGGCTGGCTCGTCGCCGTTGCGACGGGGTGCGACGGCGAGACCGAGGGGGGCCTGGAGACCCTGCTCGACGAACACCTCGTCGAAGTCGTGGGCAAGGATCAACTCGGTCTGAACCGCTACCGGATGCACGACCTGCTGCGGTCCTACGCCCGCGAGATCGCCCTGACGGACAACCAGCAGATACGGCTCCGGCGGCGCCTGAGGGTCATCGACGCGCTCATCGCCCTCTCCCGCTCCGCCAACGCCGCCATGCCCACCCGCTTCCTCGGTGTGCTGGGCGACCCCGACGAGCGGGACCTACCGGACGGACCGGCGCACGCTCTCGCCTCCACCGTGCGCGCCCGGCCCGTGGACTGGTTCGAGAGCGAGCACCGCAACCTCGTCGCCGCCGTCGACGCAGCCGTCCGGCTCGGGCGGACCGACCGGGCCGCCGACCTCGCGATCGAACTGGCGGGCTTCTTCGACATGCGGGGCTACTACGGGGACTGGCTGCGGACCCACCGGCTCGTGCTCGACGCCATGCCGCACCACGACGACCTCAGGGCGGCGGCCCTGCTGCGCAACCTCGGCCAGCTGCACCTCTACCAGGACCGGTACCCCGACGCGCTCGCCTCCTTCGACCGGGCCAGGGCGCTCTTCGCCGAGCTCGGTCACCCGACGGGGGAGGCGATCGCCGCGGTGGGGTCCGGCTCGGTCCACCGGGTCGTGGGCGATCTCGGCACCGCGCTCGGGACGTTCACCGCCGCGCTCCAGGAATTCGCCGCGGCCGGCGACCGGCACGGCGAGGCAGTGGCACGCAACGCGATCGCCTCCGTCTGGCTGGAGCGCAAGGACCCCGGGACCGCGGCCGGCTGGCTGCGCGGGGCCCTGGAGCTGTCCCGTGCCGACGGGGACCGGCACCGCGAGGCACAGGTGCGCCGCAGGGTCGCCGTGCTGCACGAACTGCGTGGCGAACCGCAGGCGGCGCGTGGCGAGCTGGAACGCGCCCTCGGCATCTTCGACGAGCTGGCCGACCTGCACTGCGCCGCGTACGTGCAGCAGAGCATCGCGGAACTGTGCTTGCGCCAGGGCGACTCCGGTGAGGCATCGGCGCTGTTGATCGGGGCACTCGCTGTGCAGCAGCAGCTCGGGGACCGCCGCGCCGAGGCCCGGGTGGCCGGCCTGCTGGGCGAGTTGCACGACGCGACCGGCCGCAAGCAGACCGCGCGGCAGTACTTCCACCGCTCCCTCGCGACCTGGCGCCGCCTGGGCCTGTCCGACGAGGCCGGACTGGTGGACGCGAAGCTCCGCTCGATGCGCTGAGCGGCGCCGACGCGGAACAGGTGCGGGTGCGACCGCCGTCGCACCCGCACCTGGCACAGGGGGTCACCGGGTGCCGGCCCGTCCTCCCGCCGGCACCCGGCGGTGCGTCAGCATCTGTTCTTGCTGACCTGGTTGCGCTTGAGGTAGTCGCTCCACGTGACGCCCTGGACGACCGCGACGACGACCGATCCGTTGAGCTTCTGCTCGTAGTGCAGGTGCGGGGTGATGTCGTAGAGGGCGGACGTGTTGCCGACCTCGCCGATCAGCTGGCCCACGTTCACCGTTGCGCCCGCGGCCACCGAACGCGTCTTCAGGTGGGCGTACCGCGTCTGCCAGCCGCCGCCGTGGCCGATGACTATCGTGTTCCCGTATCCGGCGCCCGTCGAGTAATACGACTCGAGCACCGTGCCACCGGCACTGGCGAACACCCGGCGGCCCTCGTCGTCAGGGGTGCCGTTCGCGTCGTAGTGGTTCCAGTCGATCGCGTGCGCGGGACTGTGCCCCGACCAATTGCTGCCGAGCCACGTCTGGTTGCACTCGAAGGGCATCTTGAAGGCGGGCCGCGCGGCCACGGCGGCCTCCGACGAGTCCACGACCGGCGCCGCGACAGCGGCCGGAACGGTGAGCACGGTGGCCGCGACCGCGCTCATGGTGATCAGCGACCGGCGAAAATTCCTGTGCATGGTTCTCCCCTTGTCGTCGGGTGACACGGCGATTCAAGGAGGCGGGCATACACGGCGGATACATTCCGCCCCGTGTTGTCAGTGGCGTGGTGCAGCATCGGGACGACGGATCACCGAGTGGACGGGGGGATCGCCGTGGCGATCACGAACCAGCGCATGACGGAGTACGCGTTCCTGCGGGGGCTGTACGAGGACGGGTACTTCCCCGACCACGTCGTGGACAAGGGCAAGGCCGTCCTCATCCGGCTCTGCGAACGGATCGAGGCGGAGCGGCCCGCCGACCTGACCGCCCTGTACGCGCTGACGACAGCGGCGACCGATGAGTTCAACGCTCTGGAAGCCGAGTTCGAGGAGGCCGGGAGTGAGATCGAGACGGTCGCCCGCGAGGAGATCGCCGAGAACTTCTGGTCCATCGCGACGGCGTACGGGTTCGCGGACGCGGACGTGGAGGAGCTGATCGCCACCCGGGAGTGGTGACGGAAGACGGGGGCGGCGTCGGGATCCGTGTCAGGAGTCGAGCACCGCGGCGACGGCTTCGATCTCCACGAGCTGGTCGGTGTAGCCGAGCACGGTGACTCCCAGCAACGTACTCGGGGCGTCATGCTCACCGAACGCCGCCCGGACCACATCCCAGGCGGCCACCAGGTCCTCCCGCCGCGTGGACGCGACGAGCACCCGCGTACTGATGACGTCCTCCAGGGAGGCGTTCGCGGCCGCGAGAGCGGTCCGCATGTTCTCGAACGCCTTCGCCGCCTGGCCCGCGTAGTCACCGACAGCCGCCGTGGAGCCGTCCTCGTTCAGCGGGCACGCCCCGGCGAGGAAGACCGGCCGTGCGCCGGCGGGTGCCGTGGCCGCGTAGGCGTACTCGGCGACGTCGGACAACTGGGCGGAACGGATCAACGTGACGGTACCGGGCATGCTGTCCAGGCCTCCTGGGTCGAAGAGTCCTCATCCTCACAAGAGTTCTCCGCCTCAGCATCGTCTTTTCGGCCGGCCCGCGTGCCGAGGGCCCCTAGGCTGCGTGAATGGGTGACATGTACGCAGTGGATCTCGCACTGGACCTCCGTGCCTCCGTGCCGGGCACCGTCATGGACGATCTTCGCCGGCACCTCGGAACGCATCCGGACGGTCAGGACTGCGAACCGGGCGACGAGCCGGACGACCTGGTGCCGCTGCTCGCCGAACGCGGTCCGGCGATGCGCATCGGCGGGCTCCTGGTGGGAGAGGTCGCCCGAACCGGCGACGGCTGGTCACTGACCGCGCGGCAGGAGGTGCATGCCGAGCTCCTGCCCGACCTGGACGCGCTCCTGGAGCGGCTGGCTCACCACTGCGGGACCCAGGGCGTCATCGGGCAGATCCGGTTCTACGAGAACCACGTGCCGGAACTGCTGATCAACGACTCGGGCACGCTCGTCAGGATGGCACTGATGCCCGCGACGAACGGTGACACCCCGGCCCGTCCCCACGGGTGACGGCCCGTCCCAGGCGGTACTGACAACAGGTCCGGGGCCCCTGGGGCGTCAGGAGCCGTCGGGCTGCCCCGCTCCCGTCGGCTTGGCGGCACTCGGCCGGGGCGATACTTCGGCGGTGTCCGGAGCGGCGTCCGGAGCGGCGTCGGAGGACCCGCAACTCCCGGCCACCGGCGCCGCGGTCCGGGACGGTGGGGCGGCCTTCGGCCGGACCAGCCGGTGCTGGGCCAGGCAGGCCAGGGCCAGGGTGGCGCCCAGCACAGGCCAGGCCAACGGGCCGGCGCCCACGGCGGCCCCGACGACGACAGGCCCCAGACTGCGCTGCGCCGACTGGGCCAGGCCGTGCACCCCGAGGTAGGCGCCCTGCGCCTCAGGGGGTGCGAGGGCGACGGAGAGTTCCCAGGAGGAGAGGGAGTGCAGGATCTCCGCCAGGGTGAAGGCGACGGCCGCGACGACGACAGCGCCGGTGGCGAACCAGGGGCCGCCTCCGGCGGAGGCCGCGAGCGCCACTCCTCCCGTGAGGAACGCGGCACCGATCGGGACGAGCAGGCGGCGGGCCGCGGCCCGGGTCTCCCCGAAGCGGGACAGGGGGACCTGGAGCGCTATCACCAGAACGCTGTTGAGGACGAGCACGAGGGGCGCCAGCCCGACCGGGGCGCTGGTGGCGTGGACGATCCACAGCGGGAATCCGACCTGGAGCACGCTGTCGTCCAGGAACAGCCAGATCTCCGTACCGGTGAAGGCGAGATAGCGGCGGTCACGCCAGGGCGTCGCCCCGTCGGTGCGCGCGACCGGGCGGGCCTCCCCGCCGACGGCGCCACCGGACCCGGCGACGACACGGCCGGGGGTGGGCGGCTCCGTGCACCGGAGTGTGAGGACCGCCATGGCCAGGTAGGACGCGGCGTTGGCGAGCAGCAGTACCTGGTAGGCGAGGACGGTTCCGACCGTGAGTACGGCAGCGGCTCCCGTTCCGCCCACGGCCCAGCCGATGTTCACCGCGGTGCGCTGGATCGCCTGGTAGCGGACGCGCTGCGGGCCGGCCACGCGTGCGGCGAACAGCTTGGTCAGCACGCTCGATGCGCGGTCGGGCAGCGCGCCCAGTGCCGAGTACAGGACCAGCAGTGCGAAGTCGTGCGTGGTCAGCAACGCCACCAGGGCAGCTCCCCTGGCCAGTTGGGCGGCGACCAGGAGGCGGGTGACGGGGAAGCGGTCGGCCAGCCGCCCGGCGAGCGGGGGCCCGGCGATGCCGAGGATGCCGGACACCCCCAGCAGCAGGCCGATCTGAGAGACCGACAGATGCGTCACGTAGACGAAGTAGAGCGTCGCCACGCCCATCCACAGTCCGGTGCCGACCTTGTCGACGACCGCGACCACCAGCATCAGCCGTCCGTCCCGGCCGCCCGGGACGGCAAGGCGCCGGACGAGCGGGACGCGGCTCGGTGTCGGCTGCATCAGATCCCCCTTGACACATATTTTGTATCGGTACAAACTTGTATCTGTGGCAGAACAATATGGGATCACGGGTGGCACGGCCAGAGAGATTTCCGCCTCGGTCGAAAGCCGCGTGGCCGACGGCACGCTCCGGCCGGGCACCTCGCTGCCCCCGGTGCGCCGGCTCGCCCAGGAGCTGGGCGTGAGCGCGGGCACGGCGGCGGCCGCCTACAAGGAGCTGCGCGGGCGCGGGGTCGTGGTGACCCTGGGGCGCGGCGGCACAGTGGTGGCATCCGCTCCCGTCGTCACTTCCCGACGCCCTCCACAGGTGCCGTCCGGACTCCGTGACCTGGCGGGCGGGCACCCCGATCCCGCCTGCCTTCCGGCGCTGACCCCGCCCGCGCGGGTGGAGCCCGTGCCCGGATCGCACCGGGCCGCGCCGAGGCTCGCCGCACTCGAGGAGGCGGCCCGCGACTGGTTCGCCCGCGACGGCGTGCCCACCGGTTCCGTGACGTTCGCCCACGGAGCGCTCGACTGCATCGCCCGGCTGCTGTCCACCGAACTCAGACCCGGCGATGCCGTGGCCGTGGAGGATCCCGGCTTCCACCACCTCCTCGACCTCGTCCCGGCACTCGCGCTGCGCATGCTGCCGGTGACGGTCGACGACGAGGGCATCCGCCCCGAGGCGCTGCGGGCGGCCCTGCGCGCGGGCGCACGCGCGCTGGTGTGCAGCCCCCGCGCCCAGAGCCCGTCCGGCGCGCGCTTCACCGTCGGGCGCAGGGACGAACTCCTGTCCGTGCTTAGCGACTTCCCCGACGTACTCGTCGTGGAGGACGATCACAACGCGGACATCGCCGGCGCGCCCGCGGTGAGCCTGACCTCCGGCGCGCTGCCCCGCTGGGCGCAGGTGCGCACCGTGTCCAAACACCTGGGCATCGATCTGCGCTGGGCCGCCCTCGCCTGCGACCCCGCCACCCTCGCGCGCCACGACGGCCGGATGCTGCTGACCTCCGGATGGGTCAGCCACATCCTGCAAACCACCGTCGCGGAGCTCCTGACCGACCCGGCGGTGACCCGGCTGGTGGGCAGGGCCGCCCGCACGTACACCACCCGGCGCGAGGCCCTGCGCACCGCGCTGGGGCAGCACGGCATCAACTCCCACGGCGTGAGCGGCCTCAACGTGTGGGTGCCCGTCCGGGACGAGTCCGCCGTCGTCAACGGGCTGCGCACGCGCGGCTGGTGGACCGCGGCGGGCACCCGCTTCCGTATCGCGACCCCACCCGGCGTACGCGTCACCACCGCGACCCTCACCCCCACCGAATCCCAGCTCCTCGCACGTGACTTCGCGGACACCCTCGCGGAGTCGCAAGCGGTGTACGGCGGTTAGGACCCGTACGTCAGCGCAGCACCAGCCACAGCTCCGCGCGCACGTCCATGTCGTCCAGGTCCGCGTCCAGCAGCTCCGCGCAGCGTGCGATGCGCTGGCGGACCGTGTTGCGGTGGACCCGCAGGGCCACGGCCGTCCGGTCCCAGCTGCCGTGCAGGCTCAGCCAGCACCGCAGCGTCTCGGCCAGGGGTGCGGTGAGGGGGGCCAGGAGGGTACGGGCGTGGGCCTCGGCCCGGTCGGCCGGGACCAGGGCCGCGAGGCCTCCGGGACCGGCACGGTGTGCGGCCAGCGGGGAGCGGGTGGCCTCCGCGCGGCCCAGGGCGCGGGCGGCCTCGGTGTCGGCGGCGGGCAGGGCCTCGGCGGGGGAGGGGGCGGACGCGCCGAGGATCCAGCCCGGCTGCGCCGTCGCCCCGCGGTGGCCGGTGAGCAGGACCCGTACCGTTTCGCCGTTCGTGTCGACCAGGGCGGAGCCCAGCGACGCACCGAGGGCTCCCGCGGTGAGCGGGTCGGGGACCGTGCCGTCCGTGCGGCGGGCATGGACCACCGTCCAGGGTGCGCCGTCGTCCGAGAGGAGAGGGGCCACCTGCTCCGGGGGCGCCCCCAGCAGCATCCGTACGAGCGCCGCCGCACGGCCCGCCGCGCCCGCGCCCTGGTGCGGAGCGGTCAGCAGGGCGAGCAGGACGACGGCGATCCCGGCGACGGTGTGGTCGCCGGGATGGCGCCGACGGGTCGCCAGAGCCAGGGCCAGCCCCTGCCCGCCGCTCAGCGCGTAGGCGGCGAGCTGCGTGCCGTCCAGGGTGTCGGTCGCGGAAGCCGGGGAGGCCCGCCGGCCGGAGGAGACCACCCGGCACAGCTGGGCCAGGGCGGCCCGCTCGTCCGGCGGCGGATGGCCGCCCGCCGTGTGCAGCTCCTCGCCCTCCCCGGTGAGCAGCACCACCCGGCCCTCCAGCTGTACGGCGAGCTGGTGGAGCACCGCGGGCACCGGGTCGGGCCGGGCGGCAGCCGTCGCCAGGGCCTGCTGGGCGCGGGTCACCCGGCGCAGCTCGCGGTGGCGGGCCTCCGCCATCAGCCGCCACACCGCCCGCGCGATCGCCGTGAACGGGGTCTCGGGGGGTACCTCGAGCAGCGGCAGACCATGCCGGTCGCAGGCCTCCACCAGCGCCGCCGGCACCGTGTCGTGCACGGGCGCCACCCCGAAACCGAGCGCCGCCGCGCCCGCCTCCACCAGCCGGGCCACGTACGTGTCCGGATCGGTGAGCAGTACCCCGGCGCTCAGCAGCAGCTCGCCGCCGAGCAGGTACGGGTACGGGTCGGCCATCTCCGAGGTGTGCACCCACAGCAGATCCGCGCGGTCCGGACCGGCGATCCGGCGCAGCCCGAGTTCCTCCCTGGCCAGCAGCTCGGCCAGGGGGATGGGCGGGGTCGGCGGCCCGGCGGGGGAGTCCGACATGGACGGTCCATCCATTCGAAGGGCTGGGAGTGGATGAAACGTACACTTCAGCGTCGGCTTCCGGCCACCTACCGTCTTCACGACACACGACCCGTGTATCGAGACGAGACGGAGGAAGCCCATGGCTGTCGACTACGCAGTGATCGTCGTCTATCTGGCCGGCATGCTCGCCATGGGCTGGTGGGGCATGCGCCGCGCCAAGTCCAAGAGCGAGTTCCTGGTCGCCGGCCGGCGGCTCGGCCCCTGGATGTACTCCGGCACCATGGCCGCGATCGTCCTCGGTGGCGCCTCGACGATCGGCGGGGTCGGCCTCGGCTACCAGTACGGGCTCTCCGGCGCCTGGATGGTCTTCACCATCGGCCTCGGGCTGCTCGCCCTGTCGGTCTTCTTCTCGGCCCGCATCGCCCGGCTGAAGGTCTACACCGTCTCCGAGATGCTCGACCTGCGCTACGGCGGCAGGGCCGGGCTCATATCCGGCGTCGTCATGTGGGCCTACACACTGATGCTCGCGGTCACCTCGACCATCGCGTACGCCACCATCTTCGACGTCCTCTTCGACATGAACCGGACCGTCTCGATCATCCTCGGCGGCGCCATCGTCGTCGCGTACTCCACGCTCGGCGGCATGTGGTCGATCACGCTCACCGACATGGTGCAGTTCGTCGTCAAGACGATCGGCGTCCTGCTGCTGCTCCTGCCGATCGCGGTCGTCAAGGCGGGCGGCTTCAGCGAGATGAAGGCCCAGCTGCCCACCGAGTACTTCGACCCGCTGGGCATCGGCGGCGAGACGATCTTCACGTACGTCCTGATCTACACCTTCGGCATGCTGATCGGCCAGGACATCTGGCAGCGCGTGTTCACGGCCCGCAGCGACCGCACGGCACGCTGGGGCGGAACCGTCGCCGGTACCTACTGCCTGGTGTACGCGGTCGCCGGGGCCGTCATCGGCACGGCCGCCAAGGTCATGTACCCGAAGCTGCCCAGCGCGGACGCCGCCTTCGCGACCATCGTCAAGGACGAACTGCCGGTCGGTGTGCGCGGCCTGGTGCTGGCAGCCGCGCTCGCCGCGGTGATGTCGACGTCCTCCGGGGCACTGATCGCCTGCGCGACCGTGGCCAACAACGACATCTGGTCGCGGCTGCGGGGCGCCGTCGGCAGGGGGGACGGCGAGGAGCACGACGAGGTGAAGGGCAACCGGGTCTTCATCCTGATCATGGGCATCGCGGTCATCGCCATCGCCATCGCGCTCAACAACGTCGTCGAAGCCCTGACCGTCGCCTACAACCTGCTCGTCGGCGGGCTGCTGGTGCCGATCCTGGGCGGCCTCCTGTGGCGCAGGGGCACCGCGGCAGGCGCCCTGGCTGCTGTCTCCGTGGGCGGCGTCGCGGTGATCGGACTGATGGCGACGTACGGGATCCTCGCCAACGAGCCCGTCTACTACGGACTGCTCGCCTCGCTCGCCGTGTACGTGATCGTCTCGCTGGCGACCAGGCCGACGGACGCCGCCGTGCTCGTCGCCTGGCGCGAACGGCTGGCGGGCCGGGGTGCGGAGGCCGAACCGGCGCCTGCCCCGGAGCCGGCCACCACCTGACCCCCTCGTCGTCCTCGATCGCCGGCCGGGCCTGATCGCGCAATCCGGGCCCGTCCGGCGTTCGAGGACGGAACCCGTTGCCGTGGGGGCCGGCACACCGCCGCACCCCGCACACTGGATACCGTACGAAAACCGAAGGAAAGGCACTCCGCCCCATGAGCAGCAACGAAACGCCGCGCGGCCCCGTCGACTCCTCCCGCGTCCCGCGGTACGCCGGTCCCGCGACGTTCGCCCGGCTGCCGCGGCTCGACGAGGTCGGCACCACCGACATCGCCGTGGTCGGCGTGCCCTTCGACAGCGGCGTCTCCTACCGTCCTGGCGCGCGCTTCGGCGGCAACGCCATCCGCGAGGCCTCCCGCCTCCTGCGCCCCTACAACCCGGCGCAGGACGCCTCCCCGTTCGCCCTCGCCCAGGTCGCCGACGCCGGTGACATCGCCGCGAACCCGTTCAACATCAACGAGGCGGTCGACACGGTCGAGGCCGCCGCGGACGACCTGCTCTCCACCGGCGCGCGCCTGATGACGCTCGGCGGCGACCACACCATCGCGCTGCCCCTGCTGCGTTCCGTCGCCAAGAAGCACGGCCCCGTCGCCCTGCTCCACTTCGACGCCCACCTGGACACCTGGGACACCTACTTCGGCGCCGAATACACCCACGGCACCCCGTTCCGCCGGGCCGTCGAGGAGGGCATCCTCGACACCGAGGCGCTCTCCCACGTCGGCACGCGCGGCCCGCTGTACGGCAAGCAGGACCTCACCGACGACGAGAAGATGGGCTTCGGCATCGTCACCTCCGCCGACGTCATGCGGCGCGGCGTCGACGAGATCGCCGACCAGCTGCGCCAGCGCATCGGCGACCGGCCGCTCTACATCTCCATCGACATCGACGTCCTGGACCCGGCCCACGCCCCCGGCACCGGCACCCCCGAGGCCGGCGGCCTGACCTCGCGCGAGCTCCTGGAGATCCTGCGCGGCCTCTCCTCCTGCAACCTGGTCTCCGCCGACCTGGTCGAGGTGGCCCCCGCGTACGACCACGCGGAGATCACCTCCGTCGCCGCCTCCCACACGGCGTACGAACTCACGACGATCATGGCCCGCCAGATCGCGGCGGCCAAGGGAGCACAGGGCAAGTGAGCCACGACCACGACGACCGGCCCAGGCTCACCCCCGCGCAGGCCGAGGCGGCCCTGAACCCGCCGGCCGGACGCAACGGCGGAGACCTCGTGGTCGAGACCCTCCAGGGCCTCGGCGCCACCACCGTCTTCGGACTGCCCGGCCAGCACGCGCTCGGCATGTTCGACGCGCTGCGGCGCTCCTCCCTCGCCTACATCGGGCTGCGCGTCGAGAACAACGCGGGCTTCGCCGCCGACGCCTACGGCCGGATCACCGGAGAGGTCGCCCCGCTGCTCCTCTCCACCGGGCCGGGCGCGCTGACCTCCCTCGCCGCACTCCAGGAAGCGGCGGCGGCGTCCGCACCCGTGCTGGCGATCTCCAGCCAGATCCCGACCGCCGGGCTCGGCGGCGGACGCCACGGCTACCTGCACGAGCTCCGCGACCAGAAGGCGTCGTTCCGCGACATCGTGAAGTCCGTGCACACCGTGCGCACGGCCTCGCAGATCCCGTCCGCGATCGCCGCCGCCTGGGAGTCCGCCCTCACCGCTCCGCACGGGCCGGTCTGGGTGGAGATCCCGCAGGACGTGCTGCTCGCCGAGACGGTCCTGCCGGTCGTCAGCGCACTCGACGCGACCCCGCGCGAGCTGTACCCGCGCCCCGAACTGACCGTCGCGGCAGCCCACCTGCTGTCGAACGCCGAGCGGCCCGCGATCATCGCGGGCGGCGGAGTCGTACGGTCCGACGCGACCGGCAAGCTGCGCGCGCTCGCGGAGAAGATCAACGCCCCGGTCGTCACCACGTTCGGCGGCAAGGGCGCCTTCCCCTGGGAGCACCCGCTCTCGCTCCGGTCCTGGCTGGAGGACCGGCACACCACGGACTTCCTGGAGTCCGCGGACGTGCTGCTGGTCGTCGG
The DNA here is from genome assembly GCF_040605575.1 of Streptomyces sp. NPDC005566. NCBI lineage: Bacteria > Bacillati > Actinomycetota > Actinomycetes > Kitasatosporales > Streptomycetaceae > Streptomyces > Streptomyces sp. NPDC005566. The sequence continues at coordinate 66,420 of NZ_JBEXDB010000011.1, read as the reverse complement.
CTCCGGGCTCGGCGAACTCTCCTCGAACTACCACACGTTCGCTCCCCGCGGCCGGGTCATCCAGATCGAGGCCGACGCCGGGAAGCTGGAGTCCAACCACCCCGCACTCGGCATCCACTCCGACGCCCGCGAGGCCCTCGACGACCTCCTGGACGCGGTGGAGACCCGCGAGGACGAGACCGCGCCCGAGCGCGTCGCGGCTGTGCTGGGGGCCGTCCACGACAGGATCGCCGCCCAGGACCTCACCCTGGAGCAGCAGGTGCTCGCCTCGGTCCGCGAGGCACTGCCCGACACCTCGCCCAGCTTCTGGGACATGACGATCCTCGCCTACTGGGCCTGGTCCGCGTTCGACGCCCGCCACCCCAACACGATGCACTCGGCACAGGGCGCGGGCGGCCTCGGCTACGGCTTCCCGGCCGCGATCGGCGCAGCGGCGGCCGACCGTTCGAAGCCCGTGCTGGCGGTCTCCGGCGACGGCGGCGCGATGTACTCGATCGCCGAGCTCGCCACCGCGCGGCAGTACGACCTGCCCGTCACCTGGCTGATCGTCGACGACGGCGGCTACGGCATCCTGCGCGAGTACATGACGGGTGCCTTCGGCGAGGCCACGGCGACGGAACTGACCCGGCCGGACTTCGTCGCCCTGGCCGAGTCCTTCGGCGTCCCCGCGGTCCTCACGACGCCGGAGTCCCTGGCCGCCGACCTGGGGAAGGCCCTGGCGAGCCCCGGCCCGTCGGTGGTCGTGCTCCCCGCCCTGCTGAGGATGTTCGAGCCGACACACCTGTGAGCACCTGCCGTCCGCGCACCCCGGTGAGCCGTGCCCCGGGTGCGCGGACGGCTATGCCTTCGGGTGCTCCGGGCACCTACATCGACTGAAGGGCCTTCGCGATCTCGGCCCTCTGGGCCTCGACACCGAGGTGGAACTGCTCCCGCTGCCCGGCGTCGAGGGCGAACGGAGGTTCCTTCCGCGTCGGCAGGAGATCGGGGATCGACCGGAACAGCACCGCCGCCTCCGCTCCCCGCCCCTTGTTGTGCGCAGTGATCAGGTACTTCCCGACCCGCCACAGATGCTCGTTGAGCACCTTCGACGGTGATCTCACGATGTCCTTCACCGTCGAGGGCAGGCCCAGCGAATGATGCGGTCCGTCGCTGCACTTCTGCAGCGCTGCCAATGCGGCGTAGAGCTGTCCGCAGCGGAATGCCTCCGCGTGCCGGCTGTTCGGCATGGAGCCCCTTGTCGCAGTCGTCGACGTCGTTCCCGAGTCCGTCAGCGGACATCACTACCCGGGTCCCCCACCGGCCGAACCCGCCCGCCCGGCGTGCGGAAGCCCGGCCGAGGGCGCCCCGTTCACCCCGGGTGGTCCTAGGACCACCCGAGTACCGTCTCCGACCATGGGCCGAGAATTGTTGCAGCGGGATGAAATCCGCAGCTGACCGCGTTGGTGACGTGCGGTAGGTCAGGCGGGACAGCGGGGCGGACTGGAGGCACGGGGTGGCGGGCACGAAGGTGCAGGGCGCGGAGGAACAGGGCGCCGACCAGCAGGGGTGGGGCCGGCGGCTGACCGGATACGCGTGGCGTTACCGGCGCAACGTCGTGCTGGCACTCGGGTCGTCGCTCGCCGGTATGGCCGTGATGGCCCTCGTCCCGCTGATCACCAAGGTGATCATCGACGATGTCGTCGGCGACCACACCCGTTCCCTCGGCGTCTGGACCGGCCTCCTCATCGGCGCCGCCGTCCTCGTCTACGCCGCCACCTTCGTCCGCCGCTACTACGGCGGCCGGCTCGCCCTCGACGTACAGCACGACCTGCGTACCGAGATGTACACGACGATCACCCGGCTCGACGGGAAGCGGCAGGACGAGCTGTCCACCGGACAGGTCGTCGGGCGTGCCACCAGCGACCTGCAGCTGATCCAGGGGCTCCTCTTCATGCTCCCGATGACCATCGGGAACATCCTGCTCTTCATCATCTCCCTGGTGATCATGGCGTGGCTCTCGCTGCCCCTCACCCTCATCGCCCTCGCCGTCGCCCCCGCCCTCTGGTTCATCGCCCGCCGCTCCCGCACCCGCCTCTTCCCCGCCACCTGGTACGCGCAGAGCCAGGCCGCCGCCGTCGCCGGAGTGGTCGACGGGGCCGTGTCCGGAGTCAGGGTCGTCAAGGGGTTCGGGCAGGAGGAACAGGAGACGGGCAAGCTCCGCGAGGTCAGCCGCCGGCTCTTCGCGGGCCGGCTGCGCACCATCCGGCTGAACTCCCGCTACACCCCCGCCCTCCAGGCCGTCCCCGCGTTCGGCCAGGTCGCCATGCTGGCGCTCGGCGGCTGGCTCGCCACCCGCGGCGAGATCACCCTCGGCACGTTCGTCGCCTTCTCCACCTACCTCGCCCAGCTTGTCGGCCCCGTCCGGATGCTCGCCGTGGTCCTGACCGTCGGCCAGCAGGCACGGGCCGGTGTGGAGCGCGTCCTGGAGCTGATCGACACCGAACCGTCCATGCAGGACGGTACGAAGGCGCTCCCGGCCGACGCCCCCGCCCGCGTCGAGTTCGACGACGTGCGCTTCGGCTACGACGAGGAGCGCCCCGTACTCGACGGCTTCTCCCTCACCGTCGAGCCCGGCGAGACGGTCGCCGTCGTCGGTGCCTCCGGCAGTGGCAAGTCCACCGTCGCGCTCCTGCTGCCCCGCTTCTACGACGTGACGCACGGCGCCGTCGTCGTCGGCGGCCACGACGTCCGCGAGCTGACCCAGAACTCGCTCCGGGCCGCCATCGGGCTCGTACCGGAGGACAGCTTCCTCTTCTCCGACACGATCCGCGCCAACATCGCGTACGGATTTCCGGGGGCCACCCAGGAGCGGATCGAGCAGGCCGCCCGCGCCGCCCAGGCCCACGGCTTCATCTCCGAGCTGCCCGAGGGGTACGACACCACGGTCGGCGAGCACGGGCTCACCCTCTCCGGCGGCCAGCGCCAGCGCGTCGCGCTCGCCCGCGCCATCCTCACCGACCCCCGACTGCTGCTCCTCGACGACGCCACCTCCGCCGTCGACGCCCGGGTGGAACACGAGATCCACGAGGCCCTGGCACAGGTCATGGCCGGCCGCACGACCCTGCTGATAGCGCACCGCCGCTCCACCCTCGGCCTCGCCGACCGCATCGCGGTCCTCGACCAGGGGCGGCTCGCGGACATCGGCACGCACGCGGAGCTGGAGCAGCGCTCGGCGCTCTACCGCCGGCTCCTCACCGACCCCGACGAACTGGGCGGCACCTCCCCGGGCCACCGGCCGGTCGTGACGGGGGCGCCCGAGGACGACGACCGCGCGCTCCAGGAGGAACTGGAGGCCGAGTTCGACGCCGAGCGCGGCGTCACCCCCGAGCTGTGGATCCGCAAGGAGGAGCAGCGCGACACGGCCGCGGCCGGAATGCCCGCGACCCCCGAGCTCCTCGCCCAGGTCGACGCGCTGCCGCCCGCCACGGACGCCCCGGGCATCGACGAGGCGAGCGCGGTCCGTCCCGAGGAGTCGTACGGGCTGCGCAGGCTGCTGCGCGGCTTCGGGCTCCCGCTGCTGGTGAGTCTGGCACTGGTCGCCGTCGACGCGGGCATGGGCCTGCTCCTGCCCGTACTGATCCGGCACGGCATCGACGACGGCGTCACCAAGATGGCGCTCGGCGCGGTCTGGGCGGCGGCGGGTCTCGGTCTGCTCGCGGTCCTCGTGCAGTGGGCGGCCCAGATCGGCGAGACCCGGATGACCGGTCGTACGGGCGAACGCGTGCTGTACTCGCTCCGCCTCAAGATCTTCGCGCAGCTCCAGCGGCTCGGCCTCGACTACTACGAGCGCGAGCTGACCGGCCGGATCATGACCCGGATGACGACGGACGTGGACGCGCTGTCCACCTTCCTCCAGACCGGGCTGGTCACGGCCTTCGTCTCCGTCGTCACCTTCTTCGGCATCACCGTCGTCCTGCTCGTCCTCGACGTCCAGCTGGCCCTGGTCGTCTTCGCGACGCTGCCGTTGCTGATCGTCGGCACGTTCTTCTTCCGCCGCAAGAGCGTCAAGGCGTACGAGCTGGCCCGGACACGCATCAGCGTCGTCAACGCCGACCTCCAGGAGTCCGTCTCCGGCCTGCGGATCGTGCAGGCGTTCCGGCGCGAGCAGGACGGCGCCGAGCAGTTCGCGGCCCGCAGCGACCACTACCGCCAGGCCCGGGTGCGCGGCCAGTGGCTGATCTCCGTGTACTTCCCGTTCGTGCAGCTGCTCGCCTCCGTCGCGGCGGCCGCCGTGCTGATCGTCGGCGCGGGCCGCGTCGACAACGGCACGCTGACCACGGGTGCGCTGGTCGCCTACCTCCTCTACATCGACCTGTTCTTCGCCCCCGTGCAGCAGCTGTCCCAGGTCTTCGACGGCTACCAGCAGGCCACGGTCTCCCTCGGCCGGATCCAGGAACTCCTCCGGGAGCCCACCTCCACGGCCCACCACGACGCGCCGCAGGACGTCTCCTCGCTGCGCGGCGAGATCGCCTTCGAGAACGTCTCCTTCGCCTACGGGTCCTTCGACGGCGAGAAGGGTGAGGAGGAGGCCCTCACAGGCATCGACCTGCGGATCCCGGCCGGTCAGACGGTCGCGTTCGTCGGTGAGACCGGAGCGGGGAAGTCCACGCTCGTCAAGCTCGTCGCCCGCTTCTACGACCCGACGAGCGGGCGGGTCACGGCGGACGGCACGGATCTGCGCGCACTCGACATGACCGCGTACCGGCACCGGCTCGGCGTCGTACCGCAGGAGTCCTACCTCTTCGCCGGTACGGTCCGCGACGCCATCGCCTACGGCCTGCCCGACGCCACCGACGCGCAGGTGGAGGCGGCGGCCAGGGGGGTCGGCGCGCACGACATGATCGCCACCCTGGAGGACGGCTACCTGCACGAGGTCGCCGAGCGGGGACGCAACCTCTCGGCCGGCCAGCGCCAGCTGATCGCCCTCGCCCGCGCCGAGCTGGTCGACCCCGACGTCCTCCTCCTCGACGAGGCGACGGCCTCCCTGGACCTCGCCAGCGAGGCCCTGGTCAACCAGGCCACCGACCGGCTGACCGGCCGCCGTACCACGCTCGTGGTGGCACACCGGCTGACGACGGCCGCCCGCGCCGACCGGGTCGTGGTGATGGACCACGGCAGGGTCGCCGAGGACGGCACGCACGACGAACTGCTCGCCAGGGGCGGGACGTACGCCCGGCTGTGGCGCACCTTCATAGGGGAGGACATAGGGGAGGACACACCGGCGGGTGTGTGACACCGTCCGGCCACTCCACCGGTTCCCGGAACCTTTCGGCCCGTCCCGGCGTCGTACGCACATACGTACATGTGTCTGGTGCGGCTCGGAATGTTCGATGGAACAGACGGAACAGGTGGGGTGGACGGGGTGGTGGGACCGCTGAGGCCGTCGAGACCGTCGGGAGGACCCGCAGGAGGGAGACGCGTGGCGGTCCTCCTGTTCGTCCTGCCGCTGCTCGGAGCCGTCGGGCTGGTACTCGGCCCCTCGGGTGCGGCCCACGCCGCGTCGGCCTGTTCCGGACGGCTGGTCAAGACGGTGACGTTCTCCACCGGCTCACTGCGCGTCTACGAGAGCCGCGCCTACGCGTGCGCCGTCACCGTCGCCGCCAAGCCGGGTGCGCGCCGCGCCATGCGCGTGTCCCTGCAGCCGCGCGGTGGCCGGGCGGCCGTCGACAGCGGCACGTTCACCAAGCTGGCCGGTCCGGTCACGGTCCACGCCCTCAACCGCTGCGTCCGTGCGTCCGGTTCCATCGCGGGCAAATCGGCATCCACCGGATGGATCCTGTGCTGACGTACAACTGGGTCTGGCGTTGCAGGTGTTACCCCGGCTAGGTTCGCGGCGACTGTCGTGAATCAAGGGGAGGGTGCATGCGCAAGGCGCTCAGAGGGGTCCTGTCGCTCGCGGTGCTCATAGGCACAGTGAGTGCGACGGGGGCCTCGGCCGGTGCGGCCACCGCCGCGGAACCGACCGCGAAGCAGAGCAGCGGCTCGACCAGCAGCAGCGAGAGCAGCAGCGAGGACATCAAGGACCGCATCCTGGCCATCCCGGGCATGAGTCTGATCGAGGAGAAGCCGTACCCCGGTTACCGCTACTTCGTCCTCAACTACACCCAGCCGATCGACCACAAGAGGCCGTCCAAGGGCACGTTCCAGCAGCGCATCACCCTGCTGCACAAGGACACGAGCCGCCCGACGGTCTTCTTCACCAGCGGCTACAACGTCTCGACCAACCCCAGCCGCAGCGAGCCGACGCAGATCATCGACGGCAACCAGGTCTCGCTGGAGTACCGCTTCTTCACCCCGTCCCGTCCCGCGCCGACGGACTGGTCGAAGCTCGACATCTGGCAGGCCGCCAGTGACCAGCACCGTGTCTTCACCGCGCTGAAGAAGATCTACTCCCAGAACTGGCTGACCACCGGCGGCTCCAAGGGCGGCATGACCGCCACCTACTTCGAGCGCTTCTACCCGAAGGACATGGACGGCGTCGTCGCCTACGTCGCGCCCAACGACGTGGTCAACAACGAGGACTCGGCGTACGACCGCTTCCTCGCCGGCGTCGGCACCAAGGAGTGCCGCGACCGGCTCTCCGGTGTCCAGCGCGAGGCCCTCGTCCGCCGCGGGCCGCTGGAGAAGAAGTACGAGGCGTACGCCGCCGAGAGCGGCTACACCTTCAACACCGTGGGCTCGCTCGACAAGGCGTACGAAGCCGTCGTCATGGACTACGTCTGGGCGTTCTGGCAGTACAGCCTGCTCGCCGACTGCGAGGCCATCCCGGCCGACGCCCCCAAGGCGACCGACGAGGAGATCTGGGACTCGATCGACGGCATCGCCGGCTTCGCGTCCTACGCCGACCAGGGCCTGGGGACGTACACGCCGTACTACTACCAGGCGGGTACGCAGCTCGGATCGCCCGACATCAGGCAGCCGTGGCTCGGCAACCTCAGCCGTTACGGGTACCAGCCGCCGCGCAACTTCGTACCGCGCGACATCTCCATGAAGTTCCAGCCGTCGGCGATGCGGGACATCGACAGCTGGGTCAGGAACAACGCCCGGCACATGCTGTACGTCTACGGGGAGAACGACCCGTGGGGTGCCGAGCCCTTCCGCCTCGGCAGGGGCGCGCGTGACAGCTACGTCTACACCGTGCCGGGCGGCAACCACGGTTCCAAGGTCGCCGGTCTCGTCGCCGACGAGAAGGCGAACGCCACCGCGGCCATCCTGCGCTGGGCCGGAGTGGCCCCCGCGGCCGTCGAGGCCGACCCGGCGAAGGCGAAGCCGCTCGCGAAGTTCGACGCGCGTCTGGACAAGCGGGACGCCGAGTCCGAGCGGGACGAGGGCACACTGCGGCCGTAGTCGGGCCTGTCCGGCCTGGCCGGCGACTACGCCGACGTGGGCTGTGCGCACCGGGGTTCACACCCGGCGCGCGCAGCCCACCGGCGTCTCCCCGCCCAGCTGCACGAAGAGATCCGTCGTGTCCGGGCACAGGCCGCGCCGCTCCACCGCGGAGCCGACCACGAACTCCGGTGGCCGCTCACCCGATCCGTCGCAGGCCGTCTCCCTGACCTCGCCCTCGCGCGAGCCGTAGACGCAGTCACCGACGACGGTCAGCGGGCCTCCACCCTGCCCCGGATCGCCCGGATGCGGGGACTCCAGATTGCGCATGCACGCGTACCCGCCGGGCACGGCCGGCTCCTGGGAGGAGCCGCGCCCCGAGACGTGCAGGACGAAATCGGTCGAGGGCGGGCAGGCCGGCCCCTCCGAGGGCGCACCCGTGTACCGCGTCAGTACCCGCGCCGCCGCCTTCTCGCTGCGGCACGACACCTCACGGACCACGTCCCCGCGCGAACTGCAGTCGGCGGGCCCCAGGAACACCACCCCGTAGCCCGACGGCGCGGTACTGTCCCGCAGCCCGTCGGCCGCCCCGGGCCCCGAGGCGCCCACGGGCTGCCCGCAGGCGCTCAGGGACAGCGCCGCGAGTGCGGACAGCAGGGCGCGCAGGACGCCCGGGACACGGTGCTCGTACATGGTCGACCCCCCGATACGTCCGTGAAGACGTACACCCAGCGTGACCCGCCGGAGCGGGCACACGCCAGGCGAGCGGGGGGCTTTGCGCTCTTCGGTGCCGGTACGCCTATGGTGCGGCGTACGTCTGGTACGACAGTCCGTAGCCGACCGGGTACAGCGCCTGCGCGGGGATGTCCGCACGCTGTACCGGGACCGGCAGCTTGCCCCGGGGTTCGGCCCGCCCCGCGATCACCCGGGCGGCGGCCCGGAGTTCGACGTCCGTCCAGGAGTACGCGGCGAGGCTCGCGGCGTAACCGGTGCCGGCCAGTTGGGCGATGTCGTACGGGTTACGGATCGCGACGGTGATGACCGGGACCCCGGTCGCCGTGAGGGCCTGGACGAGGGTGCGCTGGGAGCTCGTCGCGGTGACGTTGTACGTCCCCACGATCACGGCGTCCTTGCCCTGCGCGGCGGCCACGGCTTCGGCGATCTTCGCCGGGGCGGGAGCGGTGCCGGTGGACAGGGCGGTGGCCGTGTACCCCAGCTCCTCGAACGCCGCGGCGAGCGTCGTGGTCGGTGGTCCGGTCGAGCCCGACGGGGAGGCGGGATCGGCGCCGACCACGAGCAGGTTCCGGTGGGAGCGGCGGGAGAGCGGCAGCAGCGAACCGGCGTTGGCGAGCAGCGTGGTCGTGCGCTCGGCGATCCGGTCGGCGGCGGCGAGATGGGTACGGATGCCCACGGTGCGGTCCACGCCCCGGTGGGTGACGTAGGGGTCCCGGAACAGGCCCAGCTTCGACTTCAGCCGCAGGATGCGCAGGATCGATTCCTCGATGCGGGCCTCGCTGATCTCGCCGTTCCGCACGGCGTCGAGGACGGCATTCCACGCCACGGAGAGGTTCGGCGGGTTGAGCAGCTGGTCGACGCCTGCCTGCAGGGCGAGCACGGGGACGCGCTCGTCGCCGTACTTCGTGCGCACGCCCTCCATGCCGAGCGAGTCGGTGACCACGACACCGTCGTAGCCGAGCTCCTCGCGCAGGATGCCGGTGAGGATCGGCCGGGACAGGGTGGCCGGATCCTCCGAGGGGTCCAGGGCCGGCACCACGATGTGGGCCGTCATGATCGAGTCGATGCCCGCGGCGACGGCCGCCCGGAACGGCGGGGCGTCCAGCTCCGCCCACTGCTCGCGGGTGTGGTGGATGTAGGGCAGGCCCGTGTGGCTGTCGGTGCTGGTGTCGCCGTGGCCGGGGAAGTGCTTGGCCGTGGAGGCGATTCCGGAGCTCTGGTAGCCCTTCACCTGGGCGGCGACCAGGCCGGCCACCGACTCCGGGTCGGAGCCGAAGGAGCGTACGCCGATGACAGGGTTGGCCGGATTGACGTTGACGTCCGCGTCCGGCGCGTAGTTCTGGTTGATGCCGAGCGCGGCCAGCTCGGCCCCGGCGATCCGGCCGGCCGTGCGCGCGTCGGAGCGCGAGCCGCCCGCGCCGAGCGCCATCGCGCCGGGCATCAGGGTGGCGGGCTCACCGACGCGGCAGACGATCCCGTGTTCCTGGTCCGTGGAGACGAGGAGCGGCAGGGGAGTGGGCCCGGCGAGCCCGGCGCGCTGGATGCCGTTGGACAGGTCCGCGATCTGGTGCGGGTCGCGGGTGTTGTGCGCCCAGGCGAAGTAGATGATGCCGCCGACGTGGTACGTGGAGATCAGCTCGGCCGCGGTGCGCACGCCGATCTCGGCGAGGTTGGCGTCGATGTCCGCCTGGTCGGGTGCGGTGGCGGAGTGCCCGTACACCCGCATCACGAAGAGCTGGCCGACCTTCTCCTCCAGGCTCATCCGGGCGATGAGCCGCTTGAGACGGCTGTCCGTGGAGGTGCCCGTGGATGCCTGGGCGGCCCCGGGAACGGCGGCGACGCCGGTCGCTGCCGCGGCGACGGTGGCCGCGGTGGCGGTGAGAAGAGTGCGTCTGGAGGTGCGGTGGTGCACGTGAGCTCCTTCCGGTGCTGAAAGAAACTTCCAAGAAGGTACGGATATATGGAAAGTAACTACCAGTCAAGAGGACCACCCGATAAAGGCAGTGACACGCGGAAGGACGGGTGGACATGCCCGGACATGGCCCACACCCGTGCCAGGCGGCGGGGGCCGCGTGCCCTCCCGTGCCGTGCGGCGGAAGGTGTGCCTCCGTGCCGTGCGAGGGACGTGTGCCTCCCATGCGGTGCGGCGGGGCGCCTGCCACCCGTGCCGTGCGGCGGGGGGCGTGCCCCCCGGGGCTACGTCAGCCCCGCCCCCGCGCCGTGCCCCTGAAGTGCCGCCACCGCCGCGGTGATCGCGGGCCGCCGCGCCGCCTCCGTACGCCACAGCGCGTACAGCCGTCGCACCGGTACGGGATCCAGCCGCACCTCCACCACGCCCGGTGGGAGCGGCCCCCGCCCCAGTCGCGGAATCATCGCCACGCCGAGCCCCGCGGCAACCAGGGCCAGTTGGGTGTGGTTCTCCTCAGCCCGATGGCGGATGTCCGGCTCGTACCCCGCCGCCCGCAGCGTCCGTACGAGCCAGTCGTGGCACACCGTGCCGGGCGGCTGGCACACCCACCGCTCCTGGGCCAGCTCCTCACGCCGCACCGCCGTCCGCCCGGTGAGCGCGTGCCCCTCCGGCACCAGCAGATCGCACCGGTCGTCGCCGATGACCGCCTGCGCCACCCCCTCCGGCGCGGGCAGCGGCGCGATGTCCCAGTCGTGTGCCACGGCGAGATCGATCACGCCCTTCGCCACCAGGTCGACCGAGAGGTGCGGATCGACCTCGGTGAGCCGGGCGTCCACCGAAGGGTGCTCCCGCTGCAGCTGTGCCAGCACGCCGGGCAGCAGGCCCCGCGCCGCGGACGCGAACGCGCCGATCGACAGCCGCCCCGTCGGCAGCCCCCTGCGCTCCTCCAGTGTCGTCTCGGCCTGCTCCACGATGGCCATCAACTGCTGTGCCGTAGAGGCGAGGTGGAGTGCGTCCTCGGTGAGCGCCACCCCGCGCCCGCGCCGTTCGAGAAGGGTCGTCCTGGTCTCCCGTTCCAGCTTGGTGATCTGCTGGGAGACCGCGGAGGCCGTGTATCCGAGCGCCGCTGCCGCGCCCGCGACGGAGCCGTGGACGGAGACGGCGTGCAGGGCGCGCAGCCGGGACAGATCGAGCACGGGAGCCTCCCGGAAGAGCAAAGCATGAGCAGCGCTTAATCCAACCATGAAGAAATCCGCGCTGGTGCTACACGGTCCCCGCATCCGATCCTCGGTGCATGCGTCCCCTCCACATCGCCCTGGCCGCGCTCGTCGCCGCCGTCTGGGGCGTGAACTTCGTCGTCATCGAGGTCGGCCTCGCCCACTTCCCGCCCCTGCTCTTCTCCGCCCTGCGCTTCCTCGTGGCCGCGCTGCCCGCCGTGTTCCTCGTCGGGCGGCCCACCGTCGCATGGAAGTGGATCATCGGTGTGGGCCTCGTCCTCGGGATGGCCAAGTTCGGGCTGCTCTTCATCGGCATGGACCGCGGGATGCCCGCCGGGCTCTCCTCCCTCGTCCTCCAGGTCCAGGCGGTCTTCACCGCCCTGTTCGCGGCCCTGGCGCTCGGTGAACGGCCGGGCAGGGCCCGCGTGCTGGGGATGGGCGTTGCCCTCGCGGGCATCGGGGTCGCGGCGGTGGACGAGGGGGCGGGCGGACCCGTGCTCGCCTTCGTCCTGGTCGTGGCGGCGGCAGCCTGCTGGGGCGTGTCGAACGTGCTCACCCGCAAGGCCGCGCCGACGGACTCCCTCAACTTCATGGTGTGGGTGTCGACGGTGCCGGTACTGCCGCTGCTCGGCCTGTCCCTGCTCATCGAGGGCCCGGACCGCGATGCCCGGGCCCTCGCGGCGCTCGACTGGAGCGGCGTCGGCATCATCGTCTACGTCGCCTGGGTCACCACGGTCTTCGGCTTCGGGGCCTGGGGCTTCCTCCTCCGCCACCACCCGGCCTCGTCCGTGGCCCCGTTCACCCTGCTCGTGCCGGTCTTCGGCATGTCCTCCGCCGCACTGTTCCTCGGCGAGTCGGTGAGCCCACTGCGATGGTGCGCGGCGGCGCTGCTGGTCGGCGGGGTGGCACTGACGTCCCTGGCGGGGCGGCGCACGGCCGCCCCGCAGGCGCCGGAGGTGCAGCCGGCACCGGTCTGAGGGCTACTGCTTCGGTGCGCCGAGCCGCAGAAGGTACTCCCGTGCGCCGGCCAGCAGCCCCGGCAGCTCCGGTGCGCCGGGGTGCCAGCGCTTCTCGTACTCCCAGCAGACCCAGCTGTCGGCATCCAGCGTGTCCAGGCAGGCCCGCAACGGCAGCACGCCGTCCCCCAGGGCCAGCGGCGCGGTGTCCGCGGCCGACGCGATGTCCTTCACCTGCACGTATCCCAGGTGCGGGGCGAGTACCGCATGGCTGGCCACCGGCTCCTCGCCCGCCAGCCAGGTGTGCATGACGTCCCAGATCGCGCCGATCTGCCCGTGCCCGACGGTCCCCACCACGCGGGCCACGTCGGCCCCGGCGCGGTGCGAGTCGTGTGTCTCCAGGAGGATCCGTACGCCCATGTCGGCGGCGTGCGGAGCCGCGGCGCCCAGCCGCCGGGCGGCGGTCGCGTCGGCCTCGGCGGGATCCTGGCCACCGCCGCCGGGGAACACGCGGACGTTGGCCGCCCCCAGATCGCGGGCCAGCTCCACCAGCCCGGCGAGCTCGGCCAGGACCGGCTCGTCGTCACCCTCGGCGGCGATCCGCACGTACCCGGCGAGGGTCAGGACCTCGACCCCGCCGTTCTTGAACTCCTCGACCACAGCAGCCCGTTCGAGCGGCGTGAGCCCCAGGTGTACGGGCTCCTCGGGATGGGTGCGCAGCTCCACCCCCTGGTACCCGTGCCCGGCGGCGAGCCGTACCACCTCGGCCACGGGCAGCCCGGGTACTCCGAGGGTCGAAAAAGCGAGCTTCACGATGTAGTCCTTCCGTCGATGCCGGGCTGATCGGTACCCCCGTTCCCGCGAGGGAATCCTCACGCCACCCGCGGCGGCGCCGTCGAGCCGCGGACCATCAGTTCCGCCGAGATCGTCGCTATGCCCCCGGTCGGCGGCTTCTCCTTGCCCATCGCCAGCCGGCCGGCCCGCGCCCCGGCCTCGAACAGCGGCAGCCGTACGGTCGTCAGTGCCGGTACCGCGTCCACCGAGAACGGCAGATCGTCGAAGCCCGCCACCGAGACGTCCTCGGGGATGCGGAGCCCGCGCTCCCGGATCGCCGCGCCGGCACCCAGTGCCACGGTGTCGTTGGCGGCCACGACGGCCGTCACGTCCGGTTCCCTGCGCAGGAGTTCGAGGGTGGCTTCGTAACCGGACCGGCGGTCGTACGGACCGTGGACGGTGAGCCGCTCCTCGTCCCCGTACAGTCCCGCCGCCTTCATCGCCTCGCGGTGGCCCTCCAGGCGGTGCCGTGTGGTGGTGCGCTCCAGCGGTCCCGCGACATACGCGATGCGCCGGTGGCCGAGCGAGACGAGGTGCTCGGTGAGCCGCCGGCCGCCGCCCCGGTTGTCGAAGGCGAGCGAGGCCACGACCGCGTCGCTGTCCGGCAGCGGCGGGCGTCCGCAGAACACGATGCGGGTACCGGCGTCCGCGAGCTTCGCCAGCTTCGTGGCCATCGCGGCCTGGTGGGCCGGGTCCTCCAGGGCGCCACCGGTCAGGACGACGGCTGCGGCGCGCTGGCGCTGGAGCAGGGTCAGGTAGGTGAGTTCACGCTCGGGGGAGCCGCCGGTGTTGCAGACGACGGCGAGCTTCTCGCCGCCCCCGCGGCCCGTTCCGTCGCCGGGTCCGCCGATCTCGGTCTGCGCGGCCCCGGCCATGATCCCGAAGAAGGGGTCGGCGATGTCGTTGACCAGGATCCCGACCAGGTCGGACGTCGAGGCGGCGAGCGAACTGGCGGGGCCGTTCAGGACGTAGTCGAGGTCGTCGACGGCACGCAGGACCCGCTCCCGGGTGGACGCGGCCACCGGGTAGTTGCCGTTCAGCACGCGGGACACGGTGGCCGGGGACACCCGGGCGCGAGCCGCCACGTCCGCCAGGGTGACTGTCATCGCTCTCCTCCGAGGAGTTGTGGCGCGGCCCCTCTTGTCCGGGCCGCTGTCGGCAGGCTAGCGTCATACCAAATAGAAAGCGCTTGCTACGGCTTTATGGAGGGAACTTCGTGACACGCAGGACAGTGCGCATCGCCATGAACGGCGTCACGGGTCGCATGGGATACCGGCAGCACCTGGTGCGCTCGATCCTCGCGATCCGCGAGCAGGGCGGCCTCGACCTCGGCGACGGCGAGGTGCTGTGGCCCGAACCCGTCCTCGTCGGCCGCCGCGCCCACGCGCTGGAGGCACTCGCCGCACAGCACGGTCTGACCGAGTGGTCGACCGATCTGGACGCGGTACTCGCCGACGAAACGATCGACATCTACTTCGACGCCCAGGTCACCTCGGCCCGCGTCGAGGCGATCAAGAAGGCCATCGCGGCCGGCAAGCACATCTACACCGAGAAGCCCACCGCCACGGATGTCGAGGGCGCCCTGGACCTGGCCCGCCTCGCCCGCGACGCCGGGATCAAGCACGGTGTCGTCCAGGACAAGATCTTCCTGCCGGGCCTGCTGAAGCTGAAGCGCCTCATCGACGGCGGCTTCTTCGGCGAGATCCTGTCCGTGCGCGGCGAGTTCGGCTACTGGGTGTTCGAAGGCGACTGGCAGGAGGCCCAGCGGCCGTCCTGGAACTACCGCGCGGAGGACGGCGGCGGCATCGTCGTCGACATGTTCCCGCACTGGGAGTACGTGCTGCACGAACTGTTCGGCCAGGTCACGAGCGTGTCCGCGCACGTGCAGACACACATTCCGCAGCGCTGGGACGAGCAGGGCAAGCCCTACGCCGCCACCGCCGACGACGCCGCGTACGGCACCTTCCAGCTGGCGAGCGGCGCCGTCGCTCAGATCAACTCCTCCTGGACGGTCCGCGTCAACCGCGACGAACTCGTCGAGTTCCAGGTCGACGGCACCCACGGCTCCGCCGTCGCCGGACTGCGCAACTGCCGCGTCCAGCACCGCTCGGCCACCCCGAAGCCGGTCTGGAACCCGGACCTGCCGGTCACCGAGCCGTTCCGCGACCAGTGGCAGGAAGTCCCCGACAACGCCGTCTTCGACAACGGCTTCAAGGCCCAGTGGGAGCTCTTCCTGCGCCACATCGTCCTCGACGAGCCCTACACCTGGGACCTGATGGCCGGCGCCCGTGGTGTCCAGCTCGCCGAGCTCGGCCTCAAGTCCTCCGCCGAGGGCCGGCGCTTCGACGTCCCGGAGCTGACCCTTTGAAACCTCCCCATCGTGAACGAGGGGGATTCCTGGCTCACTTCGCCTGACGCCTAGCAGGGGGCAGGGCTTACAAGATCAGCACCAGCCGGGTTGAGACCAGCCCGGACGAGCATCACGCGGGCGGAGTTCTTGTCTCTGGGCGAGACAGCTCCGCACGCGGTGCACGTATACGTTCTCTCGGAAAGAGGTAGTGCGTGCTTGGCTCTCGCTCCGCACTGTGCGCAGTCCATCGTGGTGTGCGCCGGGTGGACCAGGTGCACGGCACGGCCGTGCTTGCGGCCCATCTCCATCAGGGCATGCTTGGTCGCGCCGATCGCGGCGTCTGCCGCCTTCCTCGCCATGGTGGACTTCGCGAGAAACTTCGGCTTGAAATCCTCGACAGCGATCGCGTCGTGGTCGGCCGCGACCTTCTTGGCCCACTTGCGGGAGGTGTCCTGCCGCTGGTCGGCGATTTTCTTGTACAGCTTGGCGCGGAGCTTCTTCGCGTGCCGGTAGCCTTTCGAGCCGGCGTGGCCCTTCCTCGGCTTGCGCCGGGCCATCATCCGGTCGTAGCGAGTCAGCTTCTCCTGCGCCTTCCTGCCGTGCTGCGCGTGGGGGAGGTCGTGGGCGTCGGATGTGGTGGTCGCGGTCTCCTTGACGCCCCAGTCGACGCCGATCACGCGCCCGGTGGCGGGCAGCAGTTCGCTCTCGGCCGCGACGACGAAACTGGCGTACCACGCCCCGGTACTGTCCTGGTACACGCGCACGGACGTCGGGTCGGCCGGAAGGTCTCTCGGCCACACCACGGTCACAGCGATGCCGCCCGCCAGGTGCAGACGGCCGTCCTTGATCCGAAAGCCGCGCCGCGTTTAGTTGAGACTCGGCAAGGCTTCACGTCTCTTCTTCGGCCCGGGCATCCCGGCACGCTGCCGCATCGGCAGCTTCGCCCTGATGTCCTTCAGCGCCTTCGCGCGGGACCTGCCGAAGTCCCGGATGATCTGCTGCTGAGGAACCGACGCCCCCTCACGCAGCCATCCCATGGTGGCGCGGGCCTCGGTCAGCATCCTGTCGAGCTGCGCCGGACCGCACGTCGCCTTCTTCCCGGCCGTTCTGTTGCTGATGTGGACCCTGCGGGACACAGCAACGCACTCGTTCCACACCCAACGGCACCGTGCCCACTCGCCTTCAAGCCCGGTGCGCCCGGTGGACGACACACGCAGGCGGAAGGTGTACCGGGCATGCCCGGACACCTCCGCCGTCTCCTGCGTCGTCGTCATGGTCAAGACGCTAGCCCCACCCACTGACAACCAACCGAAAGTACAGGTCACAGCACATGGGCAGAGAACTCCGCCGCTCCACGGCTTCGCCCCAAGAACCCCCTCCTCCCCGGCCCGAAGGCCAGGGCCTCCAGGGAGAAATCAAGTGACCATCCACCTCCCGCAGGGCCCCTACGAGCCGCGCACCACCCCGCTCGACCTCGCACCGGGCGGCGCGGCGCTCGCCTCCCGTACGGTCTTCTCGGCTGCCCACGTCGTCGCGGACCCGTACGCCGACGTCAGCCCCGACGCTCCCGCCGTCGTCGACTGGGATGCCACCCTCGCCTTCCGCCGCCACCTCTGGGCGCACGGCCTGGGCGTCGCCGAAGCGATGGACACCGCGCAGCGCGGCATGGGCCTGGACTGGGCGGGCGCGGCGGAACTGATCCGCCGGTCCTCCGCCGAGGCGAAGGCGGTCGGCGGCAGGATCGCCTGCGGTGTCGGCACCGACCAGCTCACCGGCCCCGCGACGCTCGCAGAGGTGCGTGCGGCGTACGAGGAGCAGCTGGCCCTCGTCGAGGAGAGCGGCGCCCAGGCCATCCTGATGGCCTCCCGCGCCCTCGCCGCCGCGGCGAAGGGCCCCGAGGACTATCTGGAGACGTACGCCCATCTCCTGCGCCAGGCCACGGAACCCGTTGTCCTGCACTGGCTGGGCCCGATGTTCGACCCCGCGCTGGAGGGCTACTGGGGCTCCCCGGACCTCGACGCCGCCACGGACACCTTCCTGAAGGTCATCGCGGAACACCCGGACAAGGTCGACGGCATCAAGATCTCGCTCCTGGACGCCGAGCGGGAGATCGACGTCCGGCGCCGCCTTCCCGGCGGGGTGCGCTGCTACACCGGCGACGACTTCAACTACCCCGAGCTGATCGCCGGGGACGACCGGGGCTTCAGCCACGCGCTGCTCGGCATCTTCGATCCGCTGGGCCCCTTGGCCGCCCACGCGGTACGGGTCCTGGACACCGGGGACGTCAAGGGCTTCCGCGCCCTCCTGGACCCGACGGTCGAGCTGTCCCGCCACCTGTTCGAGGCCCCGACCCGCTACTACAAGACGGGCGTGGTGTTCCTCGCCTGGCTGGCGGGCCACCAGGACCACTTCACGATGGTCGGCGGGCTGCAGTCCGCACGCTCGCTGCCGCACCTGGCGAAGGCGTACGAACTCGCCGACCGCCTCGGCCTGTTCCCCGACCCGGAGCTGGCCGAAACCCGGATGCGCGCCCTGCTGGCCGTCCATGGAGGAGCACGATGAGCACCGCCCTTTCCCGCCTCTCCATCAACCAGGAGACCATCAAGCAGTGGTCCCTGCCCGAGCTCACCGAGGGCTGCGTCAAGGCGGGCATCGGACAGGTCGGCCTGTGGCGGGCTCCCGTACAGGAATACGGAGTCGAGCGCGCCGCACAGCTGGTGAAGGACGCGGGCCTCACCGTCACCAGCCTCTGCCGGGGCGGCTTCCTCACCGCGGTCGACCCCGCCGAGCAGGCCCGCGCCCTGGACGACAACCGGGCGGCGGTCGACGAGGCCGCGGCCCTGTCCACCGACACCCTGGTCCTGGTCTCCGGCGGACTCCCCACCGGGGAGAAGGACTTGTACGCGGCCCGGGAGCGGATCGCCGACGCCCTGGGCGAGCTGGGCCCGTACGCGCAGGAGCGGGGGGTGCGTCTGGCGATCGAGCCGCTGCACCCGATGTTCGCCTCGGACCGCTGCGTCGTCTCCACGCTGTCCCAGGCCCTCGACCTCGCGGAGCGCTTTCCGGCCGAGCAGGTCGGCGTGGTCGTCGACGCGTACCACATCTGGTGGGACGACCAGGCTCCCGCACAGATCGCCCGGGCGGGTGCGGGCGGCCGGATCCACTCCTTCCAGCTGGCCGACTGGATCACTCCGCTCCCGGCAGGCGTCCTGGTGGGCCGGGGCCAACTGGGCGACGGATGCGTGGACTTCAGGATCATGCGCCGGCAGGTCGAGGCCACCGGCTTCGACGGCCCGATCGAGGTCGAGATCTTCAACGAGGACCTGTGGGCGCGTGACGGCGCCGAGGTACTGGCCGAGGTCGCGTCCCGCTACCTGGAACACGCCTGCTGAGAGCGTGTCCGGCGGACCTTGGTAAAGAGAACGTCAAGGCGTGCAACCTTTACCGGCCTTGCCCGGTCGTACTCAGCGTCGGGACTTCCGGGGAGGGATCCGGGGGGATCGGGAAGACCCGACGGAGGGGGACAGCGAGGGGGGTCCGGCTTTTCAGCCGGACCCCATTCCGCTTTCCTGGCGGTTCCTGGAAGCGTCTGCGGTTCCTTGAACGCCTGGGGTTCCTCGAACGCCTGCGGTTCCTGGAACGTCCGCGGCGAGGCGGAGCGCGTCGCCGGTCTGGCAGGATCACCGGAATGGTGAAGGACCCATCAATGACCTGCAGGCGCGTCGGCGCGCTCCTCCACGAGACCGGCATGGTGTCCGCGGAGAAGATGCACAGCGTCCTCGAAGGACTCGCCGCCCACGCCGACGACGAGATGACCCCCGCCGAGGCAGCTGGTGCCCTGGTGGAATTCGGTACGGCGGTCTCGGTGCACGTCGACGACATCGACTCCATCTACGAGGACTACGCACCGCTGCTGGCACGCGCCGCCGAGGTCGCCGGTGGCAGAGTCACCATCGCCGGCGTCCGGATCGTCAAGGGCGAAGGCGGATTCGAGGGTGGCCGCTGTGATCTTCTGGAGTTCGAGAGGGACGGCACGCTCGTCTCCCTCGTGGCCGAGCACTTCTCGGAGGACTACTACGACCATGAGACGGCCTACCTGGCCATCAGGGAAACCGCCCATGCCGACGACCCTCGCTCATGGCGCAACGTCGACTTCGCGAGGGAGCCGGGCTCCGTCCACGACAACGTCATCGTCCTGGCCACGCCCGCGCAGGGCGAAGCGCTCCACGAGCACCTGGGTCTGACGCTCTTCTGAGCCGACGCGTGGACGGTTCGCCCGGACAGCCCTAGCCGGCCTTCCTGAACAGCGCCGTCCAGAGGAACTCCTCGCCGAAACAAGGGGAGTCAGCCGGCTCGTCCCGCATCCGGCGCAGTTCGACCTCCGTCAGCCCGGAGAAGATCCAGCGCAGTGATTCCGGCGTGTAGGCGAGCCCGCCCTGGAGTCCCGCCTCACGGTAGAAGTCCGCGTCGGGCAGCTCCGAGCCCATCGCACCGGAGGCGAAGCAGCTGAGGGACAGGTGCCCACCGGGGGCGAGGACGCGTTCCATGAGCGCGAGGTAACTGACGCGCCGGTGGGGCGGCAGGTGGTGGAAGCAGCCGGAGTCGTGGACGAGGTCGTACGGCCCGGCCGGTGCGTCCTCGGCGAAGGCGTCGCCGCGGTGGAAGCGGATGTCCGCCCCGGCCTCACGGGCCCGCTCCTCGGCCCAGGCGACGGCCTCGGGCGACAGATCGACCGCGTCCACCTCGAAGCCCCGTGCGGCGAGGTACAGCGCGTTGCGCCCGGGCCCGCAGCCGAGGTCGAGCGCCCGGCCCGGGGCGATCAGGCCCCGGTCGAGGTACGAGACGAGGCTCTCGTCCGGCTTCGACACGAAGAACGGCACGGGCTTGGACCGGTCCGCGTAGAACCCGTCCCACCATGAACCCGCCCCGCCGGTCCACCGGTCGGCCTCCGGTGCGAACAGGCTGTCCATGAGCTTCAGTACGTCGTCCACCGAGCGTATGTTCCGGTCCATCCGGACCCCCTTCCCAAGACCCCGATTCTAGCCGGAGTTGCTGCATAACCCCAGGTCAAAGCCTCTTTATGGAGGGTCAGGACGGGCGGCTGCGCGCTTTCCGCGAGAGGGCCGGGCGGCAGGGGTGCGGGAGGGGCGGGAGTGCTCCGAGAGGCCTGCCTGCGGGCCTGGAGGGGGCACTGGGCGGGGCGCCCGGACGTGTTTCCCGACCGGTTTCCCGATGCCGGCCCGGCCGTGCCCGGCTCAGTCGAAGAGGTCGATCAGCCCGTTCACCCAGATCGCCACGAAGGCGGCCACGAGGAGGAACGTCCCCGCGCACCCGGCGACGCGGCGCACACGGCCCGGCTCCGGCTCCTCGTTCTCCTCCTCGCCGGTGAAGGTGTCCCAGTCGACGGTACGGCCCAGCGACTCCGCGCACGCGGCTCGGACAGCGGTCAACTGCGCTTCGGCGAAAGCGGATCCCGCCAGCGATTCGTGTCCCCGCCAGGCCAGTGCCCGCATGCGGCGGGCAGGCACGTCGTACCGGTCCTCGAAGGAGGCCGTCTCCACCGGGTCCCGGTCCTCCTCCAGGTACATCCACCGTCCCGCCTGCGCCGGTTCGCCGTACAGCCGGTAGATCTCCGCCAGACGCCTGCGCACCTCCGTACTCGCGGGGTAGGCCTGGACCAGCCCGCGAAGCCGCGTGCGGGCCATGGGTATGCGTCCGGCGGCGAGGTCGGCGTCCGCGCGCTCCAGGGTGTCGGTCAGTGCCATGCGCACATCATCGGCCACCGGGCGCGGTCCGCCGAACCGTTTACCCCCGGCCGCCCGCGGAGCGCACCAGGGAGGGTGACCGGACCCCGTCCGGCTGTCGGTGCCGACCGGTAACGTCGTCGTATGTCCAACATGGCGGTCCTCGAAGGGGTCCTGGAGAGGATCACGTACGCCAACGAGGAGAACGGGTACACGGTCGCGCGCGTCGACACCGGGCGCGGAGCCAACGACCTGCTCACCGTCGTCGGTTCGCTGCTCGGTGCGCAGCCCGGCGAATCACTGCGCATGGAAGGCCGTTGGGGCTCCCATCCGCAGTTCGGGAAGCAGTTCACCGTCGAGAACTACACGACGATCCTCCCCGCCACGATCCAGGGCATCCGCCGCTACCTCGGCTCCGGTCTGATCAAGGGCATCGGACCGGTGATGGCCGACCGCATCACCACGCACTTCGGCGTCGACACCTTGGACATCATCGAGCAGCAGCCCGAGCGGCTCGTCGAAGTGCCCGGCCTCGGCCCGAAGCGGACGAAGATGATCGCCGCGGCCTGGGAGGAGCAGAAGGCGATCAAGGAAGTCATGGTCTTCCTGCAGACCGTGGGCGTCTCGACCTCCATCGCCGTCCGCATCTACAAGAAGTACGGGGACGCCTCGATCTCCGTCGTCAAGAACCAGCCCTACCGGCTGGCAGCCGACGTCTGGGGCATCGGGTTCCTCACCGCCGACCGCATCGCCCAGGCCGTCGGAATTCCGCACGACAGCCCGGAGCGGGTCAAGGCCGGGCTGCAGTACGCGCTGTCGCAGTCCACGGATCAGGGGCACTGCTTCCTGCCCGAGGAGCGGCTCATCGCGGACGGGGTGAAGCTCCTCCAGGTGGACACGGGGCTCGTCATCGAATGCCTCGCCGAGCTCGCCGAGGACCCGGAGGGCGTCGTACGGGAGAAGGTGCCGGGCCCCGAGGACGGGCTGCCCGTCACCGCTGTGTACCTGGTGCCCTTCCACCGTGCAGAGATCTCCCTCGCCGCCCAGGTGCAGCGCCTGCTGCGCACACCGGAGGACCGGATGCCGGCCTTCCAGGACGTGGACTGGGAGAAGGCACTGGCCTGGCTCGCGCAGCGCACGGGGGCCACCCTGGCACCCGAGCAGGAGGCGGCCGTCCGGCTCGCGCTCAGCCGGAAGGTGGCCGTCCTCACCGGCGGTCCCGGCTGCGGCAAGTCGTTCACGGTCCGGTCCGTCGTCGAGCTGGCCCGCGCCAAGAACGCGAAGGTGGTGCTGGCCGCGCCCACCGGGCGGGCGGCGAAGCGGCTCTCGGAGCTGACGGGTGCCGAGGCGTCCACCGTGCACCGGTTGCTGGAGCTGAAGCCGGGCGGGGACGCCGCGTACGACCGTGACCGGCCGCTGGACGCCGATCTGGTCGTCGTCGACGAGGCCTCGATGCTCGATCTGCTGCTGGCCAACAAACTCGTGAAGGCGGTGGCACCCGGTGCCCATCTCCTGCTGGTGGGCGATGTCGACCAGCTGCCCTCGGTCGGCGCGGGCGAGGTGCTGCGGGACCTGCTCGCCGAGGGCGGACCGGTGCCTGCCGTCCGCCTGACCACGATCTTCCGTCAGGCCCAGCAGTCCGGCGTCGTCACCAACGCCCACCGGATCAATTCGGGGGTGCCCCCGCTGACCGAAGGGCTGAGCGACTTCTTCCTCTTCGTGGAGGACGAGACGGAGGACGCCGGGGTGCTCGCCGTGGATGTCGCGGCCCGCCGTATTCCCGCCAAGTTCGGCCTGAATCCCCGCCGCGACGTGCAGGTTCTCGCTCCGATGCACCGCGGCCCGGCGGGAGCGGGCCATCTCAACGGACTGCTCCAGCAGGCCATCACGCCCGGGCGCCCCGATCTGCCCGAGAAGCGGTTCGGCGGCCGGGTCTTCCGGGTCGGCGACAAGGTCACCCAGATCCGCAACAACTACGACAAGGGGGAGAACGGCGTCTTCAACGGCACGGTCGGCGTCGTCACCTCACTCGACACCGACGAGCAGAAGCTGACGGTCCTCACGGACGAGGACGAGGAGATTCCGTACGATTTCGACGAGCTCGACGAGCTCGCCCACGCCTACGCGATGACGATCCATCGCTCCCAGGGCAGCGAGTACCCGGCGGTCGTCATCCCCGTGACCACCAGTGCGTGGATGATGCTGCAGAGGAATCTGCTGTACACGGCGGTGACACGGGCCAAGAAGCTTGTCGTACTGGTCGGTTCACGCAAGGCCATCGGCCAGGCGGTCCGCACAGTTTCCGCAGGCAGGCGTTGTACAGGGCTGGATTTCCGGCTCCGGGGTGCGCCGGTCGCAGACTTCGCGGAAAAATGATCGATCAAAACGGTGGGAAACATCACGGAGGCCTTCCGGAACCGGATTCCAGGGGGCAGGATGAGTAAGTTGGCGGCACTCAGTGCCGCCAGTAGGTCCAATGGACGACCCCGAGTGCACTCTCCTGAGCCAAATGGGGGAGGGTGGAGACAGTCAGGGCACCTCGAAGAAGAGGCACTACGTCGGTGAGGGATGACGTGAGCGACAACTCTGTAGTACTGCGGTACGGCGATGACGAGTACACCTACCCGGTGATCGACAGCACCGTCGGCGACAAGGGCTTCGACATCGGGAAGCTCCGGGCCAATACGGGCCTGGTCACGCTGGACAGCGGATACGGCAATACGGCCGCGTATAAATCCGCCATCACCTACCTCGACGGCGAGCAGGGCATTCTGCGGTACCGCGGATACCCGATCGAGCAGCTCGCGGAGAGCTCGACGTTCATCGAGGTCGCCTACACGCTGATCAACGGTGAGCTTCCGACGGTCGACGAGCTGTCGGACTTCAAGAACGAGATCACCCAGCACACGCTGCTGCACGAGGACGTCAAGCGGTTCTTCGACGGCTTCCCGCGCGACGCCCACCCGATGGCCATGCTGTCCTCGGTCGTCAGCGCGCTGTCCACGTTCTACCAGGACAGCCACAACCCGTTCGACGAGGAGCAGCGCCACCTCTCGACGATCCGGCTGCTGGCCAAGCTCCCGACGATCGCGGCGTACGCGTACAAGAAGTCGATCGGTCACCCGTTCGTCTACCCGCGCAACGACCTCGGTTACGTCGAGAACTTCCTGCGGATGACCTTCTCGGTCCCCGCCCAGGAGTACGTGCCGGACCCGGTCGTCGTCTCGGCGCTGGAGAAGCTGCTCATCCTGCACGCGGACCACGAGCAGAACTGTTCGACCTCCACCGTGCGTCTGGTCGGCTCCTCGCAGGCGAACATGTTCGCCTCGATCTCCGCCGGCATCTCGGCCCTGTGGGGTCCGTTGCACGGTGGCGCCAACCAGTCGGTGCTGGAGATGCTCGAGGGCATCCAGGCCAACGGCGGCGACGTAGACTCCTTCATCCGCAAGGTGAAGAACAAGGAGGACGGCGTCCGGCTGATGGGCTTCGGCCACCGCGTCTACAAGTCCTTCGACCCCCGCGCCACGATCATCAAGGCTGCGGCGCACGACGTGCTCTCCTCGCTCGGCAAGTCCGACGAGCTGCTCGACATCGCGCTCAAGCTGGAGGAGCACGCGCTCTCCGACGAGTACTTCGTCTCGCGCAACCTCTACCCCAACGTGGACTTCTACACGGGTCTGATCTACCGGGCCATGGGCTTCCCCAGCGAGATGTTCACCGTGCTCTTCGCGATCGGCCGGCTCCCCGGCTGGATCGCCCAGTGGCACGAGATGATCAAGGAGCCGGGATCGCGCATCGGTCGCCCGCGCCAGATCTACACCGGCGAGGTCCTGCGCGACTTCGTCCCGGTCGAGAGTCGCTGAAGCCGACTCCCGCACGAACCGCTGTAGTACCCGGCCGCAACGGCCGACTGCCTTCGCCCCGCGTGCCGCGCTCGCTGAATCAGAGCGCGGTGTCCGGGGCGATTCGGCGTTCCGGGGCTCTGCGCGTTCCGGGGCTATGCCGCTGCGCCACGAGGTGGTCAGGGTGCGAGAAACGCCCCGCCGCCGATCCCCCCACGGGTCGACGGACAGGGCGCTTCCCATATCCCGGAGCGGATTCCCCCCACGGGATCCGGCCGGGCGTCTGCGGGGAGCCGAGGCTCCCGTTGTCCTGCTGGTGGTACGTATTCAGTTCGGTCCTGCTGTGCGGTCTGCCGGGGTACGTACGAACGGGAGGGCCGCTCAAAGCTCCCCGGTGCACGTGCCCCGGCCAACGCTTGCCATGGAGCGTCCCCCAAGACACTCCATCGGACGTCCCCCAAGACATCCTTGGCATCGCACTCTTAGACTCACCAACCCATCAGATGGTTACCCTCGAATCGGTGTGATCTAAGTCTCTTTGTGGAAATTACGTGAAGGAGCGCAACCGCAGACTGTTCGTGACGACGAAGACCGACGAAAACGCCATTGCCGCACCCGCGATCATGGGGCTGAGCAGCCCGAACGCAGCCAGAGGCAGCGCGGCAACGTTGTAGCCGAAGGCCCAGAAGAGGTTGCTTCTGATGGTCGACAGCGTACGCCGTGACAGCCGGATGGCGTCAGCGGCCACCTTAATATCTCCACGAACGAGTGTGAGGTCGCTCGCCTCGATCGCCGCATCCGTCCCGGTACCCATCGCCAGGCCCAGATCGGCCACAGCGAGCGCGGCGGCGTCGTTGACGCCGTCACCGACCATGGCGACGGAACGGCCCTCGGCCTGGAGTCGCCGGACGAGCTCCACCTTGTCCTGCGGCATGACCTCCGCATGCACCTCGTCGATCCCGACCGCGCGTGCCACGGCGTCCGCGACGGCACGGTTGTCACCGGTCAGCAGAATCGGCCGGAGGCCCAGGGCGCGCAGCTCCGCGACGGCGGCGGCGCTGCTCTCCTTCACCGCGTCGGCGACCTCCAGGACGCCCCGCGCCTCGCCGTCCCAGGCGACGGCGACGGCTGTACGGCCCTGGCACGCGGCGTCCGCGACGGCGTCGGCCAGCGGTTGTGTGAGCGCGATCCCCGCATCGGCGAGCAGTCTCGGGCGGCCCGCCAGCACCTGGTGTCCTTCGACGGTGCCGCGTACCCCGAGACCGGGGACGGCGGTGAAGGAGTCGAGGGAGGGGAGGGGGGCCGCGGTGCGGTCGGCCGCACCGGCGGCGACGGCCTGGGCGATGGGGTGCTCGGAGGCGTGCTCGAGGGCGCCCGCGAGCCGGAGGACGTCGGTCTCGGTCGTGCCGACGGCGGTGTGGACGCGCCCGAGGGCCATCCGGCCGGTGGTGACGGTGCCGGTCTTGTCGAGGACGATCGTGTCGACGCGGCGGGTGGTCTCCAGGACTTCGGGACCCTTGATGAGGATGCCGAGCTGGGCGCCGCGCCCGGTGCCGACCATGAGGGCGGTGGGCGTGGCGAGCCCCAGGGCGCAGGGGCAGGCGATGATGAGGACGGCGACGGCCGCGGTGAACGACGCGGTGATGTCGTCGGTGGCGAGCAGCCAGGCGACGAGGGTGGCCGAAGCGATCAGCAGGACGACGGGTACGAAGACCGCCGAGATCCGGTCGGCGAGGCGCTGGGCCGCGGCCTTGCCGTTCTGGGCATCCTCGACGAGCCTGGCGATCCGGGCCAGCTGGGTGTCGGCGCCGACGCGGGTGGCTTCCACGACGAGCCGTCCGGACACGTTGAGCGTGGCTCCGGCCACGGCGTCGCCCGCAGCGGTGTCCACCGGCACGGACTCACCGGTGAGCATCGAGGCGTCGACGGCGGAGAAGCCCTCGACGACGAGGCCGTCCGTGGCGATCTTCTCGCCGGGGCGGACGACGAAGCGGTCGCCCACGGCGAGCCGGCCGACCGGGACGCGTACCTCCGTACCGCCGCGCAGGACTGTCGCGTCCTTCGCGCCCAGGTGCATCAGTGCACGCAGGGCGGAACCCGCCGCCCGCTTGGACCGTGCTTCCAGGTAGCGGCCCAGCAGGATGAATCCGATGACGCCGGACGCCACCTCCAGGTAGATCGTGGAGGCGGGGTCGGAGCGGGAGACCGTGGCATCGAACCCGTGCCGCATGCCGGGCATGCCCGCGTCGCCGAAGAACAGTGCCCACACCGACCAGCCGAACGCCGCGAGGGTGCCCACCGACACCAGGGTGTCCATCGTCGCTGCACCGTGCCGGAGGTTGGTCCAGGTGGCGCGGTGGAAGGGCAGCCCGCCCCAGACGACGACCGGGGCGGCGAGGGTGAGGGAGAGCCACTGCCAGTTGTCGAACTGGAGTGCGGGAACCATGGCCATCAGGACGACCGGCACGGCGAGCGTCGCCGACACCACCAGGCGCCGGCGGAGTGCGGCGAGGGCTTCGGCGGCCGTACGGTCAGCCGCGTCCTGGGAGCTTGCGCGCTGCCGGTCGGGCGCGTCGGCTTCCCGGCCCGGCGCGGCTGCCGTCGTTTCCGCGTCGCGGGAGGTCTCCCCGCCCTGCGCGGTTCCTCCGTCCTGCGCGGTTTCCCCGTCCTGCGCGGTTTCCCCGCTACGGGAGCCGGGGGTGGCCGGAGACGGCTCGGGGGCAGGGCGCGGTACGGGCTGCGCCGTGTAGCCCGTCCTCTCGACCGTGGCGACGAGGTCGTCGAGCGCGATTCCGGCACCGAAGGAGACGCGGGCCTTCTCCGTCGCGTAGTTGACCGTGGCGGTGACACCGTCCATCCGGTTGAGCTTCTTCTCGACGCGGGCCGCGCAGGAGGCGCAGGTCATCCCGCCGATCGTGAGCTCGGCCTCGGAGGTCTCCGCGGCGGGGGCCGCGGCTGCTGTGGTGCTGGCCATGTCCGGACTCCTGGGTAAAGCAGGTCGGGCCGCTCCCTACCAGTATCTGCCGCATCTGGTGAGGGAATCGGCCCGAGGGAAAATGGTGCGTGGTGCGCGTGCGTGGTGCGGGTCCGGTGGAGGACCTGTTCCAAGGATGCCGCAGGCCGCTCGTGCCCCGGATCGCTCAGGCCAGGCCCACGAGCTCGTAGCCCGCCTCGTCGACGGCGGCGCGCACCGCGTCCTCGGTCAGCGGGGCCCTGGAGGCGACGGTCACCCGGCCGGTGGAGGCCTCGGCCTTCACCGAGCTGACCCCCTCGATCCCGGAGATCTCCTCGGAAACGGCTCCTTCGCAGTGACCGCAGGTCATGCCCTTCACCTCGTACACGGTGGTGACGCCGCCCACCTGCACGTCGGCCGCCCCGTCCTGGCAGGAACCGGTGGACGAGCAGCAGGAGCCGGCGGTCCGGGGGGTCTCGGTCTCGGCGGTCATGACGTTCTCCTCTTCGCGAGCACACAGGGACGTGGCGTGGGGGACGTCGGAAGGCCGGTTCGCCCCACCCGTCCCACTATACCCCTAGGGGGTATCAAATTCGCCCGGCGCCATCCCTCTGGGCCCCTCGCAGACCAGCGGATCCAAGTAGCGGTACATCACCGTCTTCAACTCCCTGATGTACGCCTCCCGTTCGTCTCCCTCGTGGGACATGATCAGGTCAAGTCCGGCCTTGAAGAGGATGAAGGACATGGCCGCGATGCGGGTGACCTGGTCGGTCTGGAGCTCCGGGAGGTAGGCGCCGATGAGCTGCTCGACCCTGGTGGTCATCGTGGCGTGCAGGAGGTCGTGCTCCTGGGTGATCACGCCGGGGATCTCGGAGCCGTGGGTGAGGACCGCGAAGGCCGGGTTCTCGCAGTTGAAGGCGATCAACGGGTCGAGGATCGCGTCCAGCATCCGGTCGAGGGGCAGCTCGATGTGGCTGGGGACGAACGCGGCGCCGTACGTCTCCCGCCAGCGGTGCATGAGGAGGTCGCCGAGTTCGACGGCGATGGCCTCCTTGTTGGGGAAGAACTGGTAGAGCGTGCCGGGCGATACGCCGGCCTCGCGGGCGATGGCGTTGGTGCTGGCCCCGTTGTAGCCACTGGTGCAGAAGACGCTCGCGGCGGCGTCGAGCAGCTGGGCGATACGGGCTTCGCCGCGTGCCTGACGACGGCGCGGCCGGGCGGCCCCGGCTTCCTTGGCGCTCTGTGCGGGCGAGGTGGCCTCTCCGGCCCTGGCCTCAGACACGGTCAATCCCCAGCTTTCACGACGCGGTTGACAAACGCGAGCACCCGCTCGCATTCTTGGGAAACGCGAGCGCTGACTCGTGTTTGCCAGTGTAAGTGGCAACGACTGACCCATGCTGCCCTGTGCTGCCCGGGTCTGGGTGAAGGGGACACCGCACCATGTCCGAAGTCAACAGCCCGGAGCGTGTCGGGGGCTGGACCCGTTTCGTCACCGCACGACCACGGCTGGCGCTGCTGGCCGCCCTGGTCATCACGGCACTCGCCGTGTTCGCGGGAAGTGGGGTGGCCGACAGGATGGGCAGCGGCGGCTGGGAGGACCCCGACGCCGAGTCGACCTACACGACCCAGGTGCTGGAGCGCGAGTTCCCCGCTTCGCAGCCCAATCTGCTGCTGCTCCTCGACAGCGGGAGCGCCTCCGTCGACGATCCCGCGGTGGCCGCGGAGGCCGCCCGGCTCACCGAGCGGCTGGCCGCCGAGAAGGGGATCACCGGTGTCGGCTCCTACTGGCAGAGCGCGTCCCCCGCTCTGCGCTCCGAGGACGGCCACGAGGCGATCGTCGCCGCACGGATCGAGGGTGACGAGAAGGCCGCCGGTGAGATCCTCGACCGCATAGCCCCCGCCTTGCGGGGGGTGCACGGCCCGGTGGAGGTGTCCGTCGGCGGACCCGTCGCCGTACGGCACGAAATGCAGACGATCATCCAGGACGACCTGCTGCGGGCCGAGCTCATCGCCCTGCCCGTGACGCTGGTGCTGCTGGTCATGGTCTTCGGCAGCGCGATCGCCGCCCTGCTGCCGCTCGCCGTCGGAATCGTCGCGATCCTGGGAACGAACGCGGTGCTGCGAGGCATCACCGAGTTCACCGACGTCTCCGTATTCGCCCAGAACCTCACCACGGCGCTCGGCCTCGGACTCGCCATCGACTACGCCCTGTTCATCGTGCGCCGGTTCCGCGAGGAGCTGGCCACAGGGGCGGACACCCGTACGGCCATCGGAACCACGCTGCGCACAGCGGGACGCACGGTGCTCTTCTCCGCGCTGACGGTGGCGGTGTCGCTGGCGGCGATGATGGTCTTCCCGCAGTACTTCCTGCGTTCCTTCGCCTATGCGGGCATCGCCGTGGTGCTGCTGGCCGCAGCCGCCGCCCTGATTCTGCTGCCGGCCGCGCTGATGCTGCTCGGGCCCCGGGTCAACTCGCTCGACCTCCGACGGCTGCTGCGGCGCCGCGCCGGGGACGAGCAGGCCGGGCCGGATGTGGCAGACAGGGCGGGCGGTGTCTCCGACGGGTCGGGCACGGGATGGGGACGCTTCGCGCTGCTGGTGATGCGCAGAGCACCGGTCTTCGCGGTCGTCACCACGGTAGGGCTCGTACTCCTGGGACTGCCGTTCCTCGGCGTGAAGTTCGGTACGGCGGACGACCGCCAGCTGCCCGCGAGCGCCGAGTCCCGTGTCGTCCAGGAGCACATACGGGACGGCTTCCCCGGCAGTCCGGGCGGTGGGCTCGAAGTGCTCGTGGAAGGTGCGGCGACGCCCGCCCAGTACGCCGACTTCCGCACCAGGATCGCCGCGCTCCCCGGAGTGCAGCGGGTGGACGGCCCGGTCACGGGAGACGGGTCCGCGTACTTCGCTGTGCTGCCCGACGGGGAGTCCGTCGGGCAGGGCGCCCAGCAGCTCGTCCAGGATCTCCGGGGCGAGCCCGCACCGTTCGAAACCTCGGTGACCGGCACGGCAGCTGTCCTCGTCGACTCCAAGGACGCCATCGCCGACAGACTGCCCTGGGCGGTGGGGATCATCGTCGTGGTGACTCTGCTGCTGGTCTTCCTGCTCACCGGCAGCGTGCTGATACCGATCCAGGCCGTGGTGCTCAACGCCCTGAGCCTGACCGCGATGTTCGGAGCGGTGGTCTGGGTCTTCCAGGACGGGAATCTGTCCGGGCTGCTCTCCTTCACCAGCACCGGTGACATAGAGACGACCCTGCCCGTGCTGATGTTCTGCGTCGCCTTCGGTCTCTCCATGGATTACGGCGTGTTCCTGCTCTCCCGGATCAAGGAGGAGTACGACCGCACCGGCGACCACGAACACTCGGTGACGTTCGGACTGCGGCACACGGGCGGGCTGATCACGGCCGCCGCAGTGATCCTGGCGGTGGTGATGGTGGCCATCGGTACCTCGCGGGTGACCAATACCAAGATGCTCGGGCTCGGTATCGCCCTGGCCGTGCTGATGGACGCCATGGTGGTGCGCAGCCTCCTGGTGCCCGCCGTCATGAAGCTGATGGGCCGGGTCACCTGGTGGGCCCCCGCGCCGCTGCGCGCCTTCCACCGGAGGTTCGGGCTGAGCGAGGGGGAGTCCGCGCGGACTCCCGCCGGGGAACGGACCGCCGAGCAGATACCCGGGACATCCCGGGCGGGGGACGAGGAGCGGGACAAGGTCACGGCCCAAGCGTAGATTCGCCGGACCCAGCACATGGGGCGACGAGCGAGAGGCGGGGCCGATGCGGGCAGTGGTGTTCGAG
The DNA here is from genome assembly GCF_040605575.1 of Streptomyces sp. NPDC005566. Taxonomy (NCBI): domain Bacteria; kingdom Bacillati; phylum Actinomycetota; class Actinomycetes; order Kitasatosporales; family Streptomycetaceae; genus Streptomyces; species Streptomyces sp. NPDC005566. Next base: position 34,722 of record NZ_JBEXDB010000011.1, on the reverse strand, counting down.
GAGTTCGGGCAGGAGGCCCGTGTCCAGGACCTCCCGGATCCCGCACCTTCTGCCGGGGGAGTCGTGGTCCGGGTCGGGGCCACCGGGCTGTGCCGGAGCGACTGGCACGGCTGGATGGGCCATGACCCGGACATCGTGCTCCCCCATGTCCCCGGCCATGAACTGGCCGGGGTGGTGGAGGCGGTGGGCTCCGGTGTGTACAACTGGCGCCCGGGCGACCGGGTCACCGTTCCCTTCGTCTGCGCCTGCGGCCACTGCGCCGCGTGCGCGGCCGGCGCCCAGCAGGTCTGCGAGAGGCAGACCCAGCCGGGCTTCAGCCACTGGGGATCGTTCGCCGAGTACGTGGCACTGGAGCAGGCCGACGTCAATCTGGTCGCCGTGCCCGAGGGCATGCCGTTCGGCACGGCGGCGGGGCTCGGATGCCGGTTCGCCACGGCCTTCCGGGCCGTGGTCGGCCGCGGCCGGGTCTCACCGGGGGAGTGGGTCGCCGTGCACGGATGCGGCGGGGTCGGGCTGTCGGCCGTGATGATCGCCGTGGCGAGCGGAGCCAGGGTCGTGGCCGTCGATGTCTCGCCGCACGCTCTCGAGCTGGCGCGGGCCTTCGGCGCGGCGGAGTGCGTGGACGCCTCCGCGTACCCCGTCGGCGCGGATGAGGCGGTACGCGAACTGACCGGCGGCGGAGCGCATCTGTCGCTCGACGCGCTGGGTTCCCCGGTCACCTGTGCGGCGTCGGTGCGGAGCCTGCGCCGGCAGGGGCGCCACGTCCAGGTCGGGCTGCTGCCGTCGGCAGCCGGAGACCCGGTCGTGCCCATGGCACGGGTCATCGGCCTGGAGCTGGAGATCCTCGGCAGCCACGGCATGGCCGCGCACGACTACCCGCCCATGATGGACATGGTCCGCGCAGGCACCCTGCGCCCCGACCTGCTGGTGACCTCCACCATCTCTCTGGACGCCGCCCCTGCGGCGCTGGCCGCCATGGGCGGAGCGCCGGGGGCGGGCGTGACGATCATCGAACCGGCGAAGCAGGAGTGAGGTCTCAGCGGCCCCGGTTGCTGGGACGGGAAGCGATCCAGGCGAGGACCGTGTCCACGTACCAGTAGGGCTTTCCGTGCTGGACATCGTCGGGCGGGGGAAGGAGTCCGTGTTTGCGGTACGAGCGGATGGTGTCGGGCTGGACCCGGATGTGCGCGGCAATGTCCTTGTACGACCAGAGCCTTCTGTCCGTCATGAATGACACCTCTCTGTACCTCCGTACTACGCACCGCGGCGGCGGCGGGGACCGTCGGGGGAGCCCCGGTGCGCACGCTGACGACCACTCAGCCTCATGACCGCCCAACGACGGGCCGGCGGGCTGGGCAGGGGACGTCGCGCGCCTGTGACGCAAACCCTGCGGAACGGAGATATACGTGACGAAGAAGTGACTGCCGTGACGGAGGGGGCCAGGGCGAGCGGGAGGGATCAGGCCGAGGGCCGCGCGGGGCCGCAGCTGCGCAGGAACTCGCGGGTGCGGCGGGCGATGGGGAGGGGCTTGTCCGGCGGACACGGGTACATGTCCTGCTCGACGATCGCGAAGAGGTCGGTGCCCAGGGCGCGCGCGGCATCGAGTACGGGCTCCAACGCGGGCACCCCGCCCGGCGGCTCGCACATCACACCGCGCGCCACCGCCGGGCCGAACGGCACCTCGTTCGCCACGACATCGGCGAGTACCACCGGATCGACCTGCTTGAGGTGGAGGTAGCCGATCCGTTCGCCGTAGGTCTCGATGAGCTTGACGCTGTCCCCACCGCAGTACGCGTAGTGCCCGGTGTCGAGGCAGAGCGAGACCAGTTCGGGGTCGGTGGCGTCGAGGAAGCGGTTGACGTTCTCCTCGCTGTCGATGTGCGTGTCGGCGTGCGGGTGCACGACGATCCGGAGCCCGTAGCGGTCCCGCACCTCGCGGCCCAGCCGCTCCGTCTGGGTGGTGAGATCGCGCCACTGCGCCGCCGTGAGCGTGCGGTCCTCCAGTACCTCGCCGCTCTTGTCGTCCCGCCAGAACGACGGGATGACCACCAGGTGTCCGGCGCCCATGGCCCGGGTGAGCGCGGCGATGCCGGCGACATGCTCCCAGGTCCGGTCCCAGACGGCGGGGCCGTGGTGCAATCCGGTGAAGACGGTTCCTGCGGAGACGGTGAGGCCGCGGCGGGCGGTCTCGTCCGTGAGCCGGGCCGGATCGGTCGGCAGATAGCCGTACGGACCGAGCTCGATCCACTCGTAGCCCGCTTCGGAGACCTCGTCGAGGAACCGCTCCCAGGGCACCTGCTGCGGATCGTCGGGGAACCACACCCCCCATGAATCGGGTGCCGAGCCGATGCGGATACGAGCAGGAGCCGGTACGGAGGAGGTCATATCGCCCACCATTCAGTCCGCGGAGGGGAGTGTCAAGAGTTCGTCCGAATGTCCGGACAAAGTGTTGACAGGGTCCCGGGTGCGGGTTAGACCTGGGGGCAGCCGAAGGGATGCGTATGCCTGAGCCGTACGACGTGATCACCATGGGGCGGATCGGGGTGGACATCTACCCACTCCAGACCGGCGTACCGCTGGCCAGGGTCGAGACCTTCGGGAAGTTCCTCGGCGGCTCGCCGACCAATGTCGCCGTCGCCGCCGCCCGCCTGGGCAGGCGCACGGCCGTGGTCACCAGGACCGGCAAGGACGCCTTCGGTGACTACCTCCACCAGGCGCTCGGGGAATTCGGCGTGGACGACCGGTGGGTGACACCGGTCGCGGAGTACCCGACGCCGGTCACCTTCTGCGAGATCTTCCCGCCCGACGACTTCCCGCTCTACTTCTACCGGCAGCCCAAGGCGCCCGACCTGGAGATCCACGCGGAGGAGCTCGACCTGGACGCGGTGCGTGCCGCGCGGGTCTTCTGGATGACCGGCACCGGGCTGTGCGCCGAGCCCAGCCGCTCCGCGACCCTCACCGCACTCCGCGCCCGGAGCGCGGCACGGGCGGCGGAGGACGGTGCGGCACGGGCGGCCGGGACCCCGCACACCACGGTCTTCGACCTCGACTGGCGGCCCATGTTCTGGGACGGGTCCCAGACGGACGGGCAGACGGACGGGCACACCTCGACGGCCCCCGCCCGGTACCGCGAAGCCCTCGCCCACGCCACGGTCGCCGTCGGCAACCTCGACGAGTGCGAGATCGCCACCGGTGAACGCGAACCGCACGCCGCGGCCCGTGCCCTCCTGGCAGCCGGGGTCGAACTCGCCGTCGTCAAACAGGGGCCCGAAGGCGTCCTCGCCGTCCACCGCGACGGCACCACCGCCCGGATTCCGCCCCTCCCGGTGGACGTCGTCAACGGGCTCGGCGCCGGGGACGCGTTCGGCGGCGCCCTCTGCCACGGGCTGCTCGCCGGCTGGGAGACGGAACGCGTCATGCGCTACGCGAACGCCGCAGGGGCCATCGTCGCGTCCCGCCTCGCCTGTTCGTCCGCGATGCCGTTCCCGTACGAGGTCGAACAGGTCCTCGCCGCCGGAGCCGTCACCGGAACGGGAGAACCGGGAGAACCCGGAGCGCCCGGAGCTTTGGGCACAACCACAGAGACCGGAGCCACCGGAGCCGCCCCGTGACACCGCCCGCCGCCTCCGTCGCCGATCTCGTCCGGCTGCGCACCCACCACCCCGAGGCCGTCGCCGAGGCGGCCGCCCGACGGGGCAGACGTCCCCTGGTCGGTGCCACGGGGCGCCTGATGATCATCGCAGCGGACCATCCGGCCCGCGGCGCCCTGGCCGTGGGCGAGGACGAACTCGCCATGGCCAACCGCTTCGACCTCCTGGAACGGCTCTGCCTGGCCCTCTCACGACCGGGCGTCGACGGGGTCCTCGCCGGCGCCGACGTCCTCGACGACCTGCTGCTGCTCGGCGCCCTGGAGGACAGGGTCGTCATCGGTTCCATGAACCGCGGCGGACTCGCGGGAGCCGCCTTCGAGCTCGACGACCGCTTCACGGGCCACCGCCCCCTCGACCTCGCCCGGTACGGCTTCGACGCGGGCAAGCTGCTGCTGAGGATCGACTACGACGACCCCGGCTCCCTGGACACCCTCCACACCGCCGCCCGTACCGTCGACGCGATGGCGGCCCACCGGCTGCCCGTCTTCGTCGAGCCCTTTATTTGCCACCGCACCGAAGGCAGGCTCCGCACCGATCTGGGAGCGGCAGCCGTCACCACGTCCATCGCCATCGCCTCGGGGCTGGGCGGCACCTCCGCGTACACCTGGCTCAAGGTCCCCGTCACCGAGGACCCCGACGACATGGCCCGGGTGATGGAGACCTCGACGCTTCCCGCCGTCCTGCTCGGCGGCGAGGTCAAGGGAGACCTGGACGGTGCGTACGAGAAATGGCGCGGAGCGCTGCGACTGCCGACGGTCCAGGGGCTGGTCGTCGGGCGTTCGCTGCTCTACCCGCCCGACGGGGACGTGGCGGGCGCCGTCGACACCGCCGTGGGACTTCTGTGAGCGACGGGTAGGGATACGGGTAGGGATGGAACATGACGACGCGTGAGGAGCAACAGCGGTACCACCTCCGGGCCGGGGAAGCCGCGAGCGGCCCCTACGCCCTCCATATCGACCCGAAGCGGGCCGGATGGGACCGGTCGAGTCTGCGTGTACTGGAGCTCGAGCCCGGTGGTGTTCATACCTTGGTAACCGGGGAGAGCGAGTGGGTCGTTCTGCCGTTGGCCGGTGGCTGTACGGTGCACACGGCGGATGACGTATTCGAACTCGCGGGCAGGGAAAGCGTGTTCAGATCGGTGACGGATTTCGCCTATCTACCGCGTGACGCCCGCGCACAGATCGCCTCCGGCGCAGGAGGCCGCTTCGCCCTGGCAGGAGCGAAGTGCGAGCGACGACTCCCCGCTCGCTACGGCCCCGCGCCGGAGGTACCGGTCGAGCTCCGCGGCGCCGGGAACTGCTCGCGCCAGGTCAACAACTTCGCCGCCGCGGACACGTTCGAGTGCGACCGCCTCATCGCCGTCGAGGTACTGACCCCCGGCGGCAACTGGTCCTCGTACCCGCCCCACAAGCACGACGAGCACCACCCCGGTGTCGAGTCCGAGCTCGAGGAGATCTACTACTTCGAGGTCGAGGGCAACGGCCTCGGCTACCACCGGGTGTCGCCGTCCCGCGCAGGTGGTACGGACGTCCTCGCCGAGGTGGCCACCGGTGACGCCGTCCTCATCCCCGACGGCTGGCACGGCCCGTCCATCGCCCCGCCCGGCCGCACCCTCTACTACCTGAACGTGATGGCGGGCCCGGGGGAGCACCGCGAGTGGCTGATCCGCGACCACCCCGGCCACAGCTGGATCCGCGAGACCTGGCCGGCCCAGCCCGTCGACCCCCGGCTTCCGCTCCACGGTCCGGAGGCCGCGGAGTGACGCCGGCTTCCGCTCCACGGTCCGGAGGCCGCCAAGTGACCCCGCCACGCACTCCCGGCCCGGAGGCACGCCGTTGACCACGTCGCACGCCACCCGCAGACTCACCACCGCACAGGCCCTCGTCGCCTTCCTGGCCCGCCAGTACACCGAGCGCGACGGCCGCCGACAACGGCTGATCAGCGCCACCTGGGGCATCTTCGGCCACGGGAACGTCGCGGGCATCGGCCAGGCGCTCGTCGAGTCCGGCCCCGCGATGCCGTACTTCCAGGGCCGCAGCGAACAGGCCATGGTGCACGCCGCCGTCGGATACGCCCGCCAGTCGGGCCGGCTCTCCGCGCACGCCGTCACCACCTCCATCGGCCCCGGAGCCACCAACCTCGTCACCGGCGCCGCCCTCGCCACCGTCAACCACCTCCCGGTCCTGCTGCTGCCCGGGGACACCTTCGCGACCCGCCCCGCCGACCCCGTACTCCAGCAGCTCGAAGTGCCGCACGCGGGCGATGTCTCGGTCAACGACTGCCTGCGTCCCGTCTCCCGCTACTTCGACCGGATCACCCGACCCGAGGCGCTGATCCCGGCCGCCCTGCAGGCCATGCGGACCCTCGCCGACCCGGCGGACACCGGCGCCGTCACGCTGGCACTGCCGCAGGACGTCCAGGCCGAGGCGTACGACTGGCCGGCGGAGTTCTTCGCCGAGCGCGTCTGGCACGTGCGCAGGCCCGCCCCCGACCTGTCCGAACTCGAACGGGCCGTCCGGGCCGTCCGCACCGCGCGCCGCCCCCTGATCGTCGCGGGCGGCGGCGTCCACCACAGCGCTGCGCAGGAGACCCTCGCCGCCTTCGCCGCGGCCACCCGGATCCCCGTCGCCTCCACCCAGGCCGGCAAGGGCTCCCTGCGCCACGACCACCCCGCCGACGTGGGCGGCATCGGTCACACCGGCACGGCCACCGCCGACGGCCTGGCCCGCGAAGCGGACCTCGTGATCGGCATCGGCACCCGGTACACGGACTTCACCACCGCGTCCGGCACCCTGTTCGCCGACCCGGCCGTCCGCTTCCTCAACCTCAACATCACCGGGTTCGACGCCCACAAGCTCGCCGCCCTCCCGCTCGTCGCGGACGCCCGGACCTCCCTCGAAGCCCTCGGCGCAGCGCTCGCCGCACGCGGCTACCACGTACACGCGGCCTACGAGACCGAGTACACCGAGGCCAAGGACCGCTGGGAGCAGCGCGTCGACGCGGCCTTCACCGCCGCCGATCCGGACGCCCGCCCCACCCAGGTCCAGGTCCTCGGAATGCTCGACGCCCTCGTCACCGAGGACGACATCCTGATCAACGCGGCGGGCTCGCTCCCCGGCGACCTCCACAAGCTGTGGCGGACCCGCTCGCCGCAGCAGTACCACGTGGAGTACGGCTACTCCTGTATGGGCTACGAGATCCCGGCCGCGCTCGGCGTCCAGCTCGCCGCCCCCGGCCGCCCCGTCTGGGCCCTGGTCGGCGACGGTACGTATCTGATGAACCCCACCGAGATCGTCACCGCCGTGCAGCAGGGCCTGCCCATCAAGCTCGTCATCCTGCAGAACCACGGGTACGCGTCCATCGGCGGCCTCTCCGAGTCCGTCGGCGGCGAACGCTTCGGTACGGCCTACCGGCACCGCGCAGCCGACGGCGGTTTCACCGGCACCCCGCTCCCCGTCGACCTCGCGGCCAACGCGGCCTCGCTCGGCATGCGCGTGCTGCGCGCGAAGTCCGTACAGGACCTGCGCCACGCCTTGGCCGAGGCCCGCGGTGCGGACCGTCCCACTTGTGTCTACGTCGAGACCGAAACGCCAGACACAGTGTCGGGGCCCCCTCCCGCACAGGCGTGGTGGGATGTTCCTGTGGCCGAGACCGCGACCCGCCCGTCTGCGGTGGAGGCACGCAAGGAGTACGACCGGCAGACCGCTGCCCGACGCCGACACCTCTGAAGGAGACCCCGTCATGAAGACCGTCAACCACTGGATCGGTGGCAAGACCGTCGAGGGCACGTCGGGCAACTACGGGCCGGTCACCGACCCGGCGACCGGCGCCGTCACCACCCAGGTCGCACTCGCCTCGACCGAGGAGGTCGACGCAGCGGTCGCCGCCGCGAAGAGCGCGTACGAGACCTGGGGCACCTCCTCGCTCGCCGCCCGCACCGCCGTCCTCTTCCGCTACCGTGCCCTGCTGGACGCCCACCGCGACGACATCGCCGCGTTGATCACCGCCGAGCACGGCAAGGTCCACTCCGACGCGCTCGGCGAGGTCGCCCGCGGCCTGGAGATCGTCGAGCTGGCTTGCGGTATCACGACCCAGCTCAAGGGCGAGCTGTCCACCCAGGTCTCCAGCCGGGTCGACGTGTCCTCGATCCGCCAGTCGATCGGCGTCGTCGCGGGCATCACCCCGTTCAACTTCCCCGCCATGGTTCCGATGTGGATGTTCCCGCTGGCCATCGCCTGCGGCAACACCTTCGTCCTGAAGCCGAGCGAGAAGGACCCCTCGGCCGCCAACCTGCTGGCCGAACTGGCCGCCGAGGCGGGCCTGCCCGACGGCGTCCTGAACGTCCTGCACGGTGACAAGGTCGCCGTCGACGGCCTCCTGGGCCACCCCGACGTCGCTGCCGTCTCCTTCGTGGGCTCCACCCCGATCGCCCGCTACATCCACGCCACGGCCTCCGCGAACGGCAAGCGCGTCCAGGCGCTCGGCGGTGCGAAGAACCACATGCTCGTCCTCCCGGACGCGGACCTGGACGCCGCCGCCGACGCGGCGGTCTCCGCCGCGTACGGCTCCGCCGGCGAGCGCTGCATGGCCATCTCCGCCGTCGTCGCCGTGGGTTCCGTCGCCGACGACCTGGTGGCCCGGATCAAGGAGCGCGCCGAGAAGATCAAGATCGGCCCGGGCAACGACCCCGCGTCCGAGATGGGCCCGCTGATCACCGCCGCCCACCGCGACAAGGTCGCCGGCTACGTCACCGGGGCCGCCGCCCAGGGCGCGGACGTCGTCCTCGACGGTACGGGCCACACGGTCGAGGGCTTCGAGGACGGCCACTGGATCGGCCTGTCCCTCCTCGACCACGTCTCCACGGACTCCGACGCCTACCGGGACGAGATCTTCGGCCCGGTCCTGTGCGTCCTGCGCGTCGACACGTACGAAGAGGGCGTCGCCCTCATGAACGCCTCCCCGTTCGGCAACGGCACCGCGATCTTCACCCGTGACGGCGGTGCGGCCCGCCGCTTCCAGCTGGAGATCGAGGCCGGCATGGTCGGCGTCAACGTCCCGATCCCGGTGCCGGTGGGCTACCACTCCTTCGGCGGCTGGAAGGACTCCCTCTTCGGCGACCACCACATCTACGGCAACGACGGCGTGCACTTCTACACCCGCGGCAAGGTCGTCACCACGCGCTGGCCCGACCCGGCCGACGCCCCGTCCGGCGTGGACCTCGGCTTTCCCCGCAACCACTGACACCCACGCACCGCCTCTGCCCCGCCCGGACGCACCGGGCGGGGCAGAGGCGTCGGGTCAGACGTCCTCACGGGTCTCCTCGTCGATCATCCGCACCATCGGGACGACCGCCAGCGGGCCGGAGACGATGAAGGTGAGCGTGATCGTCACCGACACGATCACTGCGCCGAGCCAGACCATCGTGTCCACCGGCACCGTGTAGGCACCCACCACCCGTACCACGCACTCGGCCAGCAGGGCCGCACCCCACAGCACCGAGAACCGCCGCTCGGCGCGCCGGAAGCGGTCCGACCCGGCCGACAGCCGCTCCCGGGCGGCATCGCGGTCCGCCCGCCCCCGGGTCAGCCACGGCCCCAGGACCGAGGACATCAGCGGGCGCCCCCGCAGCGCCGACACCAGGACCACGAGTCCGATCGTGCTGCTCACCCCGCTGTCCTTGGCCAGCATCAGCCGCGCGTCCCCGGTCACCGTGCTGAGCAGCAGCCCCACCACGCTCACCGCGAGGATCAGACCCGCCAGGGCATTGATCCTGCGGTCGCGCACCCACCCCCACACGATGCGCCCCGCCGGCAGAACACTGCTGACCGCCAGCGCGCCCAAGGTTCCCAGCCCCGCAGCCCTCAGCAGGTAGTACGCGGCGATCGGCGCGCCGGCATCCAGGACCAGCGGCGCGAAGCCCCCCAGCAGCGCCTTCCGGGGGCCCACGGCGACGGGAGCAGGGGCGGGAACGGTGGCCGGCGTGGTCATGAGCGGGGTTCCTTCCAGGGGTACGGACCAGGTATCGGAGCGGTACGGATTCGGCATCGGCATCGGGGCGGCTTCGACGCCCCCTCCCGACACCCACACTCTGGCCGCCCGCCCCGGGTGCGCGGCAGAGCCCGCCGTCCCGACCTCCGCATGACAGATGTCAGCAGCCGCGCATGACGGGGCCTTCCGGGACCGCCCCTGATCGGCTGTCAGCACCGTTGCATGACAGGCAGGTCGGGGAAATCCGCTGGCCCACCCGGCGCCCGGGGTGCTGGGATGGGCGGCATGACCGCATCCGCGACCGACCGCGAACTGCCGGTTCCTCAGCACGAGATCCGCGCACTGCACACCGCCACCACCGTCACCGTCTACCAGGCGTACCGGCCTTCCATCGGCCTCCCGGCCGCCCGTGACGGCCACTTCCCCGACGTCTGGAAGCGCGACCGCATGACGTGGATCAAACCGAGCTTCCTGTGGATGATGTACCGCTGCGGCTGGGCCACGAAGGAGGGCCAGGAGACGGTCCTGGCCGTCGAGATCACCCGTGAGGGTCTCGACCGTGCACTCGCCGGCGCCGAACTCTCCCACTACGTCAGAGGCGTTCACCCCGACCACGCCACCTGGCGGCGCAACCTGCGCCGCGCCCCCGCCCGCATCCAGTGGGACCCCGAACGCGACCTCCACCTCAACCAGCTACCGTACCGCTCCCTCCAGCTCGGCCTCTCGGGCGAGGCGTCGCGCCGCTACGCCGACGAGTGGACGGTCTCCATCCGGGACGTCACACCGCTGGCCCGCGAGATCCACAGCCTTGTGCGGGCGGGACAGGACGACGCGGCGACCGCGCTGCTGCCCCGGGAGCTGCCCTACAGCCCCGGCGACGCCCATCCGGTTGCCGGTCTCCGCGCGGACCGCCTTCAGCGCGGACCGTCGAACTCCCACGCCAGCATGGCGAACACACCGTCGTCGACCGCCCCGGCCGAGCCGTAGGTGGCGAGAGCGGCCTCGTTGTCGCGGTCCACGCCCACCCACATCCCGTAGCAGCCGCGCTCCCTGGCCTCGGCCGCAAGTGCGTCCGTCAGCGCCCGGCCGATGCCGCGGCGGCGGTGGGACTCGTCCACCGCGAGTTCGTACAGGCACATCTCCGTGCCCTTGTCCGGGTGCAGCATCTCGATGCCGGAGACGAACCCCGCAGGTGCCCCGTCCACGTACGCGATCAGCATCAGGTGCCCGCCCGCCGCCAGGAAGCGGGACGCCCACGTCGGGGTCGCGGGACCGTCGTACAGGTGCGAGGCCGCGAGGAGTTCCGCGGTGGTGGTGGCGCGACGGATGTCCATGGACGTGCCCTTCGTGACGGTGATGTACCACGTACGGAGTACGGGGCGGTCCTGCTGTACCTCTCAGGGATGCGGGGTACCTCACCCTGGCGGCAGCTCGGGGCCGGGCGCGCGCCCTTTAGGGTCGAGTCATGGAGAAACCGACTTCCCGGTGGCGGCTGCTGCCCCGTACCCGAGGCCGGTGGGCCGCGGTCGTCGCCGTGCTCGCCGTTCTCGCGGGCGCCGGTACCTGGACCGCCGTCGCCGACGACAGTGAGCCGTCCGTGCACCGCGAGGACCGGATGATGCGGATGAACGGGGTGTCCGTCGACACCTCGTACTTCACGACCGGGGGCTCCGAGCGCAGGCCCGCTGTCCTCATCGGCCACGGCTTCGGCGGCAGCAAGAACGATGTGCGCGCCCAGGCCGAGAAGCTGGCCGCCGACGGGTACGCCGTCATGACGTGGTCGGCCCGCGGGTTCGGGAAGACGAGCGGGGAGATCACGCTCAACGCCCCCGACGGCGAGGTCAAGGACGTCTCGGGGCTCATCGACTGGCTGGCGGGCCGGCCCGAGGTGGAGCTCGACGCGAAGGGCGACCCGCGGGTCGGTGTCACCGGCGCCTCGTACGGGGGTGCGGTGTCGCTGCTCGCCGCCGGCTACGACAAGCGGGTCGACGCCATCGCCCCGATGATCTCCTACTGGAACCTGGCCGACGCCCTCTTCCCGGACGGAGTGTTCAAGAAGCTCTGGGCCGGGATCTTCGTCACCACCGGCGGCGGCTGCCAGAAGTTCGAGAAGCAGCTGTGCGACATGTACGAACGGGTCGCCGTCAGCGGCACGCCGGACGCGGCGGCGCGTGAACTCCTGACGGAACGTTCCCCCGTAGCAGTGGCCGACCGCATCGACGTGCCCTCGCTCATCGTGCAGGGCCAGAGCGACTCGCTCTTCCCGCTCGGCCAGGCCGACGCCATGGCCGAGGCCATCAGCAAGAACGGCGCGCCCGTGTCCGTCGACTGGATCTCGGGCGGCCACGACGGTGGCGACAACGAGGGCGACCGCGTCGAGAGCAGGATCGGCGCGTGGTTCGACCGGTATCTGAAGGACGACAAGGGCGCCGACACCGGCCCGGCCTTCCGCGTCACCCGGACCGGAGGAATCGACTCCACCGACGGGGCGGCCCTCAAGCGCGGCGCGGACGGTGACACCTACCCGGGCCTGGTCAGCGGCGGCGAGCAGATCACCCTCGGAGACCGGCGCACCCAGACCTTCCGCAACCCCGCAGGGGCCAACCCGCCCTCCGTCTCGGCCCTTCCCGGCATCGGCGGCGGGCTCTCCCAGCTGTCCTCACTCGGCGTCGGCCTCTCCCTGGACTTCCCCGGCCAGTACGCACGCTTCGACTCCGCCCCGCTGGACAAGTCCCTCCGCGTCACCGGCTCACCCACCGTCCGCGTGAGCGTGAAGGCGGACCGGGGCGACGCCGTGCTGTTCGGCAAGGTGTACGACGTCTCGCCGGACGGGAAGCAGCAGGTGCTGCCCAACCAGCTCGTCGCCCCCTACCGGATCGCCCCCGGGGAGCAGGGGAAGCCCGTCGAGCTGACCCTGCCCGCCATCGACCACGAAGTCGACTCCGGGCACCGGCTCCGCCTCGTCCTCTCCGCGACCGACCTCGGCTACGCGTCACCCGCCGAGCCGGCCACGTACACCGTCTCCCTCGACGGGCCGCTGACCGTCCCCACCGCGCCCGCCGTCAGGACCGCGGCGGCCACCCTGCCCTGGTGGACGTGGGGACTGCCCGCCGCGGCCGTGGCGATCGCCGCCGTACTCCTTCTCACCGCACGCAGGCGCACCGCGACCCCCGCACCCGACCCGGCACTCGAGGGCGTACCGCTGCGGATCACGGACCTGTCCAAGAAGTACGCCAAGTCCTCGGACCGGTACGCCGTGCGCGACCTCGGCTTCCAGGTCGAGAAGGGCCAGGTCCTCGGCCTCCTCGGACCGAACGGCGCCGGCAAGACCACCACGCTGCGCATGCTGATGGGGCTCATCACGCCCGACGCCGGAGAGATCCGGGTCTTCGGGCACGCCATCCGGCCCGGCGCCCCCGTGCTGTCACGGGTCGGCTCCTTCGTCGAGGGCGCCGGCTTCCTGCCGCACCTGTCGGGCCGCGCCAACCTGGAGCTGTACTGGCAGGCCACCGGACGGCCCGCCGAGGACTCGCGCATCGACGACGCCCTGGAGATCGCCGGTCTCGGCGACGCCCTGGCCCGCGCCGTGCGCACCTACTCGCAGGGCATGAGGCAGCGGCTCGCCATCGCCCAGGCCATGCTCGGCATGCCGGACCTGCTCATCCTCGACGAACCGACCAACGGCCTCGACCCGCCCCAGATCCGCGAGATGCGGGACGTGATGATCCGGTACGCGGCCGGGGGCCGCACCGTCATCGTCTCCAGCCACCTCCTGTCCGAGGTCGAACAGTCCTGCACCCACCTCGTGGTCATGGACCGCGGCCGGCTCGTCCAGGCGGGCCCCGTCGCCGAGATCACCGGCTCCGGGGACATGCTGCTCGTCACCACCGCGGACGAGGTCACGGAACCCCTCGTGGACAAGGTGGCGGCCCTGCCCGGCATCGGCTCCGCCGTCCGCGTGGACGACGGCCACGGACTGCTGGTCCGCCTCGACGGCGCCACAGCGGACCGGCTGGTCGCCGACCTGGTCCGTCTCGACGTACCGGTCACGGGCGTCGGGCCGCACCGCCGCCTGGAGGACGCGTTCCTCACCCTCATCTCCGGAGGATCCGCATGAGCTCCGCCACCGAAGTCCGGGGCCACGCCGAAGCCCCCGGCTACCACGCCCGCCGCACCCTGCCCCTGCGCGTCGAGGCGATGCGGCAGCTCCGCAGGCGCCGCACCCTGCTCATGGGCGGGGTGCTGGCCGCCCTGCCGTTCATCCTGATCGTCGCCTTCGCGATCGGCGGCACCCCGGGCGGCGAAGGGGACGGTGGCGGGGGCGGCTCGCGGATCAACCTCATGGACGTCGCCACCGAGTCGGCGGCGAACTTCGCCGCGACCTGCCTGTTCGTCTCCGCCGGCTTCCTGCTGGTGGTGCCGGTGGCGCTGTTCTGCGGGGACACCGTCGCCTCCGAGGCGAGCTGGTCCTCACTGCGCTACCTGCTGGCGGCACCCGTACCCCGCTCCCGGCTGCTGTGGAGCAAGCTCGTCGTGGCGCTCGGCTTCAGCCTCGCGGCGATGGTGCTGCTGCCGGTCGTCGCACTGGCCGCGGGAGCCGCCGCGTACGGCTGGGGACCGCTCCAGCTGCCGACGGGCGGCGCACTCTCCACCGCCGACACCGTGCCGCGCCTCGCGCTCGTCGTCGGGTTCATCTTCGTGTCCCAACTCGTCACCGCGGGGCTGGCGTTCTGGCTGTCGACCAAGATCGATGCCCCGCTCGGCGCGGTCGGCGGCGCGGTCGGCCTGACCATCGTCGGCAACGTCCTGGACGCCGTCACCGCGCTCGGTTCCTGGCGGGACTTCCTGCCCGCGCACTGGCAGTTCGCGTGGGCCGACGCCCTCCAGCCCGATCTCGAATGGAGCGGGATGGCGAAGGGCGCAGCCGTCTCGGTGACGTATGCCCTGATTCTGTTCGCGTGCGCGTTCCGGGGGTTCAGTCGTAAGGACATCGTGTCCTGACCTTGATGTTCCGCCCCGTCGTCGCGCGCTGTTGCCGCATCGAGACGGATCCGCAACACGTTCGTCTGATCCTGACAGGCGCCCCGTACGTCACATTCACAGATGTCGACGACGTGGGGGGTACGGATGGAACGCAGGACAAGGACTCATCGGGGCGCGCTGGTCCTGCTGTTGGCGGGCGGGATGCTGCTGACCGGCTGCGGGGGCGGTTCGGGCAACGAGTCGGCCGCGGACAAGAGCAGCGGCAGCGGCGGACCGCGCGGCGTGCAGCCCGCGCCCGCGGCGCCGTCCGCCGCGCCGGAGCAGCAGGAGGACGGTGCGCAGGGCAAGGAGGACGGCGATGCGCGGGAGGTCGCGCCGCCCGACTACCTCTCCACCTTCGCCCTGGACGTGGACACCGCCAGCTACGGCTACGCGCGCCGTCTGCTCGGCGACGGGAAGATGCCCGCGTCGGACACCGTGCGGCCGGAGGAGTTCGTCAACAGCTTCCGGCAGGGCTACGAGCGGCCCCAGGGCAACGGCTTCTCGGTGAACGTCGACGGCGCTGCGGTCGGCGCCGGGGCCGGCGACTGGTCGCTCGTACGGGTCGGCCTGGCGACCGGGGCAGCCACCGACGCCGGAGAACGCCCGCCCGCCGCGCTGACCTTCGTCGTCGACATCTCCGGATCGATGGCCGAACCGGGCCGTCTCGACCTGGCGAAGAAGTCGCTGGGCATCCTCACCGACGAACTGCGCGACGACGACTCCGTCTCCCTGGTCACGTTCAGCGGGGAGGCCGAGACCCGGCTGTCGATGACCCGCCTCGGCGGCAACCGCACCAAGATCCGGGACGCCGTCGACGAGCTGGAACCCGCGGACTCCACCAATGTGGCGGCCGGCGTCGAGCGGGGCTACGACGAGGCGGTCAAGGGCCACCGCAAGGGCGCCAACAACCGGGTCGTCCTGCTCTCCGACGCGCTCGCCAACACCGGTGAGACCGACGCCGACGCGATCCTGGAACGGATCGGCGACGCACGCAAGGAGTACGGCATCACCCTGTTCGGCGTCGGCGTCGGCAGCGACTACGGCGACGCGTTCATGGAACAACTCACCAACAAGGGCGACGGCAACACCACCTATGTCGGCGACGAGACCCAGGCGAGGAAGGTCTTCGTCGACCAACTGCCCGCCCACGTCGAACTGCGGGCCCGCGACGCCAAGGCCCAGGTGGCTTTCGACCGTAAGAACGTCAAGCAGTTCAAGCTGATCGGCTACGAGAACCGCAAGGTCGCCGACGACGACTTCCGCGACGACAGCGTCGACGGCGGCGAGGTCGGCCCCGGCCACACCGTGACGGCGCTCTACGCCGTACGCCTCCGCGACGGTGCCTCCGGGCACGTGGCGACGGCGACGGTGCGCTGGCTGGACCCGAAGACACGGAAGGCGCACGAGGAGACCGGTTCGGTGAGGACCGGTGCGATCGACGGGAAGCTCTGGGGCGGTGACAGCCCTCGCCTCCAGGTGACGGCGGTGGCCGCGTACTTCGCGGACGTGCTGCGCGGCGGCGACCTGCCCGGCACTCCCACGCTCGCCGAACTCGCCACCCGCGCCAACAAGTTGGCGGACAGCACCGAGGACAGCTCGGTGGCGAAGCTCGCGACGGCGATCGAGCAGGCCGAGGGGATCAGGAGCGGCGACGAGGAGAGGCCCACGGGCGGCGACGGGGAGGGCGAGCTCGGCTGATGGCGGGACGGGGCCCGCACGAAGGTGCAGGCCCCGTCCGACGCTCGGGCCGAGAGTGTGAGCCCCGGCCGCCGACCGGGCAGCCCCTGCTCAGGCGAGGTGGAAGAGCTCCGTCAGCGGGGCCATCGCCTCGTCCGGCGCCTCGGGCTGCTCGAAGAACTCCGCCATCTCCCGCTGCCACCGGCCGTTCACCTCGGTCGCGGCCATCGCCTCACGTGCCGCGTCGAAGTCCTCCGTCTCCAGGTAGCCGACGAGCAACCCGTCCTCGCGCAGGAAGAGCGAGTAGTTGTGCCAGCCGGCCTCCGACAGTGCGGCGAGCATCTCCGGCCACACAGCGGCGTGCCGCTCGCGGTACTCGTCCTTGCGGTCCTCGCGGACCTTCAGCAGAAAGCAGACACGCTGCATGAAGAGGGCTCCCGCGCTCAGAAGTCGAACTCGTCGATGTTCTTCGAGTCGAAGACCGTCGGCTCGCCGAGGATGACCTCGCCGTCCTTGCCGATCGTGTACTCGCCGAGCTTGCCCGCCTTGAACTTCTCACCCTCCGCGCCGGTGATCTGCCCCGACGCCAGGGCGGCGGCGGCGTACGAGCCGAGGTAGCCGAGCTCCTTCGGGTTCCACAGGGAGAACTGCTCGACGGTGCCGTCCTTGACGTACTTGCGCATCTGGTTGGGCGTCCCCAGACCGTTGAGGACGACCTTCCCCTTGTACGAGGAGTCGCCCAGGTAGCGCGCCGCGGCGGCGATGCCGACCGTGGTGGGCGAGATGATGCCCTTGAGGTCGGGGTAGGCCTGCATGAGGCCCTGCGTCTGCTGGAACGACTTCTGGTCCGCGTCGTCGCCGTACGCGACCTTGACCAGCTCCATCCCCTTGTACTTGGGGAGCTCGAGCTCCTCCTTCATGAACTCGATCCAGGTGTTCTGGTTGGTCGCGTTCTGCGTGGCCGAGAGGATCGCGACCTTGCCCTTGTAGTTCAGCTGCTCGCCGAGGTGCTGGACCAGGCTGCGGCCGATCTGCTCGGAGCTGGCCTGGTTGATGAAGAGCTGACGGCAGTCCTTCGCCGTGTCGGAGTCGTACGCGACGACCTTGATGTCCTTCTTCATGGCTTGCTTGAGCGGGCCGCACACCGCGTTGGGGTCGTTCGCCGCGACGAGGATGGCGTCCTGGCGCTGCTGGATCAGGGTGTTGATGTAACTGACCTGGGAGGAGGCGCTGGCATCGGACGGGCCGACCTCCTTGCCCGTGCCGCCGTACTCCTTCGCCGCGGCGATGCCCGCCTCGTCGACGATCTTCTCGTAGGGGTTGTTGATCTGCTTGGGCAGGAAGGCGATCTTCAGGCCCTTCTTCAACGGTGCGCTCGGGTCGGCCTTCGCGGACCCGGCAGCCTTCTCGGTACCGGTGTCCTTGCTGTCCTTCGTGGTACCGGAACAGGCGGTGAGGGCGAGGGCGAGGGAGACGGCGGTGAGGGTGGTCGCGACGGCGCGGCGCCCAGCGGCATTGCGGAGCATCATGGCGGCGTTGTGCCTTTCGGAGAGGTACGGGGGAAGGGGCATTGACGGCGACGCTGTTATGACGACTGGGGTGCGGGGGTGTTCGCGGCCCGCCTGTGCCGTCGTTCGACGACGGCGGCGATGACCCGTGGGGTGAGGACGGACGCCACGAGCAGCAGGCCGGTCACGATGACCTGCACCTCGTTGGCGATGTCGTTGAGCGTGAGCAGGTTCTTCAGGACACCGATCAGCAGGACACCGGCGACCGCGCCGAAGAGCGTGCCCTTCCCGCCGTCGAAGTCGATGCCGCCGAGCAGAACGGACGCGATGACGAGCATCTCGAAGCCGAGTCCGTTGTCCGCGCGGGCACTTCCGTACCGGAGGGTGAAGACGACCCCCGCGAAGGCGGAGAACAGCCCGGTCACGACGAAGAGAAGCAGCTTGATCCGCTTGACCCGGATGCCGGCGAAGTACGCGGCCTCCTCCTGGGCGCCGATCGCGAAGAGCGAGCGGCCCAGCCCGGTGGCGTGCAGCACCACCGCGGTGACCGCGGCCAGCACGACGAAGAGCAGGACCGGGTAGGTGAGGAAGGTGCCGGGAACGGTCGTGGTGTCGACGGCCCAGTCCGCGTACGTCTGCGGGAAGTCGGTCACCGCGTCACTGCCGAGCGCCACGGAGGCGAGGCCGCGGTAGAGGGCGAGGGTGCCGATGGTGACGGCCAGGGACGGCAGCCCCACCCTGGTGACCAGCCAGCCGTTGAGGAGGCCTCCGGCGACGCCCACCAGGAGCACCACCGGCACGATCGTCTCGAAGGCCCAGCCCGCCTCCCACAGCGCACCGGTCAGTGCGCTGCCCAGGCCCAGCATGGAGGCGACCGACAGGTCGACCTGTCCGGCGACGACCAGGAGGGTCATCGGCAGGGCGATGATGGCGACTTCGGCGATGTCGTTGAAGGCGAACGCGAGGTTCTCCGTCGAGCCGAAACCCTCCGTGCTGCCGAGGCCGACGACGAGGACGGCCACCAGCAGGACGCCGACGGCGGTGTCCCAGCGCAGCGCGAGGCTCCTCAGGGAGCCGGCCGGGGGCCGGGGCGTCTTCTCCGTGCCCTGTGCGGCCTGCTTCTCAGGCGCCGTGGTCATGAACGGGCGCTCCTCTTCCTCAGTGCGGCGGTCATCCGCAGGTTCACGATCCGGTCGACGCTGATGGCCAGCAGGAGGAGCGCACCGGTGATGGCGCCCTGCCAGAAGGAGTCCACCTTCAGTACGACCAGGACGCTGCCGATGGTGGTGAGCAGCAGGGCGCCGAGTGCGGCGCCCCAGACGCTGCCGGTGCCGCCGGTGATGGCGACACCGCCGACGACGACGGCGCTGACGACGGTCAGTTCCCAGCCGTGGGCGTTGTCCGCGACGACGGTCCCGAAGCGGGCCAGCCACAGGGCACCCGCGAAGCCGGCGACGGCTCCGGAGAACGCGTACGCGGCGAGCACCCGGCGGCGGATCGGGATGCCGGCGAGACGGGCCGCCTCGGGGCTCGAACCGATCGCGTACAGCTCACGCCCCGACCGGTAGCTGCGCATGAAGTACGCGGTCGCGGCGAGCAGTACGAGGGCGATCAGCGGCAGGTACGGCACCCCCAGGAAGCTGCCGCTGCCCAGCCCCAGGACGGCCTCCGGCACATCGGAGGCACTGATCTGTTCACCCTGCGCCCACCAGTAGTCGACGCCCTGGATGATGTAGAGCATGCCCAGGGTCACGACGAGCGCGGGGACCTTGCCGAAGCTGACGAGGGCGCCGGAGACGAATCCGCAGACCACACCGATGGCGATGCCGAGCAGCATCACCGTCAGCACGCCGTGGTCGGTTCCCGCGACGAACTTGCCGCAGGCGAAGGCGGAGAGGCCGACCACGGAGCCGACCGACAGGTCGATGTTGCGGGTGATCACGACGGCGGACTGGCCGACCGCGAGCAGCACCAGGATCGAGGCGTTGAGCAGCAGGTCCTTGATGCCCTGGTCGGACAGGAAGCGCGGGTTGGCCAGGTAGGTGCCGAGGATCAGCAGGGCGAGTGCGCCGGCGATGGAGATCTCGCGGGCCCGGAAGACCGTGTCCGCGAGGGAGGCGGCACTCCGGTCCGGGGCCTTCGCCGTGTCCGGAGGGCTCTCGATGGTGGTGGTCATGCCGCTGCCCTCTCGTCGCGTCCGGTGGCCGCCGCCATGACCGACTCCTCGGTGGCGCTCCCGCGCGGGATCTCGGCGACGAGGCGGCCCTCGTGCATCACGAGCACCCGGTCGGCCATGCCGATCACCTCCGGCAGGTCGGAGGAGATCATCAGTACGGCGAGGCCGTCCGCCGCGAGCGAGGACAGCAGGCGGTGCACCTCGGCCTTGGTGCCGACGTCGATGCCGCGGGTCGGTTCGTCGACGATGAGCACGGCCGGGCCGGTCGCCAGCCACTTGGCCAGCACGACCTTCTGCTGGTTGCCGCCCGACAGCACACCCACGGTGTCGGCCAGCCGGTTGTACTTGAGCTGGAGGCGCACCGCCCAGTCGGCGGCCCGGTCGTGCTCCAGGGCCCGGCTGACGAGCCCGCGCTTACGGACCTCGTCCAGGCCCGTGAGGCCGATGTTGCGCTCGATCGACATATCCATGACCAGCCCGCGCTGACGCCGGTCCTCGGGTACGAGCGCGAGCCCGGCGGCCATCGCGGCGGTCGGCGAACCCGGCCGCAGCACCGTGCCGCCCACCTTCACCTCGCCCGCGTCGGCGCGGTCCACGCCGAACACCGCCTGCGCGACCTCGGTGCGCCCGGCGCCGACGAGCCCGGCGAGCGCGACGATCTCGCCGCGGCGGACGTCGAAGGACACGTCACGGAAGACGCCCTCGCGGGTCAGCCGGTGCACCGACAGGGCGACCTCGCCGACCTCCGCGTCCTGCTTGGGGTAGAGGTCGCCGAGGTCGCGGCCGACCATCCTGCGCACCAGGTCGTCCTCCGTCAGGCCCTCCAGCGGCTCCGAGGAGATCCACCGGCCGTCGCGCAGCGTCGTGACGCGCTGGCACAGCTCGAAGATCTCGTCGAGCCGGTGCGAGATGAACAGCACCGCCGCGCCCTCGGCGCGCAGGGTCTCCACGACGGAGAAGAGCCGGGCCGTCTCGCTGCCGGTCAGGGCGGCGGTCGGCTCGTCCATGATCAGGACACGGGCGTCGAAGGAGAGCGCCTTGGCGATCTCGACGATCTGCTGGTCGGCGATCGACAGCCCCCGCGCGGGCCGGTCGGGAGCCAGGTCGACACCGAGCCGGCGCATCAGCCCGGCGGTGGTGGCGTGCACGGCCCTGCGGTCGATGCGGCCCAGTGTCCGCCGCGGCTGGCGGCCCATGAAGATGTTCTCGGCGATCGACAGGTCGGGGAAGAGCGTCGGCTCCTGGTAGATGACCGCGATTCCGGCCTCACGGGCGTCGGCGGGGCCGTGGAAGACGACGGGCCGCCCGTCGAGCCGCACCTCACCGCTGTCCGGGCGGTGGACCCCGGCGAGGGCCTTGATCAGGGTCGATTTGCCTGCGCCGTTCTCCCCGGCGAGTGCGTGTGCCTCGCCGGGGAACAACTGCAGGGACACGTCCTGCAGGGCCCGTACGGCACCGAAGGACTTGCTCACGCCCTTCAGGGCCAGGACCGGGGCCGGGTCCGGGGCGGACTGGTTCATGGGAGCTCCTCAGCGGTGGGACTGCCTCGCTCCACTCGCCGTGAAAGGTTTCAATGAGGTTGCTCGGAAGCTAAACGGGGATTGCGGGCGCAGTCAATGGGTTGATGGCGAGAAGTTCATGCCGACGGGGGACGTGCGCGCCTGAATGGGGTGAATCGGGAGAACCCTTGACAGCCTCCGAGGTCAGCAACTATGTTTCGCGTCCCTGAATCGATTCACGTAAGGGCCGGACATCGCTCCTCATTGCACGCGCACACCAGGAGTCCCGAGTCCATGCCGCAGCGGGTGGCGGCCCACGGACGGCATCGTTGTCGGACGCATCGCCCCAGCGCGGCTCCAGCGCGGTACCGGTGCCCCGATCATTGCCCCCGAAGCGGTATCCGTACGCCTCTGCCGAGAGTGCGGATACCGGCCGGATGCCGCGGCCCGAGCAGCACGGCGAGCCCCGCCCTGCCAGGGACGGGTGCGTCGATCCGGCGCCAGCCGGCGCGCCGGTAGAAGCGCAGCGTGTCCTTGGCCCGGACCGAGGTGAGCAGCCAGCACCGTCCGTCGGGGGCCGCCTCGGTGACTGCTGCCAGCAGCTCAGCGCCCAACCCGGCGCCACGCGCCGCGGGGCCGACGGCCAGCTCGTTCACCTCGACGGCCCCGCACAGCCACTCCGCGACCCGGTCCGGCCCGAGTGCTGCGGCGACCTGCCCGTAGCTGCGGTCGCCGGGGAAGGGGGCGGGCGTCGTCCAGGCGGTGGCGAAACCGGTCACGGTGTCCGCGTCCAGGGCGATCGCGGCGGTGAACCCCGGTCGCTCCGCATCGGAGGCGAGCCGCCCGGCGTACGACGTGGCCGCCTCGGGGGCCTCGTTCCACGGGGGCGCCGAGAACACGTCCGCGTACACGCGCCGTATCCCGTCCGCGTATGCCGGGACGCCCGCACCGTTCACGATCCTGACCTGCATGGACTGCCCCTCCCGCCGCCGTGTGCCGGGGGACAGGATAGGGGCGGCCCGCCCGGCCTAACGGGCCCGGGACACCAGATGCGTGGTGAACCAGTCCTGGGCCAGATCCGCCACCAGACCCAGCGCACCCGGTTCCTCGAAGAGGTGTGTGGCGCCCGGGACGATCTCCAGCCGGTTCTCGCAGGACAGTGCCGCCTGCGCCTGCCGGTTCAGATCGATCACCGTGGTGTCGTTGCCGCCCACGATGAGCAGTGTCGGCGCCCGCACCCCGGACAAATCCGCCCCGGCGAGATCGGGACGCCCGCCGCGGGAGACCACGGCGCCGATGCCGGAGTCGGCCGCCGCGGCGGCCCGCAGTGCCGCCGCCGCCCCGGTGCTCGCCCCGAAGGCGCCGACCGGTACGGACACCCGGCGCCGGAGCCACTCGGTGGCGCCCGCCAGCCTCCCGGCCAGCAGACCGATGTCGAAGACGTTGGCCCGGTACGTTTCCTCCCCCGGCGTGAGGAGGTCGAAGAGCAGGGTGCCGAGGCCCGCCCGGTTCAGGGCCGTGGCCACGGAGCGGTTGCGTGGACTGTGGCGGCTGCTGCCGGAGCCGTGGGCGAACACCACGACCGCCGCGGCGCCGTCCGGGAGCACGAGGTCCCCGGCGAGCCCTGTGCCGCCCGCGTCCACCTCGACCTGTTCGGAGGAGCCGCGGCCCTCGGGGGTCCGCGCCAGCAGGGAGACGACCTCCTCGTCGGAGGTCTGGGAGAAGTCCCGGTACCACTCACCGACAGCGGAGAAGAGCTGAGGCGTGGAAAGGCACACGACCTCGTCCACCTCGGAGCGCAGCCGGTCGGCCACATCCGGCGATGCCACGGGAACGGCCAGCACGACATAGGCGGCGCCCTGTGCCCGTACCACCTGGCACGCCGCCCGCGCGGTCGCGCCGGTGGCGACCCCGTCGTCCACCACGATCACCGCCCGGCCCTCGAGCGGGAGGCGCGGCCGACCGTCCCGGTACGTACGCGCCCGGCGTACGAGCTCCGCCTCCTCGGCGCGCTCCACCGACACCAGGTCCTTCTCGCGGACCCCGGCGTGCCGGACGATCTCGTCGCTGATGACCCGGACCCCGCCCTCGCCGATGGCACCGAAGCCCAGTTCCGGGTGGTACGGGACCCCCAGCTTGCGGACCACGATCACATCGAGCGGAGCACCGAGGAACTGCGCCACTTCGAATGCCACCGGAACCCCGCCGCGGGGCAGCCCCAGGACGACGGGCCGACGTGTCTCCAGGTGTCCGAGCGCCTGGGCGAGCCGCCGCCCGGCGTCCGTGCGGTCGGTGAACAGCACAGTGGTTCGCCTCCAAGGAGGGGAGACCGGAACGAACACACACCCCCACCTTCGAAACAATCCCATTTGCACCTGTTCGGCAAGTCGGGGACGGTCGACCGTATGGAACGAATCGGAGCCGTCCTGATCGACATCGACGGCGTACTCACGGTGTCCTGGGAGCCGTTGCCCGGTGCCGTGGAGGCGATGGAACAGCTGCGGGCGGCGGAAATCCCTCTGGCACTGGTCACCAACACCACCTCACGGACCCGCGCCGGGATCGCCGGACAACTGGCCGGATCGGGCTTCCCCGTCAGTGCCGACGACATCCTCACGGCCCCCGCGGCGACCGCCGCGTATCTGCGCGAGCACCACCCCGAGGCGCGCTGCCTGCTGATCAACACCGGCGACGTACGGGACGACCTGTCGGGCGTGACCCTCGTCGAGGAGGAGGACGGCGAGGGCGCCGTACCGGACGTCGTCGTCCTCGGCGGAGCGGGTGCCGCGTTCACGTACGCGGCACTCAACCGGGCCTTCCGCCACGTACAGCAGGGCGCCCGGCTGGTGGCCATGCACCGCAACCTGTACTGGCGCACCGCCGGCGGGCTCGACCTCGACACCGGGGCATTCCTCGACGGTCTGGAGCGGGCGGCCCGCACGGAGGCGGAGATCACCGGCAAGCCCGCCGGGGCGTTCTTCGCCGCGGCCCTCGCCCACCTCGGCGCCGACCCGACCGAGGCGCTGATGGTCGGCGACGACATCGAGTCGGACGTGCTGGCGGCCCAGCGCTGCGGAATCACCGGCGTACTGGTCAGGACCGGCAAGTACCTGCCCGAGACCCACGCGGCAGCGGACGGAACCCCGGACCACGTCCTCGACTCCTTCGCGGACGTGCCCGCACTGGTGGAACGGCTGGGGCGCCCCTGAGACCTCCGCCGCCTGTCAGTCGGCGACATCGACTCCGTAGGCGCGTGCGAGGGCGTCGAGGCCGTAGTCGTACCCCTGGCCGACGGTCCGCAGCCTCCACAGCGGCCCGCGGCGGTAGAGCTCGGCGAGCAGCATGGTGCGCTCCGTCGTCGCGGCGTCGAGCGTGGACTGGGCGAGAGGTGCCGCGCTGGTGCCGGGAGCGGCGGTGATCTGGATCGCCCCGACGTCGCCGAATGTGAGTTCCCCGTCGATGGCCGCCGCGACAACGACTCTGCTGACCGAGGGGGGAAGCGAGCCGAGACGGACACTGACGGTCTGCTCGGTGGGCCCGTCACCGAGGATCCGTACCGTGCCGGCCGGGTTCTCCGGGGCACCGTAGAACACGAAGTCCTCGTCGAAGGAGACCTGTTCGTCCTCGTCGACCACGAACGCGACGATGTCGATCTCGCAGTCCGTCCGCTGGCCCCAGGTGGCCGTGACAGTCCACGGGACCGCTGGTACCCCACCTTCGGGAAGGTCCACGACACCACCCCGGGGCAGCACATGCCGGGCCTGCCCCCGACCGGTCCGACCATGGTGCGGCTCGGCGGCCGGCGCCTCGATCCAGGCGGCCTCATGCGTGGGAAATTCCAGCGAGGTGATCCGGCGCATCCGCCGGTCGGCTGCCCCGTCGGCCAGGAGCACGACGTCGGTGACGCTCGCGGAGAGATTGATCGCGGCGGAGCCGCCGAGCTCGACGATGCGGGTGCGGGCAGCCACGGCCTCGGGGTGCGTGCCGCCGAGGACGAGCACCCGCCGGCCGGCCAGCGGCTTGCCGGGCAACTCGGCGGGCACGGCCGCCCGGTGCGGATCACGCGCCGAAGGGATCGCTGCCCGGGCAGGGGCGGGCGGAGCGGGCGGCGCGCCCTCCGCCGTGAGGGGAGTGGGAGCCGGAGCCGTGGCGCCGGTGGTGGTCTCCTCGTGCCGGTTTCCGGGGCGCACGTCACCGAGCAGGCGCAGCAACGTGAGCTCGTCGATGACGGGGATGCCCTCCGCGAGGGCGCGTCTCGCCTTCGCGGAGCCCGAAGCGTGGTCGTTGGTGACCAGGACACTCGTGTGGCGGCTGACGGAGGACATGAGGTTCAGCCCGGCGGCGACGGAACGTTCGACCAGCTCCTGTCTCGGGGTGGTGGTCTCCCCGGTGACGGCGACCTTCATGCCCTGGACCAAGGGGCCGTCGGTTGCGAGCCGCCCCGGGTTACGGAAAGCGCACGGCGCCTTGGGCGACCGGGGTGTGAACTCCGGGTCCTGGCGGGGCGGGCAAGGCACCAGAGGCAGCGGCAGGCCGAGCTGCGCCGCATCCCGCAGAGTGCCGCGCAGAACCCCGGCCAGCACACGGCTGTCGTCGAGGGCATCGTGGGCCGTCAACTGCGTGACGCCGTAGTGGGCGGCCAGTGTGCCCAGCCGGAGATCCTCGGTCGGCGGATCCACCCGCCGGTTCAGCGCCAGGGTGCACAGCCGCCGGGTCACCGGCAGCCGCAGCCCGGCCCGGGCGAACTCGTGGGCGAGGAAGTCGTAGTCGAACTGGGCGTTGTGGGCGACGAAGACACGGTCCTTGAGCATCGCCCCGATCTCTTCCGCCACGTGAGCGAAGTCCGGTGCACCCCGCAGCCGTTCGGCGGTGAGCCCGTGCACGTGTACCGGCCCGGGATCGCAGCCGGGATTGAGCAGGGCGGAGAACTCGCCGGTCTGCACACCGTCCGGACCGAGAGTCACCACGGCGACCGAGAGCACCCGGTCCCGGCGCGCCATCAGCCCAGAGGTCTCCACGTCCACCACCGCCCATTCGTAGGCGTAGTCACGCAGGCCGGACACATCGAGAGCAGGGGACGCGAGAGACATGGCGGTAAGGATGGCCGGATATAGAGCGGTCCTTCAACCCGGACAGCCATTCATCCGGATATATCCCTTGCCTATTCGTCGACGACGCCGCTTCGGTGGACGCGGTCGGGGTGGAAATCGGCGAGAGCGGGCGGGGCCGGGCCGGTCGCGCTTCCTCTGACGCGCCCCTCGCGCCCACGCCCCCTTCGCAGGCCCAGGCGTTGTCGGTGCTGTTGGCTAACGTGCGGGGCATGGGAAACTTCGGCGGTTCACTTGCGATCGGATCCACGGCAGAGCTCCGCGACTTGATGGAAGCGACGGGCTATGTCGGCATCGGGGACACGGACGTTCCGGCGGAGGGCTGGCAGGTGTCGGAATTCGCCGACGCCGACGAGCGCAGCCTGCCAGGACTCGTGGAGAAGACCGGGGCGCCCGCGGTCATGGTGTCTTTCCTGGACAGCGATGTGGGGTTCGTCGAGGCCGTGACGCCGGACGGCACAGCTTGGACAGGACTGCTCAACCGCGGGATGGCGGAGAGCTACGACATCCCGCTGGAGGATTTCCCGGTGGACACTGCTGTGGCGGGCGCGCTCGCGTGGTCGGCCGCTGCTGGGCTGACCTCGGAAGCGGAAGTCGTCCGACAGGCGCTCACCGGGTCCGCCACCTGCGCGGAAGAGCTGTGCGGAATCCTCCTTGTCGGCCTGGGCATCCCCGGGACCTCATCGGCCGCGTAGCTCGCCCTCGGGCCCCGATCACCCATCCGCCGACGAACACCGAGGCGGTGGACGTCTGGGAGGTCGGTCCGTGGGCGTGACTCGTTGATGCCGATGCCGATGCCGATGCCGATGGCGACCGCGCCCGCCGGGCCGGACAGCTCTGCGTAGTGTTCCGGCTCCGTGGCATCCGGCCACGGAGCCCGCGCAATATCCGCTTGGCGGCCACGGCGACCCTTGCTAGGTTGCCGGAGGCCGTGCGAGAGAACGAGGAGGTGGTACCCGTGAACGCAGTATCGACATGGGTGCTCCCCTCCGGGGCCACGGTCGGGCGATAGGTCGTCCGGGAGCGCCGTTCCGAGCACTCCCGAAAGGCACGACCATGCAATTCACTTCCGAACGGCGCCTCGACGACGGCGTCCTCGAACGCGAATTCACCCTCGGCGAGATCCCCGGCATCCTGTGGACGCCCGCGTCCGCTTTTCCACCGGCGCCGTTGATCCTGCTCGGCCATCCCCCGCTCGGGCTGCACAGGATGTACAGCCGGCTGGCGGGTCGGGCCCGGCAGGCCGTGGCGGACGGCTTCGCCGCCGCCACCATCGAGCTCCCAGGGAGCGGTGACCGGCCCCGTTGGGCCGCCGCCGAGCAGGCCCGAGCCGATCTGCGCCGCGTCATGGAAGCCGGCGAGCCGGTCAAGGACGAGATCATCGACGCCCTCATTCTCCCGCTCGTCGAAAAGTCGGTCCCGGAATGGCAGACCGCTCTCGACGCCCTCCTGTCGCTGCCCGGGATCGGCGGCCCGGTCGGGTACTCGGGCGGCGTGATCTCCATCGGCATCCGGCTGGCGGTGGTCGAGCCGCGCATCGTGGCCGCGGGTCTTTTCGCCGGGAGTTTCGTGCCTCGCGTCATGTTCGAGGAGGCCCGCAGGGTCAGCATTCCGCTGCACGTCCTGCTCCAATGGGACGACGAAGGGAACGACCGGCAGGCGGCCCTGGACCTGTTCGACGCCTTCGGCTCCGAGGAGAAGACGCTGCACGCCAACATGGGCGGGCACACCGGCGTCCCGCGGTTCGCGGGGGACGATGCGGCCAGGTTCTTTGCCCGGCACCTGAAGTGAGGCCGGGCCGTCAGGCCGGCAGCCGAAGGTAATCGGTGCCGGCCGGGACGGTGCTCGTCGAGGACAGGTCCCGGCTCACCCCGACTCTCTGTACCGCGGGCCTCTGCCAACTCCGGCAGGGGCCCGCGCTGCCGGCCCGGCGTGCCGCTCGAGTGCCGTTGTCCGTACTGACCGCTCAGTGACCCAGCCGGGCCGCGAGTCCGTCGAGCACGCAGTCCGAGCCGAACGCGAATTCGACGTCGGGGTCGGGCTCCTCGGCCTCGTGGACGCGGCGGGCGAGCATCGGGTGTTCCCCCGCCGCGAGGACCTCGCTGATGTACGGGCCGACGCTGCGCTGCCACTCCTCCTTGCTGAGCCCGGTGCGCTGCTCCGTGCGTCGAAGGGCCTGCCGGGCGGCGAGCGAACCCAGTACGTACGCGTGCACGGCGCCGAGCGCACGCGAGGCCAGGGTGATGTCGGGCGTGAGCGCGACGGCGGCGCGCAGCGCGGAGCCGGACCGCCGAAGCGAGTGGGGGCCGAGCGCGGGCCTCCCGTCAGTTCACCCGCCGGTGTCAGGAACGGGCCATGAGGGCCGCGAGTCCCGCGCGGGTGGCGACATCGGTCTTGCGGAACACCCGTGACAGGTGGGTCTCGACGGTACGCCGACTGAGGTAGAGCCTCGCGGCGATCGCCTGGTTGGTGAGGCCCTCGGCCACCAGTTCGGCGACCTCCCGTTCGCGTGCCGTCAAGGAGGCCAGCCACGGCGGGGCGGGGGAGGACACGGAGGGTACGGGCGGCCGCGTCAACTCCGCCAGGCCGACCAGCAGGCCCGCGCCTCCGGCGACGGCCAGCCGGTGGCCCTGCTCCCACATGGCCGCCCCCCGCGCTCCTAACCCGGCAGCCGTCATCACCGGGGCCGCAAGCAGCAGTGACCGCGCCTCCCAGAACACCGCACCGGACCGTGCGCATTCCGCCGCCGCCTCGGAGAGCAGCGTCGCCGCCCTGGCGGGGTCGCCGTCGTGCAGCGCGAGCTGCGCCGCGCTCCGCATCGCGGAGGCGCGCTGCACGGGCAGGCCGAGCTGCTCCGCGTCCTTGCGGGCCCGCTCGGACCATGCGGACGCGGAGCCGACGTCCCCTGTGGACAGTGCGGCCGTGACGAGAAGTTCCGACAGGAGGGGGCGCATCGAGGGCTGCAGGCCACGCAGGTCGTCGCCCCCGGCCCGGAGGAGGGCGGCCCGGGCACGGTGCGGATCGCCGCCGGTCAGCGCAGCGTAGCCGAGCATGCACCAGGCCATGGAGGCCCGCCAGTTGTCGCTCGGCCCCATGGACGCGACGGCCTCCTCGGCGGCCGCGAGTGCCTCCGGGTCACCGGGTGCGGACGCTGCGATGCGCACCTGGGCCTTGTTGGCCAGGACGAAGGCGAGCAGTTCGCTGCTGCCGATACCGCGGGCGATGTCCTCCGCCTCGTCCGCCAGTTCGCAGGCCGAAGGCAGGCGGCAGGTCTGGATCCGTACGTGTGCCTTGCACAGCAGCAGGAGCGGCAGGAGGTAGACCTGCCCGCTGCTCCGGGCGATCCCGAGACCCCGGTCCGCGTGGCGCTCGGCATCGGTGAAGCGGCCGAGGAACGCCTCGGCCCAGCCCAGTCTGCCCAGCGGTTCGCACAGCGCCGTGAGGTCGTCGTCGGGCAGGCCGTCCAGTAACCCGGCTGCCTGCGTGGCGTACGCGCTCGCCGCGGCCACACCGCCCTCGTAGGCCTCGCCGAACGCGGCGACCGCCAGCGCCCCCGCCTCGCCCAGTTCGTTGCCGAGGGCACGGGCATCCGCGAGGGTCCGTGCGACCTCGCCCCGCATCTGCGGATAGGAGGTGTTGTGGGGTGCGGACGAGCTCAGTTCGAGGCCGATCGACACCCTGTCGGACGGTGACAGCTCCGGCTGCCTGCTCAACTCGCGGCGCAGGAGCGCGATCGCCTCCGGATATCTTCCGAGGTGCCGCTCCGTCAGGGCGCACAGCACGACCGCCGACGTCCTGACGCCGGCCTCGTCGGGACCGGCCGTGCTGATCACCTTGTGCAGCAGGTCGCGGCTCTCCCGGAGCCCGCCGGCGACGCCGAGTGCGCGTGCGCGCCGCAGCATCAGATCGCGTCGTTCGGCGGCGTGTTCGACCGTGTCGGGCAGCAGTCGGAGTGCGGCCCGGAGCCAGTGTGCGCAGCTCGTCGGCGCGGTCGACGCGGTCTGCTCGGCTGCCCGCCTCAGTACGGCGTAGGCCTGCGGGTCCCACGTGATCACCGACCGTTCGACGTGCCGGGCCTGTTCGACCGCCGGTGCGCCGGTGCGGGCCAGCTCGGCGGCTGCGGCACGGTGGATCTCGACGAGCCGCCGGGCTGCGGTGGACTCGTGGACCACCGTCCGGAGCACCGGGTGGCGCAACACCATTCGGCCGTTCGGGCCCGCCCGCGCGAGGTCCCGTCGCGCCAGGGCGTCCAAGTCGTCGTCGAGCTCGGTATCGGTACGGCCGGTCGCCCTGCGGATCACCGGGGTCACCGCGTGATCGCCGAGCACGGCGATCGCCTCCAGGGCCCGGCGCTGCGACGGAGTCAGCGGAGCCAGCTCGTTGAGCAGCAAGGCGCCGAGACCGGTGGGCAGTTCACCGAGGCTGCTCTCGGTGGAGACCGAGAAGGGCGTGGGGCGACGCGCGGCGCCCTCGCGGTGTGCGTGCAGGAGGGAGAGGAAGTAGAGCGGGTTGCCCTCGCCTGCGGCATAGAGGTGCGCGGCCCGGCCGCGCGGCAGATCGGGGGCGAGCCCTTCGACGCATTCCTGTTCCGCGAGTGGTGCGAGACCGATCCGGAGCACCGCATCGGTGTCGACCCCGCGGGTGAGCGCCGCGGTGAGCGCGGTCGGAGTCTGCCGGTCGCGGCGGGCGACGACGAGGACGACCGGGCCGGGTACGGGATGCCGGACGAGATGGTCCAGGAGCTCCAGTGACGCAGGGTCCGCCCAGTGCACGTCGTCCAGCGCCACCACCAGGCCGCCGGCCCTGCCGAGCTGCGCCAACAGGCCTGCCACCGAACGGTGGAGACCGAAGCGGTCGGCCGCGGCCGGCATCGGTCCGGGGGACGGCCCGGCGCCTCGGCCGCCGAGGACAGGGGAGACCGCGTCGAGCAGGTCCGGTGCCGCAGCCTGCAGGCGGTCGTCCAAGTCGGCGAACGCGTCGGCGAACGGATGGAACGGGAGCTGCCGTTCGTACTCGGCCGCCCGGCCGCGGAGCACCGTCACCCCGCGTCGTCGTGCGCGCAGGCAGAACTCCGTCATCAGCCGGCTCTTGCCGATCCCTGCCGCGCCGGTGATGTCGATGAAGGGCGGAGCCCCGTGGCCCAGCCGGTCGATCACCGTTTCGAGCAGCCCCAGTTCGTCCGTGCGGCCGACGAAGGGACGCCCACTCTCGGGATGTGCGGCGGCATCCTCCGACGCCCCCACGTGTGTGATCTCCTTGCCGAACTCCACGGCATTGTCTATCACGTCGGACGGAGGCCCGTTCGGGAGTCGTACACACGCCGCGTCCGGTACCTCCGTCGAGGATCCGGGGCCGTGTGGCACCCCTCAGCTTCTCAGCCGAACAGGGCGATGACGATCCAGGCGAGGAAGCCGACCAGGAATCCGAGGACGAGGGAGGCCAGCTCGGCGACGATGAGGACCAGGACGTAGTCACCGCTGTGGCTCCACGTGCCCTCCCGCGCGCTGGCGCGGAACGACAGCGACAGGGCGAGGAACGGTCCGAGGATCAACCCGGTTACGGTGACCCAGGTACCCAGCGCGTCGCCCGACGGTTCGTGGCCTCTGCCCCTTACCATCCGCACTTCCACGGAGCTACCCGGCCTGTGCATCTCGGCAGGCTTGTCCAGGGTGATCTCGCGCCGGGGCTCACCTGCCGCGCGCGGCGTGTACATGCCTTGGCAGTCGGTGCCGTCGTGATAGCCCTGCGCGTCGGTGGCCTCGTAGCAGCGGCTGATGGTCATGACGCCGTCCACGGGGCCGATGCCCAGGACGGCCGCCAGGTGGGGTCCCGGGAGCAGCCATATCAGCCACCCGGCGATGGCGAGGCTGACCACGGCTCCGGTCAGGCCCACCCTCCGTGCCCATGTCCCTGCAGTTCGCGCCACCCCGCCTGCCCTCCCCGTGGACGGCCGTCACGCAGACCGCCCGTGACGTGTGCGGCTCACCGGACCGACCCCGACCCTCCCATCCCTTGCGGTGCCGCGAGTCCGTGGATTCCCTGATGGGCCTACGTAATTCGGGGCGTGTGCGGTCGGCCCGGCCCTCCAGTCGATACGTAAGCCCGGCGGCGGACACCGGAGTCGCCCATCAGCCCACGGCTGCCGTTCCACGGCCCGCCGGCAGCCTCGCTTCCTACAGCTCCGACCAGGTGTGCGGCTCCATGTAGGCGTGCTCCCCCCGGAAGAACCAGTCCGCCAGATCCGTCAGCCGCTCCATGCACGCGGCGTAGTAGTCCTCCGGCTCCGGCCGGGGGAAGTTCGGATGCGTGGTCCACGAGGGAACGTCCGTGGCGACGTGGTAGTACCCCTCCGCCAGCCACCGGGGAAGCTCCTCGGCCTCCTGCATGCGTCGGCAGACAGTGCGCATGGCTTTCTCCAGTTCGGAGAAGGAGCCTCGGTCCCAGACCAGATCATTTCGCAGTCCCAGCAGGAAGCTTCCGGGCTCGGAACGAAATTCGTGTTCGAGGGTCTTCAGAGCTTGGTCCATGGCGGGCATGCTGCCAGGCCGGCCGTCAACCCCGCGCAGGAGGCCGGTGGGGTGTCGACGGGCAGGGGCAGGCCCGTCTTCTTGCGCCCTGGGTGTTGTTGCCGAATCTCTCGGTCTGGTGTTGTCGCTGGTTCCGGCAGGGGCACGGGTACCTCGGCAGCAGCGGGAGTCCATAGGATGGCGGACGGGGCGGAGCCGTAGCGCAGAGGTCGTCGCGCGCGGTCTCCAAAATCGCGAGGACGCCGGTTCGAATCCGGCCGGTTCTGCCTTGCCGCCCCGTAGCCCGATCCGGAGGATCTGCCGCGTTCCAGGCGGTGCTTGGTGCTCGGGCACGGCTCAGGTCGTCGCGGGTACGCCCATGGGTCGGCGTTGGGCCTTACAGCGCTTCGTCTCGGGCCAAGATCAGGCTGACCGAGCCCTCTTCGAGATTGATGCCGCCCTCAAGATGCTCGTGGTACCCGTCCCTGAGTTCGGGATCTGCGAGTCCCATGAGTCGCTCAGCCAGGTCCCGCAGTCCTGCGGCATTGGCTGCCACAGTGATTTCGGCTGCTGAGCCGTACACCTTGATCCGGGGTTCATCCATGCGGTCACGCTATTTCACGCTACAGCGGGCCCCACCGCCGCCCTCAAGCCGGTCGCCCTGCGGGTTCTGGACGCGCGATCACCCGGAGAGCACGCCGACGACCTGTGGGGCGAACCGCTCTTCCACGCGGCTCAGCTGGAGTTCGGCAGGCGGTGGACCGATACCGGGGAGGTCTATGAAAAGCGCGGCCTGAAAGGAAGGGCCACGGACGACACGCGCGTCGTGCCCTGTCGACCGGCACTCACGAAGTTCCTTCATGAACCCATTGCGACGGAGGAGCGTCCTACCTCATCCAGGAAGGCCGGGTGAGGCATGTCGAGGGCGGCCGCATGCCGGGCAGTCTCAGCAGGATTCCTCGGCCAGCTCTTCGAAAGCTTCGCGCGTCATGCTCCGGTCATCGGCCCACACCTGACCGGGTTCCAAAGCATCGACATCCGTCAGGCGGAAGGTCACCAGACCGGTGTAGTCATAATTGAACTCGGCCTTGCCAAAAGAGATTTGGTAGGTGAGGTCGGCGAGCAGATCCTGATTCCCCACGTGCACGGCAGCCCACCGCGAGGGCGGTGCGAAGAGCGGGAAGTCGACATCCCCCGGCGCGTGCTCACCTGGAACATTCCAGCCGGAGAGGTTCTCCCCATCGAGCAGGGCACCACTCTCAGCCTGGTTGGTTCCCGCGAAGCCCTGTAGGCCCGGCCCTCGGATCTTGTCGTCTCCGCACGGCCGCAACAGAACATGCGGAACTCCCTCGGCATCGAGTTGTACGCCAACCAATGGCAGCACCACCGCACTGCATCCGGACAGCGTCGCCACCCCTACTGCCACGAACAGCGCACATGCCATCACTCGTCGCATCTACCCACCCCCCGAGGTGGCCCGGATACTACTTGTACTCCAGCCGTAGATCGTGATCAGGAGTTAGGTCGTCGTGGTAGTGAGCCTTTTCCATCTTGATCAAGTGGTGAGTTCGAGGGCGACGACGGC
>NZ_JBEXDB010000010.1:0-273639 GCF_040605575.1 Streptomyces sp. NPDC005566 | reverse complement strand
GCGGAAGCTCCGTTGCAGCACCACCCGGATCACCGCCGTCGTCCGGGCCGTCGTCGCCCTCGAACTCACCACTTGATCAAGATGGAAAAGGCTCACTACCACGACGACCTAACTCCTGATCACGATCTACGGCTGGAGTACTAGGAGGGGACGCCACTCGGTGACGCAAGGGTTTCCGGCTCTTCCTCCGGAACACTGAGCTGCTCGCGCAGATAGTTCCAGACCACCGCGATCAGTGCGGCGACGGG
Source organism: Streptomyces sp. NPDC005566 (assembly GCF_040605575.1). Lineage (NCBI taxonomy): Bacteria > Bacillati > Actinomycetota > Actinomycetes > Kitasatosporales > Streptomycetaceae > Streptomyces > Streptomyces sp. NPDC005566. Next base: position 273,391 of record NZ_JBEXDB010000010.1, on the reverse strand, counting down.
TACGGCGAGCAGGCTGCCCACGATGCCGGCGAGACTGCCTCCCAGTGTCACCGCCAGCAGGATCACCGCAGCGTGCAGGCCGAGTCCGCGGCTCTGGATCATGGGCTGGAACACATTGCCCTCGAGCTGCTGCACCACGATGATGATCGCCAGCACGATCAGTGCGTCGGTCAACCCGTTCGACACCAGGGCGATGAGTACGGCGACGAAGCCGGCGAACAGGGCACCCACGATGGGCACGAACGCGGAGACGAAGGTCAGCACCGCGAGGGGGAGCACCAGCGGCACTCCCACGATCCACAGGCCGATGCCGATGAGGACTGCGTCGAGCAGGCCGACGTACGCCTGGGAGCGCACGAACTCACCCAGTGTCCGCCAACCACGTGCCGCCACGGTCGGAACATCGGTGGCGAGCCGGCCGGGCAGCTGACGGGCGAGCCACGGCAGGAACCGGGGGCCGTCCTTGAGCATGAAGAACATCAGGAAGACCGCCAGGACGGCAGTGACCACGCCGTTGACCACAGTGCTCACGCCGGTGACGACGGTGGTGACCATACTGCCGATGCTGTCCTGGATGCGGGCAGCCGCTGTGTCGAAGGCACCGGCTATCTGATCGTCACCGATGTTCAGCGGGGGCCCGGAGGCCCACTCGCGCAGTTTCTGGATTCCTTCGACCACGCCGTCTGCCAGCTCGCCGGACTGGGAGGCCACCGGCACCGCGATCAGCGCTGCGACCCCTGCGGCTACCAGGAGGAACAGCACGGTGACCACGGAAGCGGCGAGGGCCGGTGGCCACCCGCGTCGGCGCAGGTAATGCGCCGTGGGCCAGGTCAGGGTGGTGAGCAACAAGCCGACTATGAGCGGCCAGATGACCGACCACATGCGGCCCAGCATCCATACCGCCACTGCGGTCATGACGAGGACGAGCAGCAACTCGCCTGAGACACGCGCCGATACGCGGAGCGCGGCGCGGGATTTGGTGGAGCTCAACGTGGCAGACATGCGAGCCACCCTATGGGCCACCGGTCCCTGCCCGGATCGAACCCCTCCCCCGGGAGGTGACGTGAAGCTACGCCCCGACCCCGCGCTCCTCATTGAGCCTCGCGTCCAGGGTGATCGCCGCGTCGATCAGGGCCAAGTGCGTGAAGGCCTGCGGAAAGTTTCCCAACTGCCGTCCTGTCAGGCCGATCTCCTCCGAGTACAGGCCCAGGTGGTTGGCGTAGGTGAGCATCTTCTCGAGCACCAGCCTGGCCTGGTCGGTGCGTCCGGCCCGCGCCAGGGCGTCGACGTACATGAACGTGCACAGGGAGAAGGTTCCCTCGGAGCCGCGCAACCCGTCGGGTGACGCCTCGGGGTTGTAGCGGTAGACCAGGCTGTCGCTGACCAGTTCACTCTCCATCGCGTCGAGCGTGGACTTCCACATCGGATCGTCCGGCGTGATGAAGCCGACCGTCGGCATGCGCAGCAGCGACGAGTCGAGCACGTCGTCGCCGTAATGCTGTACGAAGGCCCGCTTCTTCGGGTCCCATCCCCGGCTGATCACCTGCGCGTAGATCTCGTCCCGCGCGTCCACCCAGCGTCCGCGTGCCGCTGGGCGGCCGTCGTCGGTGGCGATCCGGACGGCCCGGTCGAAGGCCACCCAGGACATCACGCGCCCGTAGGTGAAGTCCTTTTGGCCGCCACGGGTCTCCCACAGCCCTTCGCCGGGCTGATCCCAGTGGTCGACCAGCCAGTCGAGAAGGGTGTGCAGCGCGGTCCAGCCCCCGTGGTCGAGGTGCATGCCGTGCCGGTGCGCGAAGTAGATGCTGTCGAGTGCCTCACCGTAGATGTCCAGTTGCCGCTGGGTCGCTGCTCCGTTCCCGATGCGGACCGGGGCGGAGCCGCGGTACCCCTCCCAGTGGTCCAGGGTCTCCTCGACCATGTCCGAGGAACCGTCGACGCGGTACATGATGTTCAGTGGCCCGGTGCTGCCCTCGCCTTCACCGGCCTTTTCCTTCACGCGCTCGTGCAGCCAGCCGATGAACGCCGCCGCCTCTTCCTTGAACCCCATGCCCAGCAGGGCGTACACGGAGAACGAGGCGTCACGGATCCAGGTGAACCGGTAGTCCCAGTTGCGCTCCCCGCCCAGTTGCTCGGGCAGCGCCGCTGTGGGGGCGGCGACCAGGGCGCCGGTCGGTGCGTAGGTCATGAGCTTCAGTGCCACGGCCGATCGCTCCACCGCTTCCCGCCAACGGCCCGTGTAGGTGGACTGGCCCAGCCACGAGCGCCAGAACTGGACCGTCTCGTCGAAGAGCTGCGTGAACTCCGCCACCCGGACTTCGTGCGGCGGTCCGCCAGGAGACGATTCCATGACCAGCCCGCGCTGCTGTCCCGCTTGCAGAGTCAGGGTGAACCGCAGGTCGTTGTCGCTCGGAAGAATGGTCAGCAGCCGTTCGTCCTGCGGCTCACGGACAGCGTGGATGGCGAGGTCCATGTCCTGTGAGGTGAACACGGCCCCGTGCTCCGTGATGTGCAACTCGTGCGGCTTGCGGCCGTAGTCGAAGCGCGGAGCGATCTCCCCTTCGAAGGTCATGCTGCCCCGGACACAGCGCAGCATGCGGACGAGGCGGTGCCGGTCGGTCGCGGTCGTGCCGGTGATCGGCATGAAGTCGACGACCTCGCCGGCTCCGGCTTCGGTCATGAAGCGCGTGACCAGCACGGCGGTGTCCGGGTGGTAGAGCTGCTTGGTGGTGTACGTGTCCGCGGCCGGCCCGACGGTGAAGTGCCCGCCCTTCCGCCGGTCGAGCAGGGCACCGAAGATGCTGGGCGAGTCGAAGCGCGGGCAGCAGAACCAGTCGATCGTCGCGTCGGTCGTGACGAGAGCCGCGGTCTGCAGGTCACCGATCAGACCGTGGTTCTCGATCAGGGGGTATTCATCCACTTTGCGCACCTTTCGTCCCCGGTTGGCAACCCTAGGCCAACGGGGGCGCCCCGTCCTGGGGAGGGCGTGAGGTGGGGACGGCGGCGGAGACCGTAGTCTCTGCGCATGGTGGGCACACAGCGGGACGGGACCGTACGAGGACCGGGCAGACCGCGCGAGGAGCGGGTCGCCGGAGCCGTTCTCGACGCGGTCGTCGGCCTGGTCACCGAGCAGGGGATCGGGGCGGTCACGATGGACGCCGTCGCGGCGCGGGCCGGGGTGAGCAAGCCCGCCATCTACCGGCGCTGGCCCACGAAGCAGGATCTGATCATCGCCGCCGCGGAGACCCGCATCGGCGTCCTGTCGGTGCCCGACCTGGGCGACTTCCGCGCCGAGCTCCGCTTCGTACTCACGGCTCGCCTGGAGGCCTACCGGCTGCCGGGGTCGGGCCGGCTGCTCGCGGGGCTCATCGGGGCGTCGGCGGACGCGGGCGCGGTACGGGGTCAGTACGCGGAGTACACCGAGCGGATCACGAGCGAGACGAGGCGCATCCTCGAACGCGGGATCGCCCGGGGTGACGTGGCCCCGGACACCGATGTCCGGGCGGCGACCACCTTGGTGGCCGCACCACTGGTCTTCCGGCTGGTCGGCGAGCTGGAGCCGCCCGACGCCCGCTTCGTGGACGCGCTGGTCGATCTCGTCGCCCGGGCGGTCGGCACGGGCGGCTGACCAATCCCCGTCTCGACTTTCCGGCTTTGCATTTTCCTACCGCAAGGACCCTTGCTTCCGCATGCCTCAATAACGATACTCCCCGTAACGATATTCAGGCCGCCACCGTGGAGGACTCATGGACAGCGTCGTCACCACCCCCTCTCCCGCGCTCGACAAGCCGTTGATGCACTACGGCAAGCGCACGCTCGACCGCATCGCACCGGGCGCGGAGCAGCCCGCCTACGGGCTTCTGGACGTCTTCCCGCTCACCCCGCACATCGGCGCCGAGGTCGAGGGCGTCGATCTCTCGCGCCCCATCGGCGAGGACCTCGCGGAGGAGATCCGGCAGGCCCTGCTGGAGTGGAAGGTGCTCTTCTTCCGCGATCAGCACGCCTTCGACCCGCAGTCCCAGCTCGCCTTCTCCGCACTGTGGGGCCGGCCCGAAGCCAACCCCTTCTTCCCCAAGGGCGACACCGTCGGCGTCTCCCGCCTGGCCAAGGACGCCATGGCCGTCGGCACCGAGAACATCTGGCACAGCGACCACTCGTTCATGGCCGCGCCGGCACTCGGCTCCGTCCTGCGCGCCGTCGAGGTCCCCGCCGCCGGCGGCGACACCATGTGGGCGGACATGGCGGCCGCCTACGACAACCTCACCGAGGCCATGAAGGCCCGGATCGAGGGCCTCACCGCCGTGCACGACTGGGTGCCGAGCTGGGGCGCCCTGATGACGGAGAGCCAGGTCGCGGCGCACCGGGAGAACCTGCCGGCCGTCGAGCACCCGGTGGTCGTCCGCCACCCGCGCACGGGCCGCAGGCTGCTCTACGTCAACGAGCCCTTCACCACCAGGATCGTCGGCCTGTCGGACGTGGAGAGCCGGGACCTGCTCGACGAGCTCGTCCTCCAGGCCCGTATCCCCGAGTACCAGGTGCGCTTCCGCTGGCAGCCGGGCTCCGTCGCGATCTGGGACAACATCGCCACCCAGCACTACGCGATCAGCGACTACTACCCGCAGCGCCGTGTCATGGAGCGCATCGCCATCGCCGGCGTCCCCCTCGCCTGAACGACCTCCCGGCCCTTCCCCCTCCCAACCAGTCTCCGCGGAGCCCTTGTGACCGACACCGATGTCGCACCCGCTGTTCCCGTCGGCCCCCCGCAGGCGCCGCACGGAACGAGACGCCGAGCGTGGATCGTCACCGTGCTGCTCGTCGTCTTCATGATGGTCAACTTCGCCGACAAGTCGGTGCTCGGTCTTGCCGCGGAGGAGATCCGACAGGACCTCGGCCTGTCCGCATCGGCATTCGGACTCGCCAGCAGCGCCTTCTTCCTGTTGTTCTCGATCTCCGGGGCCGCGGTGGGGCTGCTCGCGGACCGCATACGGCCCAAGTGGCTGATCCTCGCGATGGCCGTGCTCTGGTCCGTCTCCCAGGCACCGATGGCGGTGGGCGGCGGGCTCGCGGTCCTCATCACCTCACGTGTGCTGCTCGGTGCTGCCGAGGGGCCCGCCTTCCCCGTCGCCCAGCAGGCCACCCTGTCCTGGTTCCCCAACCACCGGCGCAACCTGCCCGGGGCGTTGATCGTCCTCGGGATCACCCTGGGGGTCCTGGTCGCCGCTCCCGTACTGACGTGGGTGATCCAGAACCACGGCTGGCGTTCGGCCGTCGCCGCGGTGGCCCTCACCGGTGTCGTATGGGCGCTGCTGTGGGTCCCCTTCGGCGGGGAGGGGCCGTACGCGGCCGCGCCCGGCAACGGACTCGTGAGGGACGAGGAGGAGGCGGCGGAGACCGAGCCGGGTTCGGCCCGGTACAAGATGCCGTACCGGCGGATCCTCGCGACCCGCACCTGGATCGGTGCCACGGCAGCGTACTTCGGAACCTACTGGGTCATCGCGTTCGCCCTGGTCTGGCTCCCCTCCTACCTCCAGGACGCACTGGGCTACACCTCGGCCGGGTCCACCCAGGTGGTGATGCTGGTCTGGGGGCTGGGCGGCGTCGTGGTGCTCGGCCAGGCAGGCCTCACCGGATGGCTGCTGCGCCGCGGCACCGCGAGCCGGTGGGCGCGTGGCGGAGTCGGCGGCGTTCTGCTGCTCATCGGCGCAGCGGCATGCCTCACCCTGCCGGTGGCCCCGGCCGGTGTCGTGACCGCCGTACTCCTGGTCGCGGGATTCGGGCTGGCCGGAGCGATGAGCAGCGTCGCCGTCACCACCGTCACGGAACTGGCTCCGGCCAACCGTCGCGGCGGCGCCCTGGGCATCATGAACGCCGTGGTGACCACCGCCGGCCTGATAGCCCCGACGCTGATCGGGCGCCTCGTGGACACCCACGGTGCGCAGGGCTACCAGTACGCGGTCCTGATCACCGGCGCCGTGCTCCTGCTGAGCGGAGCCGCCGCCCTCACACTGATCGACCCGGACCGCGACGCCCGCCGGCTGTCCGTGTGACCACACGCGGGCCTGCTCCTCGCACGAGGGCGGACCCGCGTCTCCCACTCCCCCACCTTCCGCAAGGAACGACGTTGAACACAAGAGCCCTCGACACCTCCTTCCTCGACCGCACGGTGGCCCACGTACGCGGCAGCGCCGAGTCCTGGTCCTCCACCCCGCTCACCGAACGCATCGCCCTCCTGGAGAGGCTGCGGCCCCGCATCGTCGCGCGTGCGGCCGACATGGCCGGCGCGGGCGCCCGGGCGAAGGGGTACGGGCCGGACTCCCCCTGGGCGGCCGAGGACTGGATCGGCGGCCCCTGGGCACTTGCCCAGAACACCGCGGCGTATCTCCACGTCCTTCGGCGGATCGTCGCGGGCAAGGACCCCCTGGCCGACAGGACGGTTCACGAGGAGAACGGTCACACCCGCGTGAACGTTTTCCCCGCCACGGGCTGGGACTCGTTGCTGCTCAACGGGTTCAAGGCCGAGGTGTGGATGCGCCCCGGCGTCACCGCGGAGCAGACGCGTGCCTGCGCCGCCGGCGAGTACCGGGGCAGGCAGGGGGACCCGGCCCTGGCCCTGGTGCTCGGCGCCGGCAACGTCGCCGCGATCACCGCGCTGGACATCCTGCACAAGCTCTACGCCGAGGGCCAGGTCGTCATCGCCAAGATGAACCCGGTCAACGCCTATCTACGCCCCCACTTCGAGTACGTGTTCGCCGAGTTCGTCGAACGGGGCTGGCTGGCCTTCGTCGACGGCGGCGCTGCCGAGGGTGGTTACCTGTCGCGCCACGAAAGCGTCGACGCCATTCACGTCACCGGCAGCGATCGCACCCACGACGCCATCATCTGGGGCACCGACGAGGATGCCGGACAACGCCGCCGTGACGACCTCCCGTTGATCACCAAGCCCTTCAGCAGTGAACTGGGCGGCGTGAGTCCCTGCATCGTGGTACCTGGGCCGTGGAGCGACGCCGACTTCCGCTTCCAGGCCGAACACATCGTCACCAGCAAGATGAACAACTCCGGCCACAACTGCATCGCCAGCCAGATCCTGGTCCTGCCGCGCGACTGGGACGGCACCGAGCGACTGCTCGACGAGGTCCGGCGAGTGCTGCGCGAACTGCCGCCGCGCACCGACTACTACCCCGGCGCCGCCGACCGCCTCGCCTCCGTACGAGCGGCGCATCCGACGGCGGAGGCACACGGCGACGGCTGCCGGCTGCTCGTATCCGACATCACCGACCACGACGACCCCCTCGTCATCGACGAGGTCTTCGGCAGCGCCCTGGGGGTCGTGCGCCTGCCCGGCGCGGCTCCGGCCGAGTTCCTCCGCCATGCCGTCGACTTCGCGAACGCCACCCTGCCCGGCACTCTCGGCGCGACCCTGATCGTCCACCCGAGGACCGAGAAGGCGAACCGGGAGGCCATGGCCACCGCCGTCGCCGAACTGCGCTACGGCACACTGGGCATCAACTGCTGGTCGGGCGTCGGCTTCCTGCTCGGCTTCACTCCGTGGGGGGCCTTCCCCGGCCACACCCGCCAGAACATCGGCAGCGGCATCGGCTTCGTGCACAACGCGTTCATGCTCGAAGACGTCGAAAAGACCGTGCTGCGCGCCCCGTTCACACCCGCCCCGCGCGGGCTGCTCACGGGCGACCCGTCACTGTCACCGCGCCCCCCGTACTTCGTCACCCACCGCACGGCGCTGACCACGGTGGAGCGCCTCACCCGCTTCACGGCGGCGCCGAGCCTGACAAAACTGCCCGCACTCTTCGCTGCCGCGTTGCGGGGCTGACGCCCGGCCCTCGGCGACCCACATCCGTCCCGCCCGCAGTGCCATCCTTTACGGAGACCTCATGCTCAACATCGCCACCCTGCTGGAGAACAGCGCCCGTACCGTGCCAGACCGTGCGGCGGTCGTACTGGGAGGGCAGCGACTGACCTACGCGGAGCTGGACGCGGCCGCCTGCCGCGTGGCCGACCTGCTGCACTCGCGCGGTATCGGACAGGGCGACAAGGTCGCCCTGTCCTGCCCCAACCTCCCGTGGTTCCCGATCGTCTACTTCGGCATCCTCAAGGCCGGTGCGGTGGTCGTCCCGCTCAACGTGCTGCTCAAGGGCCGTGAGATCGCCTACCATCTGGCCGACTCCGAGGCCAAGGCCTACTTCTGCTTCGAGGGCAGCGCGGATCTTCCGATGGGCCAGGAGGGCTGGTCCGCCTTCGGCGGGTCTCCCGGCTGCAAGAACTTCTTCCTGATGACCGCCGCCCCCACCGACGGCTCCCCGGTCGCAGGCGCCGAGACCCTGACGGCGGCGCTGGCCGGCCGGAGCGCGGACTTCGAGACGGCCGCCACGGAGTCCGGTGACACGGCGGTCATCCTGTACACCTCCGGCACCACGGGCACGCCCAAGGGTGCTGAGCTCAGCCACTCCAACGTGATGCTCAATGTGCTGACCTGCCACAAGCTGTTCGGCGAGGTGGAACACGACGTGCACCTGGTCACCCTGCCGCTCTTCCACTCCTTCGGCCAGGTCGTGCAGATGAACGCCGGCCTCGCCTCGGGGGCGACGCTGGTACTGCTGCCACGCTTCGACGCCTCGTCCGCTCTGGCCCTGATGCAGCGTCACGCGGTCACCTTCTTCGCGGGTGTTCCCACGATGTACTGGGCCCTCCTCGAAGCCGAGGCGCCCGACGTGGACCCGTCGCGGATCGCCGCGAACCTGCGGATGGCCGGGTCGGGGGGCTCCGCACTGCCGGTCGAGATCCACCGCCGGTTCAGCGAGCGCTTCGGGGTGACCATCATGGAGGGGTACGGCCTCTCGGAGACCAGCCCGGTGGCCACCTTCGCCCCGCGCGGCGAGAAGGTGCGCCCGGGCTCCATCGGACGCCCGGTCTGGGGCGTGGAGGTGGACCTGGTCGACAAGCACTGGGCACCGGTGCAGGGGGCTGACGCGATCGGCGAGATCGTCATCCGCGGCCACAATGTGATGAAGGGCTACCACAACCGGCCCGAGGCGACCGCCGAGGTGATGCGCAACGGCTGGTTCCGTACCGGTGACCTGGCCCGCCGCGACTCCGACGGATGGTTCTACATCGTGGACCGGGCCAAAGACATGATCCTCCGCGGTGGCTTCAACGTGTACCCGCGGGAGATCGAGGAAGTTCTGCTCACCCACCCGTCCGTGAGCATGGCGGCCGTCATCGGCGTGCCGCACGACCGCCACGGCGAGGAGGTCAAGGCCTGCGTGGTACGCGCCCCAGGGGCGACGCTCACCGAGGAGGAGCTCATCGCCTGGTGCAGGGAGGAGATGGCCGGCTACAAGTACCCCCGCCTCGTGGAGTTCCGTGCGGCCCTGCCCACCAATGCCACAGGCAAGATCCTCAAGCGCGAACTCAGGGACGCGGACGGCCACGTGACCGAGGCGGTTCGCTGAGGCCCCACCATCTGACGGAGAGGCGTGGGCCGGGACCGTTCCGGGGTGGCGCAGCCCCGGAACCGGTCCGGCCCATGTCCTTCTCCCCCGCCGGGCGGCTCGCTCGACCTTGCTCAATTTTGACAGGTTCATGACTATCGTCGGGCTGCCGCGCTCCCGTACAAGCGCACCGACGGCACACTCCACCCAGCGGGTCCTACCGACGTCCGACAGAGGTATCGCCCCCGCAACCGGTGGCCGGGCATGGGAGACGTCGGCACGTACACCTTGCCCGGATTCAAGCCCATTGCGTCTGTCAAGTCCTTGCCATGGCAAGGACTTGCCGCCACCAGGCCTTCACGTCGGGCGTCACCGGCCGATAGACCCATGGCATGTTCTCCCCCTCTCTCTCCTCCGCCTTCCGGCGCAGACGGTGGCAGCTGCTCTCAGCTGCCACCGTGGCGCCGCTGCTGGCGTCGGGCCTCGCAGTCATGCAAGCGCCCGCACAAGCTGCTCCGAGCAAGCCCACCGTCCCCGCCAAGTCCGCGGCGACCCACAAGGTCACCCTGGTCACCGGCGACGTCGTCACGGTCACCACGATGGCCGACGGCAAGCAGACCGCCGAAGTCGACCGGCCGGACAGCGCCGTCGGCGGCGTAAAGATCCAGAAGATCAAGGGCGACCTCTTCGTCGTTCCCGACGAGGCGGCGCCCCTGCTGGGCACCGACAAACTGGACAGGCGGCTGTTCAACGTCACCGACCTGATCGAGATGGGGTACGACGACGCGAAGTCAGCAGCGGTACCGCTGATCGCGACGTACGAACGGTCGAAGTCCCGCTCGGTGGTCCAGCCGACAGCCCCCCGGGGCAGCAAGCTGACCCGCAAGCTCAAGGGCATCAGTGGTGCTGTGCTCAGCACCGAGAAGCGGCAGACCCGCACCTTCTGGACCGACGTCGCCCCGCGGGGCAGCGCGAAGTTGGCCGACGGTATGGCGAAGCTGTGGCTCGACGGCCGCGTGAAGGCGAGCCTGAAGGAGAGCGTGCCGCTGATCGGCGCGCCCGAGGCCTGGGCGGCCGGGTACAACGGCAAGGGCGTCAAGGTCGCGGTGCTCGACACCGGTATCGACGCCGACCACCCCGACTTCGCCGGCCTGATCGACGGTACGGCCAGCTTCGTGCCGGGTGAGGCCGTCACCGACGTCAACGGGCACGGCACGCATGTGGCCGGCACGATCGTCGGTTCCGGAGCCGCTTCCGGTGGCGACAACAAGGGCGTCGCCCCGGGCGCCGATCTGTACGTCGCCAAGGTGCTCGGCGGTGTGGAGGGCTACGGCCAGGACTCCTGGATCATCGCCGGCATGCAGTGGGCCGCCGAGACCGGTGCGGACGTCGTCAACATGAGCCTCGGCGACTCCTACCCGACGGACGGCAGCGACCCGATGTCGCAGACGGTCGACGCTCTGTCCGCGCAGTACGGCACGCTGTTCGTCATCGCCGCCGGCAATTCGGGCCCGGAGAGCATCTCCGCCCCGGGCGCGGCCGCCGCGGCGCTGACCGTGGCCGCCACGGACAAGCAGGACCGGCTCGCGAACTTCTCCAGCACCGGCCCGCTCGCCTACTCCGGCGCCATGAAGCCGGACATCGCGGCGCCCGGCGTGGACATCACCGCGGCCCGTTCGCAGGACATGACCGACGGTGGCGAAGGCCTCTACCGCACCATCAGCGGCACCTCGATGGCCACCCCGCACGTGGTCGGCGCGGCTGCGATCCTGGCCCAGCGGCATCCGGACTGGAACGGCGCGCAGCTCAAGGAACACCTGATGAGCACCGCCAAGGGCCTGGACGCGGGGTACTCCCCGTACGAGGTCGGCACCGGCCGCCTCGACGTGGCCGCCGCCGTGCGCACCACGGTCCGCGGCACCGGATCGCTCTTCTTCGGCAACTACACCTGGCCGCACAAGCCGGAGGACGTCGCCGTCACGAAGGACCTGACGTACACCAACACCGGTTCCGCCGAGGTCACACTGGACCTGGCGCTGACCGACGAGGGCGGACCGTTCGCGCTGGGAGCCACCACGGTGACCGTCCCCGCGGGCGGAACCGCCGCCGTCCCGGTGACCGGTGACCCGCAGACCGCCTCGGCGGGTCGGCACGTCGGCTACGTGACAGCCACCGACGCGGCCACCGGGAAGAACGTGACCCGCACCTCCGTCGCGCTGCTCAAGGAGGACGAGCGCTACGACCTGAACATCAAGCTGGTCGGCCGTGACGGCAAGCCCGCCAGCGGCTGGGTCGGGATCAACCTGGCCGGCGACTCCTGGCCGTGGAACGTCTACGTCGAGGGCTCGACCACGATGCGCATGGCACCCGGCCTGTACACCGTCGCGGGGTACCTCGACGTGACCGGCGAGAAGGCGGACCGCTCGGGCATGGCCGTGCTGGTCGACCCCGAGACCGTGATCGAGGGCAGCTCCGCGAACGTGGTGCTCGACGCGAGCAAGGCAAACCTCCTGCAGACCGAGGCGCCGCAGCGCACCGAGGACCGCCAGCGCAAGGTCGACTTCAACGTCCACTACAAGGGCCACGACCCGTACATGGACTACCGCAGCGCGTACGTGCTGCCGTCCACGTACGACGACATCTATGTCGCCCCGACGGAGCCCATGAAGCAGGGCGAGTTCATGCTGATCACCCGCTGGCGCAAGGGCGAGCCGCAGCTCGGCCTGAGCACCTTGGGCGGTCGGCTCCGCTTCGACGCCATGGTGCAGGCGGGCAGTTCCCTGGACACCGCCACGGACACGCTGACCGCCGTCCACGCGGGCACCGGCGCGGCGTCCGCGTACGGGAAGGTCAACGCGAAAGGCAAGGTCGTCGTCATCACGCGCAGCGACGAGGTCTCGCCGCAGGAGCGCACCGAGGCCGCGGTCACGGCCGGTGCGAAAGCGCTGATCGTGGTCAACGACGGTGTCGGCGGCCTGATGGAGTACGTCGGCGAGTCGGCCATCCCCGTAGCCACCGTGCACCGCGACGCGGGCAAGGCCCTCATCGCGACGGCCAAGATCGGCATCCTCAAGCTGACCGTGAAGCAGACGGAGCACACGCCGTTCGTCTACGACCTGACCCGGGACTACCCCGGCCAGGTCCCGGACCGGGACCTCGTCTACAAGCCCACCCAGCGTGACCTCGCCCGGATCGACGCCCGCTACTACTCGGCCACCGAAGGCAAGTTGTCGGAGGGCTACCGGTCCGACTTCACCCTCAGCCCGTCGTTCAACATGCCCGAGCTCGAGTGGCACCCGGGAACCCGCACCGAATGGGTGACCCCGGGCCAGGTCTGGAGGGAGTACCACGCACAGGGTGTCGACGGCCCCCTGCCGTGGGTGATGGTGTCGGGCGACAACACCTACGCCAAGGGCAGCACCAGCCGTCTGGACTGGTTCGCTCCACTGACCCGCCCCGCCCAGAGCGAGTCCTTCGGTGTGTACAACTCCCGCATGCGGGACTACATGACCTGGAACGTGCAGGCGTGGGCCTCCGCCAGCGACAACATGCGGCTGGGCGGCTACCTGCCCTGGGGTGAGACTCCGTCCCACCTGCAGGTCTTCCAGGGTGACAAGCTGATCCACGACAACCCGGTCAGCGGGGACATGCAGTGGGTGGAGGTGCCGGTCGGCAACCTGCCCTACCGCACCGTCCTCGACGTGGAGCGTCCCGGTGACGTCTTCCGGCTGTCGACGCGCACCCACTCCGAGTGGACGTTCATGTCCGACACCGTCGACTCGGACTACTTCGAGCCGTTCTCGGTGCTGAACCTGGACTACGAGCTGGAGTCGGACCTGCACGGCGACGTCAAGGCCAACACCACGCAGCGGATCACGCTCGAGCCGGTGTCGATGAACCTCGACGCAGTGCCGGGCAAGGTCACCACGGTGAAGCTGGACGTCTCGTACGACGACGGCGCCACCTGGCAGAAGGTGACACTGTCCAAGGGCTCCGGCGGCTCCTGGAACGGTTCGTTCAAGACGGCCAAGAAGCCCGGCGGCTTCGTGTCGGTCCGCGCGAGCGCCGCGACGGACCGCGGCTACAGCGTCAAGAACGAGATCATCCGGGCGTACGGCCTGCGATGAGTCGCACTGTCGGGCCCCGGGGAGGCGACTCCCCGGGGCCCTTCCCCTCGCACCTGCTCCCAGCTGGGACTATTCAGGGCCTGCCACCATGGCGCATACTCTCCCCGCTGCGGCAAGCAAGGGAGAGTCGGTCGCCGATGCTGGATGTTCTGGGCCTCGAACCCGATGATGAGCACGTCTACCGGGCGCTGCTCGGACGGCCGAACTCCACCGCGGTGCTGCTGTCGGATCAGCTCGACATGCCGCATGCCCACATCGACACGGCCTTGTGTCATCTGGTCGGGTGGGGGCTGGTCATCAGGTCGGCCGACGAGCAGTTCACCGCCGCGCCGCCTGCCATGGCCCTCGGCGCCCTGATCAGCCAGCGCCAGGACGGGCTGCGCATGGCCGAGCAGGCACTGGTGACCTTCGCCGAGGAGCACCGGGCGGCGATGACCGGGAGCAGCATCAGCGATCTGATCGAGGTCGTGACGGGCGTCGACGCCATCCGCCACCGCTTCCTCCAGGTACAGCAGGCAGCCCGCACCCAGGTCCGCACCTTCATCACCGCGCCGTTCGTCGCCGTGCCGCCCGACGAGAACTCGGCCGAGCCCATGGCCATCGGCCGCGGTGTGCACTTCCGGGCGGTACTGGACCGGGCTGTGCTGGCAGAGCCGGGCATCATCGCCGATGCGGTCGATTCCATGCGCAACGGTGTGGAACTGCGGGTCGCCGACCAGTTGCCGATGAAGCTGGTGCTGGCCGACGCCGACCTCGGTCTCGTCCCGCTGGCGGTCACGCCGGCCGGAGAGCCCGGTGCGGTGCTGCTGCACCGCAGCGGCCTGCTGGATGCGCTGGACGCGCTGTTCGAGACGGTGTGGCGCACCGCGCACCCGCTCGAACTGGCGGGCGCCGACGGAGAATCCGAACCCGCCGTCGAGCTCGGTGCGGAAGGCCCGACCGACCTCGACCGGAAGATCCTTGCCCTGCTGCTGGCCGGCCTGACCGACCCGACGGCCGCGGCTCAGCTCGGTCTGTCACCGCGCACGCTGCACCGGCGCCTGCGCCGCCTCATGGACATGGCCGGAGTCCGGACGCGGATGCAGCTCGGCGGCTACGCCATCCGGCACGGCTGGGTTGAGCCGAACTGAGCGGGCACGCCGGCCCGGCGTGACCCGGCCGCGGACACGGCCACCCCGCTATCCGCCGGGCCGGGACCGGCCGCCCACGCCCTGGCTGTCGGCCGTCTGTGCGGCGGCACGGCGAGCCGCGTCGGGGAAGGCCCGTTCCACCGATGCGTTCAGGAGATCCACCTCTGCCCGGACTGCCGGATGGTGGGTGGGCGGCAGGCCGTCGAGGAGCCCGTCGAACAGGGCGCGCAGCCTTCGGCAGACCTGCGCGGACGTTGCCCCGTAGTCGCGGATCTCGGACACGGCGAGCTGGAGGTAGTCCTCCCACGTCCTCCCACGCATCACGAGCCGCGGCCTGCCGTCGCCACCGGCCAGCACAAGCCGGTCGGGCAGCGGCGACTGGCCGATCCTGGTGAGGAACGACTCGATGTGGTTCAGGACCTGTACGGCGGTGGTGGGGTCGTTCACGGCGGGCGACAGCGCGCGGATGGCGATGTCGACGAGCACCCGCAGGGCGAAGGCCGGGTCCTGTTCGATCGTCCGCTCGGCACCGAGCGCGATGAGACCGGTCACGTGCCCGTGGTCGGGGGTGGACGTGCCGCCGTGGACTTCTACCAGGACGGCGCCTCGGGGGACGTAGTCACCGATCAGGTGGGGCACGGTGAACACGCAGTCGTGGCGCGTGGCGAGTGCCGAGAGGCCGTCGGTCTGGAGGGCCTGGATGGCTCCTCCTGCAGTCGCGCGGACGACGGTCATCCGTACGTCCCGCACGGCGGCCTCACCACCGTGCGGGGCGGAGGCTCTGACCGCTGCCGCCCCGTGCTCGAAGACGCTCTCCCCCATGCGGCCGACGAGATCGGCGATGGCGACCGGCCTGAGGTTGTGCGTGAAGCGGTTGAGATAGATGAGGAGCAGCAACAGGCTGACGGCCACGGCCCCGCCTGCCAGGGTGACCCCGAGGTCCGGCACCGAATCCGTCTCGATGCTGCGCAGCAAGGAGAAGGCGAACGCGAATGTGCCGGTGAAGGTGGCCAGCACGGTCTTCTGCAGCCGGTCCCTGTACCAGAGCCGCATATATCGTGGGGACAACGTTCCTGTGGCCTGCTGGATGACGAGGACACCGATGGTCACGACGAATCCCAGAAGGGCGATCATCGCCCCGACGATGGAGCTCAGAACTCCACTGGCCGTCGTCGCCGAATAGCGCCAGTCACTCGGTGGCCAGTCCGGACTGTCGGCGTCGATGGCCAGTTCGGCCAGGACGGCTCCCAGCAGGAGACCGAACAACGGCGTGATCCACAGGCTCGCCTTCACGTATTGCCGCAGGCGGAATGCGGAGGCCCAGGACATCATCGGAGTCTGCCTCACTGCTCGGTGCCGGAGGTCAGCAGCACAACGCTGTCGCCTTCCCCGGGAGTTGCCCGCCGCTTCTCGGTGACGGGTTCCAGCCGCAGGTCCGCATGTACCACGAACAGTGTCTCGCTCCCGGACGGCAGTGGTGCGGAGGCCGGCTGCACCAGGAACCGCGCGCCCGCCTCGTACCGCGCCGCCAGCGTGTGGCGGACGAGTGACTTGCCGAAGAGGATGTCCCCTCCGGTGTAGGGAGCCACGACTCCATGGCTCTCGTGGGGAGGCCCGACCCGATAGACGGGTCCCTCGACGCTGTCCTGCATCACGACCGAAGCGAGCGCGTTGAAGTCGTCGTCGTCCGTGGCCAGGAGCACGGCCGTCACCCCCTCCAGCCGGGCACCCGGGTTCGTGGCTGTTGCCAGCAGGTCACCCTCGGCGAGTTGGATACCGGCGTCCGCGATCCGTTGGCGCTCCGGTGTGAGGCCTGCCCACATCAGCAGGTCGAGGCCGGCGGACCTCAGGCTCCGTCCCAGATCGACCACCCACGGCTCGCCGCCCACGAGCAGGATCCGTGTCCTGGCGGGTTTGACGATGCCGAGCATTCTGACGGCCGGTGCGGCAGTCAGGGCGTACAGGAGGACCGTGCCGACGATCACCAGGAAGGTGACGGGAAGGATTCTGGCGGCCCCGTCGACCCCCCTGCGGGCGAGGTCCGCGGAGAACGCCGTAGCCGTGGCTGCGGCAACGATGCCGCGGGGTGCCATCCATCCTACGAAGGCCCTCTCGCCCATGGACAGGCCGGAACCCGCGGTCGACAGGTAGGCCACGAGGGGCCGCACCACGAGGACCAGGACGGCGACGAGGGCAAGGGCCGGGAGGAGTACGGGCACGAGGGACGCCGGTGTGACGGTGGAGGAGATCGAGACGAACAGCAGGCCGATGATCAGCTGGGCCAGGGTCTCGAAGAAGGGACGCCGCGCGGGCATGTCGAAACCGCTGATGTTGGTGACGGCGAGGCCCGTGACGATAGCGGCGATGAGTCCCGTGTCCTCCCTCACGATGTCGGCGCCTGCGGACACGGCGATCACGGTGGCCAGTTGAGCCAGCGTTCCGAGCGTCTCGCCGAGCCGCAGCGTGCGAAGCGTCAGCCAGAGCAGCGCCGTCCCCACCACTCCGCCGATCAGTCCCACGGCCATGCTGATGGCGAACTGGCCGAGTTGGTAGCCCCGTCCGACGTCGACCGGGTCTGTGGTGGCGATGGCGTGGAAGACCAGTGCGCCCAGGATGGCGCCGATCGGGTCGGTCAGGGTCCCTTCCCAGATCAGGATGCGGCGCACCTTGTCCGTGGGCTGCACGAAGTCGAGGATGGGGCCGACGACCGTGGGACCGGAGACGACCAGGATCACGCCGAGCATCGAGGCGACTTTGAGGGGCATGTCGAACATCGCCGGTGCCACGGCGGACACGACCAGGAACGTGACGAGCACACCGAGCAGCAGCAGCCGTCCCACGATCCACCGTGTGCGGCCGGTGAGTTTGCGCAGGTTGAGCCCGAGACCGGCGTCGTAGAGGATCACCGCCACGGACATCGACACGAGGACGTCGAAGTTCTGGTCCATCAGCTTGTCGGGGTGGATGACGTCCGTCAGCGCTCCGGCCGTGAACCCTGCGGGCAGCAGGATGATGAGGGCGGGAACGCGTAGCCTGCTCGCCAGGATCTGTGACCCGGTGGCGAGGATCACGGTCAGTGCGATGCCGAGGTAGATCTCGTCGTCCGTCACAGCTACTCCTTTCGGCAGAGTCCCGGCGCGGTGGAGGTTCAGCCGTACCCGACGGTCATGTGGCTCTCGCTCCGCCACCGCCTTCGGGATCGCCGCCTTGTCGCAGGTCGGCCTCGGTCAGCTCTACGAGTTCGCCTCTGGTGTCGAGCCAGTACAGGAGGACGACGGCCGGTACCACGATCACCAGCGCGACAAGGGTGACGATCGCCAGCCAGGTCAGCGTGCTCGACGCACCGGCGCCTTCGGCGACGGTCATGGACTGCGGGAGGAGGTAGGGACGCTGGGCCAGGCCCCAGGCGAGGACCGCGCAGGCGATGGCCCCGACAGCCGAGGCGCGGGCCCAGCCGCCCGGT
Source organism: Streptomyces sp. NPDC005566 (assembly GCF_040605575.1). Lineage (NCBI taxonomy): Bacteria > Bacillati > Actinomycetota > Actinomycetes > Kitasatosporales > Streptomycetaceae > Streptomyces > Streptomyces sp. NPDC005566. The sequence goes on along the minus strand of NZ_JBEXDB010000010.1, from coordinate 255,225 downwards.
TTCCGCCGCACCAGCAGCCACGCCGTGGTGAAGGAAGCAGCTGCACCGGCGATTCCGAAGGCCAGCCCGGCCCCGTGGGTGAGCCCGTGCCACACGTGCGGGGCGTCATCGCTGGTGACGAACAGGGTGATCACCACCAGCACCGTCAGCGCGGCGAGGCTCAGCAGCCCGCGCCGCCGGAAGTACGCGACCAGGTCGGGTGCGTCGAAGCGGCGGGCGTCCCCTGTCAGGAAGACGGCGCCCAGGAAGGCGGTCGCGGCGACGGCGAGCAGGCCGAACATGATCGAGGTGGGGTTGGCCCAGGCGTCCGCCGACGCCTCCGTACCGAGCTTCACCCGACCTGAGGCGACACCCCCCACGGCGGCACCGAGGAAGAACGGCGTCACGAGCGAGGCCACGGCGAACACGGCACCGTAGAGGCGCCGTTCCGCGAGCCGGCGGGCGACCTTGCGGAAGGCGAAGCCGGCGCCGCGCAGGACCAGGCCTACGGCGGCCAGGGCCAGAGGCAGCCACATCGCGGAGAACACGGCTTGGAAGAAGGTGGGAAAGCCGGTCCACATGAAGACGAACACGAAGATCAGCCAGACGTTGTTGACCTCCCACACGGGTGCCATCGCGTGATCGATGAGCCATCGCGGCCGCTTGCCGCGTTCAGCGCCTCCCGCAGTCAGGTCCCAGAAACCGGCACCGTAGTCGGTACCGCCCGCGCAGGTGTACGCAGCGATGGCCAGCAGCAGTACCACTGCCATCAGGTCGGCCATCACGGTCGGTCGCCCTGGGACCGGGTGGCACCGCCGGCGGCGCCGTCCCCCGCGGAGACAGCTGCCCGAGGGCCGTAGGGGCTGTCTGTCTCCGGCTTCTCCGCCGGACGCCCAGCGGCCTGCTGGGCGTCGGCGAGCCGCCAACGGGTGCGCAGCTTGAGCAGCACGGCGAGGAGCGACCCGAAGATGAACACGTACACGACGATCACCAGGCCGAGCATGATCCACAGGGTGGACGAGCGCGTCGCCGTGACGGCCTCGGCGACGCGCATGTTCTGGTAGACGATCCAGGGCTGGCGTCCCACCTCGGTCGCGATCCAGCCGCATTCGACAGCCACCACCGAGGCCACACCGGCGCAGGCCGCACCGCGGTAGAACCACGTGGACTCGGGAAGCCTGCGGTGCCGCAGCCATACCAGGCCGTACCAGAGCGCGAGGAGAACCAGGGCGGAGCCGATGAGGACCATGATGTCGAAGGCCCAGTGCGCGATGGTCGCCTGAACGGCGGTGGGTCGTTCGTCCGGGGGGACGGAGGTCAGCCCGACGACCTTGGTGTCCGGGCTGAATCCGGCGAGCAGGGAGTCGAGCAGCGGAACCTTGATACCGCCCGAGATGGAACCGTCGGAGTGCAGGCGGCCGAACAGGTACTCCGGTACCCGGGTGTCGGTCTTCCAGACGATCTCCATGGCAGCGAACTTGACCGGTTGCTTGTGGAACACCGACCGGGCGATGGCGTCGCCCAGGACGAACTGCACCGGGGTCGCGATGGCGGCGACGGTGAAGGGGACGGTGAAGCCGAGCCGGTGGTAGCGGTCACGACGTCCCCTCAGTCGGCCGACCGCGTAGACGCCGGCCACCATGTAGCCCGCGGTCAGCAGCATGGCCACGACGAAGTGCCAGTACTGCGGCCCGAACATCGGCGTGAAGATCGCCTTCCAGATGTTCACGTCCGTCGGATTGCCGGCGGAGTCGAGGGAGAAGCCCTGCGGTGTGTTCATCCAGGAGTTGGCCGCCAGGATGCCGAATGCCCCGAGCAGCGCGGCGACCGGGAGCGGCAGTCCGAGCAGAAAGTGTGTCCGGGGCTTCAGTCGCCGCCATCCGTAGAGGTAGATGGCGATCAGGACCGCTTCGAGGAAGAACGCCCAGGCCTCGACCCCGAAGCCGATGCCGAAGACATCGCCCCACCTGCCCATCAGCCCCGGCCAGAGCAGACCGAATTCGAAGGAGAGCACGGTGCCGGTGACGACACCGACGGCGAACTGCACCGCCATGACCGCCGACCAGCGCCGCGCCAGCAGGAGGGCTGTGGCGTCCTTGTGGCGCAGCCCGCGGTAGTGCATGACCAGGGTGATCAGCGGCAGAGCGACGCCCAGCGGGACCAGGATGATGTGGGAGGCCAGAGTGAAGGCCATGAGCTCTCGGGCCGGCAGGAGTTGATCGGGAGCACTGGCCAGCAGATGGACCGAGGTGTGCATGACCGCCTTTCGCGCTGTTCGGGACCTGCGAAGAAGGTCAGCCGCCGGTGGCGAACCCGGGGAAGAGCGTCATCCCGCCGTCTACGTAGAGGGTCGTCCCCACGACGTAGTCCATGAGGTCCGATGCGAGAAGGACTGCCGCGTGGGCGATGTCCTCGGGTTCACCGATGCGGTCGTAGGGGATCAGACGCAAGAGGTCCTCGCGGGCCGCCGGCGTCTCCCAGGCACTGCGGTTGATGGGGGTCTTGATCGCCCCGGGCGCGACGGCGTTCACCCGGATCTTCTCCGGCGCGAGCTCCTGGGCCAGGGTCTGCATCATCATCTGCACGCCGCCCTTGGAGGAGGCGTAGTTCACGTGGCCCGCCCAGGGGATGAGCTGGTGCACCGAGCTCATACAGATGATCTTCCCGGCCGCCCGGGACACCTCCGGGACCACTCCGCGCCGACGGAACTCCTTGACCGCCTCCCGCGCGCACAGGAACTGGCCCGTGAGGTTGACGTCGAGGACCTTCTGCCACTCGGCGAGCGTCATCTCGGTGAACTTGGCGTCACGCTGCAGACCGGCATTGGCGACCAGGATGTCCAGGGTCCCGAAATTCTGGACCGTCCGGTCGACCATCGCGGTCACCTGGTTCTCCTGCGACACATCGGCCTCGTAGGCCACCGCGCGCACCCCGAACGAGGCGATCTCCTCCACCACTTGCTCGGCGGCGTCACGATCGCTCACGTAGTTGACCACCACGTCGGCGCCTGCCCTGCCGAGGCCGATGGCGGTGGCCTTGCCGATGCCCGAATTGGCGCCGGTCACCAGTGCTGTCTGGCCTGCCAGCAGGTTGGCCGGCGGAGCACCCCGCGATGCCTCGACCTGGGAATCCATGATGCCCTGTCTCCTCGCTGCGCTCCTGGCCCCACCCGGCCGCTGCCCGGCAGGCGGGGATCAGGCAATCACCGGACGAGCGCGGAGGCAGCCCTGGCGTGCTGCTGTTGGGCCATTGGGCGCAGCGGCTTCCCCCGGTCGGATCAGCCGGGGCGCCGCCTGCTCGGCGCACTGTGCGTGCCCGCGTTCATGAGGACCGCCATGCCCGGATGCCCCACCGGAGCACATGGGTGTCGCCACGCTCCAGTACGTCGGGGCCGAGGCCGATGCGAAAGGCATCCGGCGGGCAGGACATGGGCTCCACCGCGACCCCCTGGCGGCGTTCGGACTCCAGCAGCGTGTCACCCGTGTAGATCTGCACGTACCGAACGCCTTCGCCGAGCCGGACGTCCACACCGTGAGCCCCTGAAGGGTGGGCCAGCCGTACGACCGCCACGTCGTCGTCGGCACGGTCGAGGCCGAAGGCGGTGTCCAGCCGTCGGGAGCCGATGGGCCGAGCCGTACGGAAGTCGAAGTCCGAACCCTCCACGGGCTCCTGGCCGATGGGCAGGCCCCGGTCGTCGGTGAGGAAGCGGTCCCGTGCGGGTACGGTCAACAGAAGCGTGTCGATGGAGGCGGTGCCGAGCGTCAGGTACGGATGCTGCCCCACGCCGTAGGGAGCGGGCCCGTCCCCCATGTTGGTGGCGGAGACGACGACGTCGAGGCCGGCGGGCCCCAGCCGGTAGTCGGCGGTCACGTCCAGCAGGAAGGGGTAACCCGGCTGCGGACGGAGTTCGGTACCCAACCGCAGCGATTCCTCGCTCCGGGCCTGCAACTGCCACGGGACCCAGCGGACGAGGCCGTGGATCGCATTGCCCTTCTCGGGCTCGGTGAGCGGGAGTTGCAGGTCCGTGCCTTCGAAACGGTAGCGGCCGCCGCCGAGGCGGTTGGGCCAGGGCACGAGCAGTTGCCCCCTGCCACCCGTGATGGGGGCGTCGAAGGCGAAGCCGTCCAGCAGGGGCCGGCCGTCCACCTCGTAGTGGCGCAGGGCGGCGCCCAGTTGGACCACGACGGCCTTCTGCCCCTTCCACCTCAGTGTCCACTGTTCACCTGTCGGGCTGACGGGGGTCCCCGCGGTCGGGGCAACAGGTTCCGCGGCTCGCTCGTGGAGTGCCCCGGCGGGTTCGGGGGCGCGGTACAGGAGCGAGGTCAGCGCGGCTACGATCGCCGGCGGCGGCTGATCGATCTCCACCACCAGAGGGCGCTCGTCCGGTTCCGGCTCCTCGAAGTCGGCGATCTGGCTCTCCAGCAGGCTCGCCGGGAAGAAGTGGCCCCGTCTTTCGGACAATCGGGAGCGGATCAGCTCCGGTGCGCCGTGCAGGTACACCAGGCGCACTTCGGGCCTCCCGGAGAGGAGCCGGTCGCGGTAGGCGCGCTTGAGGGCGGAGCAGGTGACGACCGCCGACCGGTTCGCGGCGATCTCGTGGTCCAGCCATGCCGAGATGGCGTCCAGCCAGGGCTCGCGATCGGTGTCCGTGAGCGCCTGACCGGCCGCCATCCCGGCCCGGGCGGTCGCGGAGTGGAACTCGTCCGCGTCACGGTACGACCAGCCGAGCCGGTCGGCGAGGAGCCTGCCCACCGTGGTCTTGCCGGAGCCGGACACACCGACGATCAGGACCAGTTGGATCGACGGTCCGCAGGCCTCGTCGTGGGCGGTGACCGTCGGTGTCCCGGACGTCAGGTCCTCCGGCGGCGGGGAGCCGTACACGGGGTCCGGATGACGAACATGTCGGTCGCGAAGAGCGCCGGTTCCGAGAGCGGCGCGTGAGGCAGCCGGCGGCTGCCGTGACCTCCGCTCGTCGTACGGGGTGCCGTCTGTTCTCTCGTCATGGAGCTTCCTCCGTGTCACGGACGCCCCCTCGGGGGACCGGTGCCTCCAATCTGGGCCACCCGGGCCGCACTCGCATCTCGGGTGGCCGGGGGCAGGATCCCTCGATGGAAGGCATCACCCGCTTCCTCCCCTCAGCAGGCTTGCCACCGACGTGCGCTATGCCTGGGGCATCTCCTGCTCGGTCCAGAGCGTCTTGCCCTGGTCGGTGAAGCGGACGCCCCACCGGTGTGAGAGCTCGGCACAGATGAACAGCCCGCGGCCGCCCTCGTCCGTGGTCTGCGCGTGCCGCAGGTGCGGTGCCACAAGACTCGAATCGCTGACCTCGCACGTCAGGGTCGGACCGTTGATGAGGCGCAACTCGAGTGGAGGCCTGCCGTAGTGGATGGCGTTGGTGACGAGCTCACTCACGATGAGTTCCGTGCCGAAGGTGAGTTCGTCGAGGCCCCACCCGGCCAGCCGTCGACGGGCCCAGGCACGTGCGGTGCCCACGGCAGCAGCCTCCGCCGGCACGTCCCACCTGGCCACCCGGCCGGCTTCAAGGGTGCGGGCACGGATGAGGAGCAGGATGGCGTCGTTGTCGTGCCCCTCGGGAGCAGCCCTGCGGACTGCCTCCTCGCACAGCGTGTCCAGCGAACGGCCGGTGTCCGCGAGGACCTCCCGGAGTTCCTCCCGGCGAGCACCGGCATGGGGGTCCTCCGGAGGCAGGAACACGTCGGTGTGGAGCCCGATGACGCTTCCTTCCTCCAGGTCGAAACGGGTGGAGGCGAACACCGCGCCGTCCGCGCCCGTACCGAGAGGCGGAGCCTGGTGAAGATCGGGGAGGGCCGTGGTCCCGCCGGGGGGGGCGAGCAGCGGGGGCGGGTTGCCGGCGAGAGCGATCGTGCAGCTGAGAGTGAGTGGGTCGTAGATGCCGTACACGCAGCCCGCCGTCAGCTCCTCCGTGCGCGCGGTGGGGCCGGGGTCGAGGGCGGAGCGCTCGGCGGCGAGGCGCGCGACCGTGTCGTTGAGCCGGGCCAGCAGCTCGTCGCATTCGAGATCCAGCGAGGACAAGGTATGGATGGCGGTCCGTATCTGCCCCATGGCTGCGGTCGCCTGGATCCCTTCCCCCGAGACACGGCCGACCGTGAAGGCCACACGCGCGCCGGAGAGCGGGATGACGTCGAACCAACCGCCGCCCACCGCTCCCGACCTGTGGAAGTGGGCCGTTTCCAGGGCAACCCGGGGACTGTGCGGGAGGAGATAGCGCTGCAGCGTGAGGGCGATGGTGTGTTCACGTGTGTAGCGCCGGGCGTTGTCGATGTGCAGTGCGATGCGTACGGCCAGTTCGAGTGCGAGGTCGAGGTCCTTCTGCTCGAAGTCCGCCCGCCCGGTGGTCCGGTGGAGACTCAGCGTCCCGAGAACTCCGCCCCTCAGAGTCAACGGAGCGATGATGGCGGATTGGGCATCGGACGGGCGGTCGGCCGGGCCGTGGACGATGAGGTGAGGCTGCAGGTCGGTGAGCGTCTGCGACCAGGCTGAGGGAAAGCGGAACAGGCCGGGATCCGGGCCCTCGGACGGAGGACGGCGCTCCGCGGAGGCGAATGCCATGCGCCGTAGGGGCACGTCGGGTGCGACCGGCGCGGACGGTGGCTCGTCCCCACGGATGACCGGGTCCAGAAGGTGCACCTCGGCGTCGTCCGCGAAGGCGGGAACCAGGACGTGAACCAGTTCCGCGCAGGTGGTCTCCATCTCCAGGGTGTGGCCCACGTCCTCTCGTACGGCGTTGAGGATCCTGGTACGTGACAGGGCCTGCTCACGTTCCGTGACGTCGACCACGGAGGTCGCGACACCGAGGACGCCTCCGTCGGACTCCTGGAGGGGGAACAGCGAAACCTGGTACAGGTGCTCCCGGTCCGGATCGCTGGGCGGGTTGGCCCCCACCATCCTGTCGATCGCGGGCTCACCGGTGGTGAGTACGCCCCGCACCAAGGCCGTAATCGCATCGGGGCTCGTGAAACGCACCGCCTCGACCAGCCGGCGCCCGACCAGGCGATCGGCGGGTATCCCACTCATGCCGTCGGCCGCCGTGTTCACCCGGAGGATCCGCATGTCGGGGTCGATGACCTGCATACCTATGGGAGACAGAGTGAACAGCGCCCTCAGCAGAGCCTTGCCGAGCGGGTCCTCGTCCTCGCCGGACAACGCCCGGTACACACCCCAGGCGGTCGAGCCGTCCTGGCGGACCACCGGCCGCACCAGCAGCCCTTCCGCACCTGCGCCGCCGGTCCTCGGCCACAGGTTCTCGGCGGCCCTCCCAGCCGCGGCGGGGAGCAGCTCCCAGGCCGGTCGCCCCACCGCTTCTGACCTCACACGGCCGAATGTCTCTTCGGCCTCCTGGGTCCACTCGAGCACGATTCCCGACACGTCCACGACCAGCAGCGCGTCGTCCGATGCCATTGACGGATCGCCTCCGGTCTCCCCCGACGGTCCCACCTGGCCAGCTGACTGTGCCGGCGCGCTCGCTCCCCTCCCAGGTTGCGGCCCTCGCCGAGGATCCGCACGTCGAAGCCGCACGGCCGCCGGGGGCCGTGCCGGATTCCGCCCCTCAGCCGAGTCGGGCGGCGATGTGGTCGCCGACCCGCAGGGCGTTGGCGATGGCGGTCAGTGAGGGGTTCACCGCACCGATGCTGGGGAAGAAGCTGGTGTCCACGACGTAGAGGTTGTCCAGGTCATGGGCCTTGCAGTTGACGTCGAGGGCTGAACTCCGCGGATCGTCGCCGAACCGCACGGTGCCGGCCTGGTGCGCGGTGGCGCCGATCGGCATGCCCTTGTGCAGGTAGATGCTGTGATCCAGAAGATGGTGCTCGTGCATGCCCAACTGCCCCAGCATGCCCCGCAGCTTGTGCTGGAGGCGCTTCAGCCCGGCGATGTTGTTCTTCTCGTCGAGGCTCAGGTGGATGGCGTCGTCCCTGTCCAGGGTCACCCGGCTCTCAGGCAGCGGAAGGTCCTCCCCGCACAGCCAGAAGTCGACGGCGTGGTGCGCCAGCACCTCGAAGGGCATGTCGGGCAGAACCGCACCGTCCCAGCGCGGTGCCTCCCCGTGGATCTGGTCGGCGTCCGACTTGCCGAGCATCTGGATGCCGCCGAGCGGATAGTCCCAGTCGTCCGCGCCCAGGTACCAGTCGTTCAGCGCCAGCGTCTTCTGGAAATTGGTGGGGTTCGGTTCCTTCGACACCGCCATCAGCGCCAGGTTGTTGTGCCGCATGTAGTGGCGCCCGACCACGCCGGAGCTGTTGGCCAGTCCGCCGGGGTGCTGGTCGTTGGCCGAACGCAGCAGCAGGACGGCGCTGTTGACCGCTCCCGCGGCGACCACCACGATGTCGGCGCTGAACTCCTCCGTCGTTCCGTCCTTGAGTTCGGCGACGACTCCGGTGACGGTGCGTCCGGTCGAGTCGGTCTTCAGGCGCCGGACATCGGCGTCGGTCACCATCGTGACGTTGTCGTACGTGAGCGCCGGGTCGACGCAGATCACCTGTGCGTCGGATTTGGCGCCCACCAGGCAGGGGAAGCCGTCGACCCGGTCACAGCGGATGCAGACACTGTCGTGGGCGGCCCTGCCGTTCTCGTCCTGGGTGAGGTTCACGCCGATGGGCAGGTGGAAGGGGTGCAGCCCGACCCTCTCCAGATCGTCACTGAGCTGCTGGATGCGCGCCTCGTGCTCCACCGGCGGGTACGCGTACTGCGCGCCGACCGGCCCTTCCGTGGGGTCCTCGCCGTGTCGGCCGTGCACGAGGTAGAGGTGCTCGGCTTCGGTGTAGTAGGGCTCCAGGTCCTCGTAACGGATCGGCCAGGCCGGAGAGATGCCGTCGTGGTGACGCAGTTCCCCGAAATCCTCGGGCCGGAGCCGGAAGAGTGCGGCACCGTAGAACTTGGTGTTGCCGCCGACGTAGTAGTTGACCTCCGGCGGGAACTGTCTGCCGTGCTTGTCGTACCAGAACTCCGGGGCACGGTACTTGCCCCTGACGAACACTGCGGTGGAGTCCCAGTTGTCCCGCTCCCGAGGCAGGTAGCCGCCGCGCTCCAGGATCAGGACGCGTTTGCCGGTGGGTGCCAGCCGGTGCGCGAGCGTCCCGCCGCCCGCTCCCGTACCGATGATGATGACGTCGTAGTGCTGATCGTCGGCCATGGAGAGGGTCCCGTTCTAGGAGTCATCGGCCGTCCTGGCCGTCGCGCCCGTCCGAGGGCCTCTGGACTGTGCTGCTCCAGACAGACATGCGCACAAGGGGAATATCCGGCACCATTTCCCAAGCTATCGGGTGGGCAGCGTGGCGGCGACCCGGCGCAGCCGGACAGGCGCCGGAGGCCTGATTCCGCATCCAGCCGCTGCGCGATCGGGCCATGGCCTTCAGAGGACGGCGATCGGGTTCACCGGTGAACCGGTGGCCTGCGGCAGCCTCAGCGGGGCGATCACACAGAGGAACGACCAGCGCCCCTCCGCCTCACAGACCGGTACCAGATCCTCGAACTGCAGGTAGTCCAGCAGATGAAGGCCCATGGCGTGGATCGCCAGCACGTGCACGGGGAAGCCGACCCCCTCGGTGGAGCTCGGGGCTGTGTCGTTGTTCCCGTCGCCGCCCAGCACGGCCACCTTCCGGTCCGCCAGGAACTCCATCGCAGTCGGATGGAGGCCGGCGCGCTCCCGGGCCGCGTGCCACGGTCCGAGCTCGGCGCGGCGTCGGCGGTGCCCGACCCGGACGAACAGGAGGTCGCCCTCCCCCACGCGGACGTCCTGGGCGGTCTCGGCCGCGGTGAGGTCGTCGGCGGTCACGTGATCACCCGGTTCGAGCCACGGCACACCGCGCAGCCGCGGGATGTCCAACAGCACGCCGCGGCCGACGATCCCGTCGCGGGTCACCGCGATGGACAGGGCCGTTGCCCCGCTCTCCGTGACGCTGCTCGCGGCCACGCCGCCGTGCAGTGTGCCGTCGTAGATCACGTGGCAGAGGGCATCGATGTGGCTGTCGGCGTCGCCGTGCACGTTCATCGCGAAGGTGTCCCTCGCGAAGTGGAGCCCGCGCGAGGTGTCTTCCCCCGGCTGCCCGCTCATCCGGTGCCTCGCGGGATCCGGATTGTCCGGGCCCGGCCGCGTCTCCACCGGAGCGGCGAGCGTGACCGTCCGGCCGGTCCGTACCTCCCGGGTGGCCGCCACCACCCGGGCAGGTGTCACGGCGTCCAGTGCACCTCTGTCACCCGCGGCCCAGGCGGCGCGGGAGCGCAGGCGCCGGTACAGGACGCCGAACTCGTCCTCGGTCAGCCGTGGTGGTCCGCCCGGGCCGGCCTGGATGACCATGGGTCACCGCCCTCGCACCGCGTCGAAGCCGGGAACGGCGGACGAGTCCGGCGCGGCAGCCCGCGTGTCGCCCACGTCGGTGGGACAGCGATTCAAGGCTGCTCCTGAGGTTCGGCACACAGGACCGTGCTCCACGGCGGAACCGCCGTGAGACACACCGTAGCCCGGGCGCGGGCGGCGCGCGCGTACAGGCGCGATGCGGGCTAAGTACCGTCGCTGTGCGGCGCGTACCCCAGTTCCTCGGACATGGCCCGGGTCGAACGCAGCAGTTCCGCCGAGGCCGACGAGCGACTCCTCGGTGGTGCCGCGCGCCGGCGTCACGAGAGTGACGACCAGCGGCAGCGACTCGCCGGCGGTGAACACCGGTGCCGCCAGAGAGGTGACGCCGGGGATCACCCCTCCGAAGGTGGTGGCCACGCCTTTGGCCAGGACGTCGGAACGAATCGTGCTGACGCGTTCCTTCGTGGCCGGGTCCAGTCGGTCTGTCTCCAGTTGCAGACGAAGCACGGGCTCGGTGAGCTGTTCGGGCAGATGGGCCAGGAAGACGCCACCGTCGGCCCCGCCTTCGACCCGGAGGTCATGCTCGCCGCCCGCCGCTCCGGCGCCACCGTCGAGGACCTGATCCACCGTTCCTGGGCGCTCAGGAGCGACCTGCCCGACCCGATGCTGGCCCTGACCGGAGCCGTCTGAGCACGGGGGCCAGGACCGCTGACGGGGTGCCGGGGTCAGACCCGGCACCCCGTCGGCGCGCCATCGCTCAGCGGTCACGTCGAACGCCCGGCCCGACCATCCGATCACTCACCACCAGCCCGAGGGAAACCGTTGAGCACACCCAGCCACGAGCCCGGCTGCTTCATGTGCGGTCCACGCGCTCGCCGCTGCCGGTGGGCGAAACCCGCTCAGCTACCGGGCGGCGCCCCTGCGGTCGGGGGTGAGGAGGTAGGCAATGGCCATGTCGCTGAGTTCGTCGGCATAACGGCGCCGGGCCGTCTCGCCCGTGACGGGGTCGGGGCGCACCGAGTTGTGGAAGCAGGCACCCAGGACGGCGCGGGCCGCGGTGTCCAGCGCCTCCTGCGGGTGGGAGCGCTGGATCTGTTCGGCATAGGGGGCCGCTGCTTCGAGCAGGAGACGGTGGATCTCCGTGATGGTACGGGCCCCGCGGTCCATGGACTGACTTCGCCCCGCGCGCAGCAGTGCGGGGAAGGGGCTGTCGCTGTCGGCGAAGGACTGCAGCAGGGCGTGCGCGTAGGCGTCCAGGACGCCGGTCAGCGAGGGCTCGGCCGTGCGCAGTCGCTCGGCCATGTACTCCTCGCGGCGTTCCAGCATCCGCTCGGTCAGGGCGGTGGTGAGCTGTTCCTTGTCTTCGAAGCGGCGGTAGATCGTGCCGACGGAGACGCCGGCGCGCTCTGCGACGCCGGTCATCGTCATTTCCTCCAGGCCGGACGAGGCGACGATCTCCTCGGCGGCCTGCAGGACGCGAGCCAGTGTCGCGGCGCTGCGTGCCTGCTGGGGTTGCCGATAGCTCGGTGGGCGGTCGGGCTCCTCAGTCATGTCCAGCATCGTAGTGGTGGGCGTCGCAGCAGGTCCTTTTGACAAGTGGTCCACGCCTCCGGGTATCCTCATTATGCGAATGTGAATTCACATTCGCATAATAATGGAGGTGCGAAATGACCGACAACCAGATGTACCCGCCGGTGACCGTGACCCTCGCGTCCGGCCCCACGGGTGGGAGCATCGACGACTTCGAGCTGTTCTACGCCCGCCGCGCCCTGGACCGATTCCGGACGCGACTGGGCCGCCAGGGCCTGCTCGACCTCCTCGCCGCGGACATCGAGGAAGGTAACGCCTTCCTGCGCGAGAGCGCCCGCACCTCCGACGGCCGCTTCAAGGGGGGCACGACCGTACTCGCGGCGACGGGCCTCACCTCGGGTGCGTTCCTGGCCTGGATGGACAAGGCGTTCGCCGGCGACGAGCACGCGCTTCTCGCCTCGCACCCCGAGCACTATGTGATGGGCACCGATGACATCGGCGCACGCGTGGTGGAGAACATCGGCCCCCACGTCTGCTCCTTCTACATGGGCGGCTGGGGATCGGACGCGGTGGCCTGGGCCTCGGACGCGGACGAGCTCCTCCCGGAATCCGAGTTTCCCCGCAAGATGTCCTCGAACCTGTTTCTGGCCGACGGCACCGTGGTCGGGCGGGCACTGATCCAGTTCGGTGACACCGCTGACGGCTTCACGGCGAACTTGAGCGTCTACTTCCCCGTCTCGTGTCCGGACGCGGTCCTGGATCACCACCTGCGGCACTACGCCGTCGAGTTCAGGAACTGGATCGTCGCCGCAGCGGCTGCCCAGGCCTGAGACTTCAGCCAGGTACCTGGTCGGCAGTCGCAAGGCTGCCGACCGCATGAGCGGGCGTCGGGCCCTGTGCGACTGCATCGAGTGGTGGGCCACGGCCGGGAACACCGGCTCGCGGGCCATCGCCGAGAAACTCGGCTTCACCGCCGAAGGGTCGCTGCGCGATCGCGATATCGCCAACGATGACAATCCGCATGACTGGTGGGTGGGCGGACTACTGAAGCCTTGACCGCACCAGGCCCGCACCGCTGTTCCGCAGCCACGGGGGTACGGAATTCTGGTCCAGACCAGAACATTGACGCGTCCCTGACCGGTCGATACGCTCCAGGAAGTCTCCTGAGAGCGCTCTCAGCGTCGCCTCGGGTGTCTCACACCGGCTACCCCCACAGCACGGCCTTCCGGATGAGGAGTAGAGCTTGTCTGCCAACCTTCCTTCCGCCCCACGTACGCACCGGGCCCGCCGCACGCCCGCCGCCCTGGTTGCCGCGCTCGCGCTGGCCGGCGGATGTCTCGTCGCCACCCAGGTCACCGCCGCCACCGACGCGGCGGCCGTCCCCGCGACCATCCCGCTCACGCTGACCAACAACTCCGGGCGCGGCGAGCAGGTGCACGTCTACGTCATCGGCACCGAACTCTCGTCCGGGCGCCAGGGCTGGGCCGACGCGAACGGCGCCTTCCATCCGTGGCCCGTCGGCGGCAACCCCCCGACGCCCGCTCCCGACGCGTCCATCGCGGGCCCGGCCAACGGGCAGTCGAAGACGATCCGGATGCCGAAGTTCTCCGGCCGGGTCTACTTCTCCTACGGGCAGAAGCTCGTCTTCAAGCTCACCACCGGCGGCCTGGTGCAGCCCGCGGTGCAGAACCCGAGCGACCCGAACGCGAACATCCTCTTCAACTGGACCGAGTACACGCTCAACGACGCCGGCCTGTGGATCAACAGCACGCAGGTCGACATGTTCTCCGCCCCTTACGCGGTCGGAGTGAAGCGCCCGAACGGCACCACCCTTACCACCGGCCACCTCAAGCCCGGTGGCTACAAAGCGTTCTTCGACTCCCTGCGCAGCCAGCCCGGCGGCTGGGGCGGGCTCATCAGGACCCGCTCCGACGGGACAACCCTGCGGGCACTCGCCCCCGGCCATGGCATCGAAGCCGGGGCGCTACCGGCCTCTGTCATGAACGACTACGTCAACCGGGTGTGGAGTAAGTACTCCTCGCAGACGCTGACCGTCCAGCCGTTCAAGGACCAGCCGAACACGAAGTACTTCGGACGAGTTCAGGGCAACACCATGACCTTCACCAACAGTTCGGGAGCGGTCGTCACCAGCTTCCAGAAGCCTGACTCGGACAGCATCTTCGGCTGCTACAAACTCCTTGACGCGCCCAACGACCTGGTCCGAGGGCCCATCTCCCGCACACTGTGCGCCGGCTACAACCGGTCGACGTTGCTGAGCAACCCCAACCAGCCCGACGCGAACAACGCGAACTTCTACAAGGACGCGGTCACCAATCACTACTCCGCCAAGATCCACGCCCAGATGGCCGACGGCAAGGCCTACGGCTTCGCCTTCGACGACGTGGGCGCGCACGAATCGCTCGTGCACGACGGCGACCCGCAGCAGGCGTACATCACGCTGGACTCGTTCAACTAGGTCTCCTCCGTGTCCGGTTGCTCATCGCCCCCTCCGTCCTGAGTCGTTCCCACGGGCAAGGGACGGGGGGATCCGAGTAATCCCGCCACCAGCCAACGCCCCCGATCAGCCGGCTGAAGCCCGGCGGGCGCCAAGTTTCCGAGGTCCCCGAGCACGTGGCTGTCAGCGCTGGCGAGTACGGCGACATTCTGCGCATCACGTACACGGCGAGGATGGGGAACTGTCCAGCGGCAAGGGTAACCGGTGGCTCCGAGGCCGGCTGGCGAAGCAGACAGATTCGGCATCTCCGCCCGTGCGGCAGCAGACGCACACCACATCGGCGAGATACTGGTCCGCGCCTACGCTCAAGCCGGCACCGCCCCCCGCCGCTCAGACATCCTCAACCTCCTGGATGATTCGCTCCTCAACGGGGCACAGGGGCTGACCGAAGCAGTCGACAGCGCCGGCCGCCGATGAGTCGGACACACACGGCTCAGCCCCAACCCGAGACCTACGCATGACGAGTTGTCTGATCTTGGTCCAGGAGCGTCCGGGAATCCACCGTACGGCGTTCACCCTTGGTCAACGGGCTTGGTAGCTCCGTCCGGTCAGTGCCCGCCCGGCTGAAGTCCCCCCGGCTGGAACCCTGCGTCGCGAGCGAGTAGGGCGGCCTGGACTCGGTTGTCGCAGTCGAGCTTGGTGAGGATGCGGCTGACGTACGTCTTCACCGTGGCCTCGCTCATATGCAGCCGCCGCCCCGCGTCTGCGTTGGAGAGCCCCTCCCCGAGCAGCGCCAGCACCTCGCGCTCCCGGGTGGTGAGCCCGTCGAGCCGGCGCCGCGCGGCCTCCCCGCGCGTGGTGGCCCCGGTGGCGGAGAGCGCGTCCGCCACATGCCGAGTGGCTGCGGGTGAGAGATACGCGTTGCCCGCCGCCGCGGCCCGCACCGCCTGGATCAGCTCGCCGGGCGCGGAGTCCTTCAGCAGGAACCCCGCACCGCCGTGGCCCAGCGTCCGCAGTACGTTGTCCCGCTCGCCGAAGGTGGTGAGGATCAGGACCCGTACCTTCGGCGTGGCGCGGCCGAGCTCGACCAGCGCCGTCAGCCCGTCCATCACCGGCATCTGAATGTCCAGCAGCGCCACGTCGACCCCGCCGCCCCGGGCCTTCTCCACCGCCTCGCGGCCGTCCCCGGCCTCGGCGACCACGTCGATGTCGTCGGCCGAGGTGAGGATCATTCTGATGCCGGCCCTGATGAGCGGCTCGTCGTCGGCGACGAGGACCCGGATCACACAGCCTCCTGCGCGGTGTCGATCATGACGTAGTCAAGGAGAACGGACGGAGTGGCCCCGCCATCATGCCTTGTACGGGCCGACCCGCCGCACGGAGCCCGGCATCACTTCGCCTTGTACGTCTCCTTGGAGACCAACTTCCCGTCCTGGAAGCAGAACCGGAAGACGGTGAGGGCGTCGACCCCCCGGTCGTCCTTGGAGGTGAAGTGTCGGCACGTCGCTCCCTCGGGCAGCTTGGGCCCCTGGTCCGCCAGGTCCGAGGTGAGCCACGAGTCCTCTTCGGGGAGCCTGGCCTGGATGTCCGCCTCGGCGTCCCCGACCTTCGCCTCCTCGTAGACGCTCGGCGAGATGTCCGCCTTCTTCACCTCTTCCGTCATGACGCCCACTCCCCAGACGCCCAGGCCGATGACGCCCGCGACGAGGACGACGGCGGTGACGGCGCAGCCGATGGCGACGTTCTTCCTGGTACTCATAGTGGTGGTGAACTCCCTCTGTGGATCGGCCCCGTTGATGACCGTTCCACCGTCGCCCACCGCCCCCGGACGCCGCTGCCCCCGAACGTCGCCAGCCGGTACGACGGAGGTCGCGCCGTACGGCTCCGCGCCCCGGGCACCGTTCCCCGCCCCGTGTCCCCCGAGGCTCACCGCCCGGCCCTCCGCCCCGCTTCCCGCCTTGCTCTCCTCCCCGTACGGCAGCATCCCCGCGATCCGGAAGCCGCCGTCCTCGGTGGGCCCGGTGTGCACCATGCCGCCGACCCGGCCGACCCGCTCGCGCAGCCCTTTCAACCCCTGGCCGCCGCTGATCTCCGGCGGCACCTCGGGTGCTCCGCCCGGCACGGGCCCGTTGGTGACCTCCACGACCAGGCTGTCCGGTTCGTACCGCAGGGCAAGGCGTATCGGGGCGCCCGGCGCGTGCTTGTGGGCGTTGGTCAGCCCCTCCTGGACGATGCGGTACGCCTCGTGGTCGGCGGCGGGCGCCAACGGCCGCCGGACACCGCTCCGGTCCAGCGACACCGCCGTGCCCGCGCCCCGGGACGACTCGACCAGGCCGTCGATGGCGGCGGTGGTACGGGGCACGTACGGCACCGAGGCACCGCCGCCCACCGGCTGCCGCCGGCGCCCTTGGTGTTCCCGGTGCTCCCCGTACTCCCGGTAGGAAATCTCCCCCTGATTCCCCTGGTGGGGCTGATGCCCCTGGTACTGCTGCTCGTTCTGTTGCTCCCGATACTCCGCTTCGTCGTGGAGCACCCCCACCGCCGCCCGCAGCTCCGCCATCGCGGTGACGGAGGCACCCCGGAGGATCCGTACGGCCTCCCGCTGGTTCCCGGTCAGCTCCGGGTCGACCTGGAGGGCGCCCGCGTGCACGGAGATCAGGGCGAGCTGGTGGCCGAGGCTGTCGTGCATGTCATGAGCGATGCGGTTGCGCTCCAACAACCGCGCCTCGCGGGCCACCATCGCCTGCTCGCGCCTGAGTTGCTCGTTGTTCTGCCACAACGCGTCGAGCAGCCGACGCCGTTGGTCCCGATAGCGGCCGACGAGGGCCGGCACCACGGCCAGGGTCAGGAATGTCACGACGTTCCACCCGAGGGTGACGGGCAGCACAGGAGCGGCCCCCGAGGTGATGTCGTGGTACACGCCCGGGACGGTGTGGAGCACACACGCGGCCCCGAACGCGGCGGCCACCCGCCAGGGTTCCGTGATCCGCCGCCCCGCCGACCAGGCGGCGCAGACCAGCAGCACGGAGGCCATGACATTCCACCCCCCGGCCAGCGGGGCGGAGAGGATCAGGGCGGTCGCGGGCAGCGCGTGGCGCGCGGGCGCCAGCAGGGCCATCGCCCCGGCGAGGAGGACGGTCCGCGCCCCGAACGTGTCCACCCACGCGCCGATGCCCGTGGCGAGCCCGGCGAGGGTGACGGCGAGCACCGCCTCCCCGACGATGCGGGCGGGGCTCCAGAGCACACCGCCGGTCAACCGCCGCCGGAGGCCCCGAACGGCGAGCCCGGCGGAACGTACCCGTCGATCTCCCACATCCGTACCCGCCCTCACATCCACATCCACTTCCCTGTCCGCATACACCGGACCGACGGTAGGCCCCCCGGAAGAACGCGCGCATCGGCCGAGCGTCGTGCCACCGTACGACGAAAGTCGACACCTTTCGTCGCCCGGGATCGCGACTTCCGGAGACTGCGCCGGGCCGGTCGTGCGGCCGACGATGGACGGACCGAAACGGGGACACGGGGACAACGGGAGATGCCACATGGACAGCACGGGCACGGAGTCGAATACAGGAACGGGCGCGGAGCAGGACAAGGCCGCCGTCGGCCTCACCAAGGCCACCCCCGCCCCAACCCTGGCCCCCACCCCCGCGGAAGCACCGGACATCCAGTCCCACGACACCTTCGTCATCAAGAAGACACTGAGCCTCACGGCCGGCGAGTACGTGGTGAGCGTGGCCCGGCCGGACGGCTCCGAGGGCGAGCCCGTCGCCTACGCACGCGAGAAGCGGCTGTCGCTCAGGGGGCAGGTGACCGTCTATACGGACGCGTCCAGGAAGTCCGTTCTCGCCGCCTTCAAGGGCCGCGACCACGAAGTGGGCTACATGTACGACGTGCGGGACGCTTCGGGCCAGTCCTTCGGGTCGTTCTACGAGGACGCGGGCGCGTCTTTCCTCCGCAGGACATGGCAGGTGCGGCAGCCGGGGACGATGAAGCTGACCGGCCGCGAGCGCAGCCGGGTGGTGGCCTTCGTCCGGTTCGTCTGGGAGTTCGTGCCGTATCTCGAATACGTGCCGTTCATCTGGCCGTACCGCTTCAAGTACACCGAGAGCGGCAAGCTTCTGATGACCGTCACCAAGAAGCTGGGGCTCCACACCCGGTACGTACTTGAGATCCTCGCGCCCGACATCGACCGCCGTCTCGCGATCGCCCACACGCTGGCCCTGGACGCCCTGGAAGTGGACTGACACGTACATCACGCCCGTTACGGCGATATAAGCCAGGTACGCCACGTATCGCCGTTACGCGTCGCGTTGCCGACAGGCCGTCGAGTCACATGCCGGCCGGATCAGCGAGCAAGGGTTGCGCGAACCGATCCTCATGATGCCGACCGCGCCGACCTCGACAGCCTCGCCCGCTCGGCTACGAGAATGGCGCCGCCCGGGTGTGCGGTGCCGGTTGACGAACTCGCTCGGAACGCTCGGGCGGTTCGTCCACGACCGTCAACAGCGCTGCGGCGATGGAAACCAGCGCTCTCGCCTCGTTCCGGCTGTAGGTGAACGCCGACGTCACCGCGTCCCTGTGCACCGCTGCGCTTGTCTGGTCCTCAACAGCGAAACGGATCCAGGCCCAGCGTTCGTCCTGCGTGCGCTGCAACCTGTCCTTGCCGCCGGGCCACTTCCAGCCACTGCGTTCCTTGATCCGTTCCAGCGCGCGGCGGGCTTCCAGCATCGCGCCATCGATGTCGTCGTCCAGAAGTCGGCGCCGGGCAGCGCGCAGAAGCTGGGCGGCCTCCGCGCGGGGGTCGTCTGCCAGCAGCCGCCCCTGGTGGAGAAGGACCACTCCGTCGAGCGTGGAGAGGTCCGCTTCCAGGTCGGTGGTGCGGACGTGCGTGGCGTGTTCGGCCGAGCGGGTACGGCGGGCAGGGTGTGCTTGCCCGGGTGGAGGGGGAAGCCGTTCACCCGCGGGTGCTCTCGCGCTCGTAGGGGGAGGTGGCCAGTTGTTCCTTGGCAGCGGTATGGACGTGGTTGAGGGTGTGCCAGGGCAGGACGGGCTCGTCCATGTGCCGCAGGTGGCGGTCGAACGACAGGCCGTGCCGGGCGAGGGCGTCGACGAGTTGGCTCTTGGTCACCGTGTGCAGGTCGATGTCCGCGCCTCCGAAGACAGCGTGATCCGTTCGGGGTCGGAGAGAATCCTTCGAGCAGCGTTCCGAAATGACGGTAGAGGCGTGGCCGTGGAGGGCCACGGACGCCGTGGGAGCCAGCCGTATGTACTCGTAGCCGTAGAAGGGCTTGGCCTTCACCCGGCGGGCCTGCCGGGCCTTGATGGTCGCTTCACGCTTGCGGCGCTGCATGGCTCGCAGCTCCATCTGCGCACCCCACGCCTCCACCGTTTGTACTCAACGGCGGTACGTCTCCAGCAGCCGCAGCCAGATCTCGCTGATCGTCGGGTAGGCGGGGACCGCGTGCCACAGCCGGTCGATGGGAACCTCGCCGGCGACGGCGATCGTCGCGGAGTGCAGGAGTTCACCGATGCCCGGTCCGACGAAGGTGACCCCGAGCAGGATCTCGCGGTCCAGATCGACGACCATCCGCGCGCGGCCCTTGTACCCCTGGGCGTACAGGCCCGAACCGGCGACCGCGGCCAGGTCGTGGTCGACGGCCCGTACCCGGTGGCCGGCCGCTTCCGCCTCCGCGAGGGTGAGGCCGACCGAGCAGGCTTCCGGGTCGGTGAAGACGACCTGGGGAACCGCGGCGTGGTCGGCGGTGGCCGCGTGCGCACCCCACGGGTCCGTTTCCAGGAGCGGTGTCTTCCGGGCGCGGGCCGCGATCGCGGCGCCCGCGATGCGGGCCTGGTACTTGCCCTGGTGCGTCAGCAGCGCCCGGTGGTTGACGTCGCCGACCGCGTACAGCCAGTCGCTTCCCTCGACCAGGCAGCTGTCGTCCACGGCGAGCCAGGAGCCGGGCTTCAGTCCCACCGTGTCCAGGCCGACGTCGTCGGTGCGCGGGGCCCGGCCGGTGGCGAAGAGGATCTCGTCGGTCTCCAGTTGTTCCCCGTTGTCCAGTTCGACGGTCACGGGGCCGTCCTTGCCCGCCCTCCGCGCGGCGGTGGCCGACACTCCGGTGAGGATCCGGGCGCCTGCTTCGGTCAGCGCCTCGGCAACCAGTTCACCCGCGAACGACTCCATCTTGGGAAGCAGCTTCCGGCCGCGGATCAGCATCGTCACCTGGGAGCCGAGCCCCTGCCAGACGGTGGCCATCTCGACGCCGACCACGCCGCCGCCGACGACCACGAGGCGGCCGGGCACCTCCTTGGCGCTGGTCGCCTCGCGGCTGGTCCAGGGGCGGACGTCCGCGATGCCGGGCAGCGCGGGAACGACGGCCCTGCTGCCGGTACAGACGGCGACGGCGTGCCGTGCGGTGAGCTGCTTGTGCGTACCGTCGGGGGCGGTCACGGACACGGTGCGGGTTCCGGTCAGCCGGCCCTTGCCCCGGTAGATGTCCGCGCCGACGCCCTCCAGCCACGCGACCTGGCCGTCGTCCTTCCAGTGGGAGGTCATCCCGTCACGGTGGGCGAGGACGGCTTCCGCGTCGAGCGGACCCTCGGCAGCGGCGCTCAGGCCCGGGACGCGGCGCGCGTCGGCGCGGGCGACGACGGGGCGGAGAAGCGCCTTGCTCGGCATGCAGGCCCAGTAGGAACATTCACCGCCGATGAGTTCGGACTCGACGACGGCCGTGCTCAGCCCGGCGGCGCGGGTGCGGTCGGCCACGTTCTCCCCCACGGGACCGGCCCCGATCACCACGACGTCGTACTCGGTGTTCTCCCCAGCATCAGTCATGAGGACAGTCTGGTCGTGGGTGTGCGCCGCTGCCACATGGGCAGGCGGAATAGGGAAAGAGACGTCACCGTTGTGCCGGACAGGTCCGAACGGGCAGAGGAAGAGGTAGCAGAGTATGAGCACCGTAGAGCTCACCAAGGAAAACTTCGATCAGGTCGTGACCGACAACGACTTCCTACTGATCGACTTCTGGGCTTCCTGGTGCGGTCCGTGTCGGCAGTTCGCGCCGGTCTACGACTCGGCGTCCGAGCGCCACCCCGACCTGGTCTTCGCCAAGGTCGACACGGAGGCGCAGCAGGAGCTGGCGGCGGCCTTCGAGATCCGGTCCATTCCCACTCTGATGATCGTGCGCGACAACGTGGCGGTCTTCTCGCAGCCCGGAGCACTCCCCGAGGCCGCCCTCGAGGACGTCATCGGGCAGGCGCGGAAGCTGGACATGGACGAGGTGCAGAAGTCCGTCGAGGAGCAGAAGCAGGCGCAGCAGGAGCAGCCGTAGTCCCTGCGGATCTGCGGAAGACGTGGTGAGGGCCCGGCCGGCACGGCCGGGCCCTCACGCATGGGCAGGCCGACGGGCTCCGAGGAGGACTGCGGCCGGGGCGCCCTGGTCTCCGCGGTCCGGTGCTCAGCGGTCCCCGGTCTCCTCGGTGGATTCGGCGGTTCCCTCCCGCGCGCCTGTCTCCTCCGTACGTTCGCCGGTCTCCACCCTCGCCTCCGCCCAGGTCTCCCCCGCCTCGCCCCCGCCCGTGCGCTCCGCGATCCGGACCGTGAGGCCGTAGTCCAGTTCCGCCCCGTCCACCAGCAGGGCCTCCACGGTGTGCGTCGCCGGGTCGATGTCCGCCTCCATGCCGTCCCCCGCGTAGCGCGGGTAGCCCGACGCCCCCGTTTCCCCCGTGGCCGCCACGACCGCGGAGCGAATGGCGGCACCGGGCGTGGGGGCGCCGGTGGAGTCCTTGAATTCCGGGACCAGCAGGATCTCGTAGCTCTGCGGATGGCTCATGCCGAAGACGCTAGACATCTGCCGTCGGCTGCGCATGTCGTGACACCGCTCACGGCCCGTTCAGCTCGACTCGCGGGCCACGGCACGGGCCCGCAGCAGGTCGTGACGCTCGGGCGCGCCGCCGGGGTGCTGCACGAGGCGGTCGATCATCTCCGCCAGTGGCTGGGCGGTCGCCAGTTCCATCCTGACGCTGCTGAGACGGGGCCGCAGGAGCCTGCCGAGCATCAGGTCGTCGGCACCGATGACGGCCGTCTCCGTCGGCACCTGGACTCCGGCGTCCTGCAAGGCCCGCGTCAGGAGCATGGCGTATTCGTCGTTGTACGCGAAGACGGCGTCCAGGCCCAGTGCCCGCCACCGGCCGGCCAGCTCCCCGGCCGACTCCTCCTCGTACCGCAACGGCAACGGCTGGATCCGGGCATCGGTCCCGGACTGCTCCACCGCACGGAGCGCGCCGGCCAGCCGTGGTTCGGAGAACATCGCGAGACCGGGGTCCTGGGGCATGACGACCCCGATCCGGCGGCGGCCGCGGGACAGCAGGTGTGTGGCTGCGCAGCCGCCGACCTGGCGCTGGTCCATGACGAGTGCGTGGGCACCGTCCACGGGCTGCGGTCCGAGCGTGATCACCGCTTTGGCGCCGGAGCGGGTGAGCACCCCTATGCCCTGCGGGGTGAGGGTGATGCCGCCCGGTGAGACGACCGCGACGGGGCGGAGCTCCGCCCACGCCCTGACCGCCTCGTCGGCGTCGAGGCCGACGCTGCCGTACTGGACGACGGTGTAGTCGAGACGGCGCAGATCCGTCTGGAGATCCTGGTAGAAGCGCTGGTGGAGTGGCCCGGCCGGCACGTGCGCGGCGGCCAGCAGCACCATCCTGGTGTGGCCGGCGCGCAGGCTGCGGGCAGCGGCGTGCGGGACGTAGCCGAGGTCGGAGGCCGCTTCCCTGACCCGTCGGCGGGTGGGTTCGCTGATCCGTACGGTCGAGTTGTTGTTCAGTACGTAGGACACGGTGGCCCGGGAGACTCCGGCGAGGCGCGCCACGTCGGCGCTGGTCGGTACGGAGATGTCGGCGGGCTGCTCGGGTAACTGGCTCATGGCGTCGGGCAGTCTTCCAGACCCGCCGGTCCCGCCGGTGGCCCGGGGGCACCGGACCCACCGGCGGGACCGGGCGGCCGGGTTCACCCGCCGGCGAGTACCGGCCAGAGCTCGGGGTCCTCGAAATTGAGTGCCCACAGCACGGTGTTGGTCACGCCGTGCCGGCGCAGGACCGGCAGGTGCGTGGCGACGCCGCGGGCGTCCTGGTACCAGACCTCACGGAGCTCCGTGCCGTCCTCGTAGGTGAAGTACGGCGTTCCCGAGACCTCGTCGAGCCGGTAGGGCGCGCCCTGTTGCTTGCGCAGCGCCTCGGCCTCCTTCCAGGTGACGTGCTTCGTCGCTGACGTGCTGTCGCTGTCCGCGGGCCAGTCCCAGCCGTAGGCGGGGAGCCCCATCTCGAGTTTGGCCGCCGGGACGAGGGCGGTGGCGCGGGTGAGGATGTCCTCGTACCAGCGTGTGTCGGCGAGCGGTCCGGGGTCGCCGCCCGACCAGTGGAGGTTGTAGCCCATGATCCGGATCCGGTCGGCCACGCGGCCGAGGGCGGCGTAGTCCCAGATGCGGCCGGTGGTCGCGGTCTTGGGGAACACGGTGATCACACACTGTTTGCCGAGGCCCTGGAGCCGCCGGCAGAGGTCGGTCGCCAGCGCGGTGAACCCGTCGCGTACGGCGGCGTACGTGGCGTCGCCCGTGGCGGCGATGGATTCGTAGTCCAGGTCGAGGCCGTCGTAGTCACGGGTGGCGACGGTGCGCATCAGCGCGTCGGCGTGCTCGGTGCGCCGGGCGGAGCTGGTGAGGATCGCCGCGAGGGCACCGGACTCCATCGTCTCCATGACCGTGGGGACGACCTTCGCTCCGGCGCGGTGCAGTCCGTCGATGATCCGTCGCTCGCCCGCGCCGGGGTGCGCGTCGATCCGGCCGGCCGATACGGCCTGGTACCAGAACGGGCTGACGGTGTGCAGTTGGTCGGCGTGGAGCAGGGCGTCCTGGTACGCGCCTTCCTGGTCCCAGTAGGGCAGCCACGCCGACACCGTGCGGGGAGGCGGTGTCGTGGGACCGCCGGACAGCCCCTGGGCCGTGGCGGGTGGCGGATCGGGGACGGGGGCTGACGCCGTGGCAGAAGCGGTGGGCAGCAGGGTCGCTGCGAGGAGCCCGGCGACCGATACGGCGCGGGCCAGGTGTGCGGTGAGGACGGGGGTGATCATGAGGTCGAGCCTGAACCCCGTTTCACGGACCCGCTCCACGGATTGGGCCGTACAGGTTCTACGGTGTTGCGATGACGTTCCAGCACACCAACTACAGCAGTGACAGTTCCTCCGACTTCCCCGGGCGCAGTGGTCCGGCCGCCACGGCGGAGGCCGACCCCCGCGACGTGGGGCCGGTCCGCACCTCGTACGCGCCGAACCGTGACGGCGATCCCGACCCCGGAGAGATCGTCTGGACGTGGGTGCCGTTCGAGGAGAACGACGGGCGGGGCAAGGACCGGCCGGTTCTGGTCGTGGCCCGGGAGCAGGAGGGCACTCTGCTCGCCGTGCAGTTGTCCAGCAAGCAGCACGACAGGGATCACGAGTGGGTCGCCCTGGGCGCCGGCCCGTGGGACAGCTCGGGACGGCCGTCCTGGGTCGATCTGGACCGGGTGCTGAGGGTCGACGAGGACGGCATGCGCCGTGAGGCGTGCGCCCTGGACCGGGACAGGTTCGACCTGGTCGTGGTGCGGCTGCGGGAGCGCTACGGCTGGAGCTGACCGGCGAACACCCGGGTGAAGGCCGCCCGGACCCGGGATTCGGGACTGCGGTCCAGGATGCCGAAGACGATCTGTTCGAAGTGGCCCGCGAACCGTCCGCCGTCGGCGAGAAGGGCGCGGAAGGCGCCCGCCACCTCGGCCGGGTCGTTCTGGAAGACCCCGCACCCCCAGGCGCCGAGGACCAGCCTGCGGTAGCCGCGGACGGCAGCCACTTCGAGCACCCGTTCGGCGCGGCTCGCGAGCGCGGCCGGTATCCGGTGGGCCTCCGCGGGAGTCTGCCTGCGGATCACTCCGGCGTTGGGCGCGGGAGAGGTCAGGAAGCCCACGGTGTACGGGGCGGCGAGGGGCCTCCCCCGGTCGTCGCGGAAGACCGGCACACCCGGTGAGTGAATGACCCGGTCGGTGTAGAAGGCACTGCGTTCCGCGCGGTGGTGGGCGTAGTACTCGGGGGCGCGCAGCAGCGTGGCATGGAGCGCGGAGCCACGGCACAGGGCCTCTTCCTGAGCCTGCGCCCCGTTCAGGTAGCCGCCGCCCGGATTGCGGGCGGAGGCGTAGTTCAGGACGGCGACCCGGGCCGTCGACCCGGCGGTCATCCGGTGCGCCGCCTGCAGGCTGCTCTCGTCGGTGACCTCGAAGGACGGGGTGCGGTCGGTGTCCAGGACGGCGACCGGCACCGGCTCCGGGCCGTACAGCCTGGTGCCGGACAGTGCGGCCGTCAGGGCACGCTCGATGCTCACCTCGCGCCCGTCGGGCGCGAGGTAGTGCCCGGCCGTGACGATGGCCTCGGTCTCGCGCGCGATGCCGCGCAGTCGTGCGCTCATGGGCGCGCCCCCGTGTGGTGCATACGGGGCATGCTGGATGCCCGGGCGGCATGGACGCAACCGGTTTTCCGTCCCACAGGGGCACCCTTGTGCGAACTCTCGGTAAGGGTTTGGGTGGGAGGGAAGCACCCCAAAAGGAGGCCAAGCATGCCCCCGGACACACCCGGCGATCACAGTTCGCCCGTTGACGCGGATCTCCTCGGCGAGGACGAGGCGGAGGATCTGCTGCGCGGCATATGTTTCAAGACAGGACCGCCCCGGACGGTCGGTGTGGAACTCGAATGGCTCATTCACGACCGTGAGTATCCCGAAGTGCCCGTCTCCCACGACCGGCTCGCCGCCGCCGCGGACGCTGTGCGCGCCACTCCGCTCGATGCGGCCCTGACCTTCGAACCGGGCGGTCAGCTGGAGCTCAGCTCACAGCCCGCCGCCTCCCTCATGGAGTGCATCGACCGGACCGCAGCCGACATGAGGACCGTGCGCGACATCCTCGGCCGGTCCGGCCTCGCACCGGTCGGTCTCGGCGTGGATCCGTGGCATCCTCCCCGCCGTCTGCTGCAGGAGCCCCGTTACGCGGCCATGGAGACCGCCCTGGACCGGTCCGGGACCGCCGGTCGCGCCATGATGTGCACGTCCGCGTCCATCCAGGTCTGCCTGGATGCCGGTGAGGAGGAGCCGGGACCGCTGGGCTACGGGCGGCGCTGGCAGCTCGGGCACCTGCTGGGTGCGGTCCTCGTCGCGGCGTTCGCCAATTCGCCGTTCCGGGAGGGGCGGCGTTCGGGCTGGCGCTCGACACGGCAGTCGCTGTGGGCGGACCTCGATCCGGCGCGGACGCTGGCGCCGAGCGGCCGTCTCGCGCCCCGCGACGCCTGGGCGGCGCATGCCCTGGACACGCCGGTGATGTGCATCCGCGACGGCGATGCCCCGTGGGCCGTACCGGACGGGCTGACGCTCAGGGACTGGATCCGGGGTGACGGGCCACGGCCTCCGGTGCGGGCCGACCTCGACTACCACGTCACGACGCTCTTCCCGCCGGTACGCCCGCGCGGGCACCTGGAACTGCGCATGATCGACGCCCAGTCCGGCACCGACGGCTGGCTGGTGCCGCTGGCCGTGACGACCGCCATGTTCGACGACCCGGAGGCAGCCGAAACCGTGTACCGCACCGTCAAGCCCCTGGCCGAGACAGCCGGCCCGCTGGCCGCACCCCGCAATCCCCTCTGGACAGCCGCCGCCCGTGACGGGCTGAGCGATCCGGAACTGGCCTCGGCGGCCGCCGCCTGCTTCGCGGCCGCCATGGAGGCGCTGCCCAGGATCGGGGCGAGCGACCATGTGCAGAACACCGTCGCCGCCTTCCACGACCGGTACGTGGCCCGGGGCCGATGTCCGGCCGACGACCTGCTCGCCCCGGCAGCGGCGCGGTCCGGTACGGGATCCGCCCCGCGGCACGGAAGGGGCACGGCCCGATGACCGGCACAGCTGCGTCTCCCGCCGAACCCGGCCTCGACCCGGAGGTCCTGCGCGAGCGCGCCCTGGCCGCGCTCCTCACGGCCCGCGAGCGCACCGCGCTGCTCACCGACAGCGTCGACGACCACGAACTCACCGCCCAGCACTCCCCGCTGATGTCGCCCCTGGTCTGGGACCTGGCACACATCGGGAATCAGGAGGAGTTGTGGCTGCTGCGCGCCGTGGGCGGCCGTGAGGCGTTGCGCCCGGAGATCGACGGCCTGTACGACGCCTTCGAGCATTCCCGCGCGAGCAGGCCCTCACTGCCCCTTCTGGCGCCCGCGGAGGCGAGGACCTATGCCGCCGACGTACGTGGGCGGGCCCTGGACATCCTCGACGGTGCGCCGCTGCACGGCGGCGGCCGGCGCCTCGAACAGTCGGGCTTCGCCTTCGGCATGATCGCCCAGCACGAACAGCAGCACGACGAAACGATGCTGATCACCCATCAACTGCGCTCCGGGCCTGCGGTGCTCGACGCGCCGGAGCCGCCGGAGCCCACCGATGCGGTGTCCCGGCCGGCCGAGGTCCTCGTCCCCGGGGGCCCCTTCACCATGGGCACGTCGACCGAGCCCTGGGCGCTGGACAACGAGCGGCCCGCGCACCGGCGAGAGGTCGCGGCCTTCCTCATCGACACCGCGCCGGTCACCTGCGGCGCCTACCAGCGCTTCATCGATGACGGCGGGTACACGGAGGTGCGCTGGTGGGACCCCCGGGGCTGGGCCATGGTCCGGGAACACGGTCTCACCGCACCCCTGTTCTGGCATCGCGACGCAGGACAGTGGCTGCGCAGGCGCTTCGGGGTGACCGAGCCGGTGGAGCCGGACGAGCCGGTTCTCCACGTCAGCTGGTACGAGGCGGACGCGTACGCCCGCTGGGCGGGCCGGCGGCTGCCGACGGAGCCCGAGTGGGAGAAGGCGGCCCGTCACGATCCCGTCTCCGGACGTTCGCTGCGCTATCCCTGGGGGGACGAGGACCCGTCACCCGAGCGGGCGAATCTGGGCCAGCGCCACCTGCGCCCCGCCGCCGCGGGTGCGTACGCGGCCGGCCGTGCCCCGTCGGGCGCCGGGCAGCTGATGGGCGACGTGTGGGAGTGGACGTCGAGCGACTTCCTGCCCTATCCGGGCTTCGCGCCGTTCCCGTACCGGGAGTACTCCGAGGTGTTCTTCGGACCCGATCACAAGGTGCTGCGCGGCGGTTCGTTCGCCGTGGACCCGGTGGCCTGCCGCGGCACGTTCCGCAACTGGGACCTTCCGGTGCGGCGCCAGATCTTCTCCGGCTTCCGCACTGCGAGGGATGTCTGATGTGCCGTCACCTTGCCTGTCTGGGGTCGCCTCCGATGCTTCTGGGCGACGTGCTCGTGGCCCCGGCGCACTCGCTCGTACGCCAGTCGTGGGAGCCGCGCCGCCAGAAGTACGGCACGGTCAACGCCGACGGCTTCGGGGTCGGCTGGTACGCGGACGGCGATCCCGCTCCGGGGCGCTACCGCCGCCGGGGGCCCATCTGGGGCGACGAGACATTCGCCGATCTGGCCCGCGTGGTGCGCAGTACGGCACTCCTCGCCGCGGTCCGTGACGCGACGCGGGCGGGCGCGGACGGCGAGGCGGCCGCCGCACCGTTCGCCGCCGGGCGCCTGCTGTTCAGCCACAACGGGGCGGTGAAGGGCTGGCCGGACTCCCTCGCACCGCTGGCCGGCGCCCTGCCGCCCGCGGAGCTGCTCGCGCTGGAGGCACGGACCGACTCGGCGCTGATCTGGGCGCTGATCCTCCACCGGATAGCCGCCGGCGACGAGATACCGCAGGCGGTCGCCGACACCGTTGTCGACATCGCCTCGGCCGCCCCGGGTTCGCGCCTCAACCTGCTGCTCACCGACGGCTCCACGATCGTGGCGACCGCGTGGGGCGACTCGCTCTGGTATCTCGACGAACCGGGCCGCCGCATGGTCGTGGCCTCGGAACCGTACGACGACGATCCGTACTGGCGCGAGGTCCCCGACCGCACTCTGCTGGCCGCGACCCGCACCGACGTTCTACTCACCCCGCTCAAGGAGCCCACTGAGTGAGTCCC
Organism: Streptomyces sp. NPDC005566; assembly: GCF_040605575.1. Classification (NCBI taxonomy): domain Bacteria; kingdom Bacillati; phylum Actinomycetota; class Actinomycetes; order Kitasatosporales; family Streptomycetaceae; genus Streptomyces; species Streptomyces sp. NPDC005566. Next base: position 225,872 of record NZ_JBEXDB010000010.1, on the reverse strand, counting down.
TTTCTGCTGACCCGCACCCTGCCGCTGGACGCGACGGACGCGGCGCTGCGCGCCGACGTGCTGAGCGGTCTGACCCGGCACCCGAAGACGCTGCCACCCAAATGGTTCTACGACGCGCACGGCAGTGACCTGTTCGAGGAGATCACCCGCCTGGCCGAGTACTACCCGACCCGTGCCGAACGGGAGATCCTGGTCGCGCACTCCGCGGACATCGCGGCGGCGTCCGGGGCGCGGACCCTGATCGAGCTGGGATCCGGCTCCTCGGAGAAGACCAGGCATCTGCTGGACGCACTGCCCGAGCTGCACACCTACGTACCCGTCGATGTCAGCGAGAGCGCCCTGAAGGGCGCGGCCGAGGCGCTTCTGGCCGAGCGTCCCGGACTCTCCGTGCACGCCCTCATCGCCGACTTCACCCACGCCCTGGACCTGCCCGACAGCCCCGGGCCGCGGCTGGTGGCCTTCCTGGGCGGCACGCTGGGCAATCTGCTGCCCCAGGAGCGCGCGGAGTTCCTGACGTCCGTACGGGCACGCCTGGCGCCCGGCGACAGCCTGCTGCTCGGTACGGACCTGGTCAAGGACGAGGCCACGCTCGTCGCGGCGTACGACGACGCGGCCGGGGTGACGGCCGCGTTCAACAAGAACGTCCTGACGGTGGTGGACCGTGAGCTGGGAGCGGATTTCCAGCTCGACGACTTCGACCATGTGGCCGTGTGGAACCCGGAGCACGAGTGGATCGAGATGCGGCTGCGCTCACGGCGGGCCCAGACCGTGAAGATCCGGGAGCTGGATCTGGAGGTGTCGTTCGAGGAGGGTGAGGAGCTGCGTACGGAGGTCTCGGCGAAGTTCCGCAAGGAGGGGGTACGGGACGAACTGGCCGCGGCGGGGCTGCGGCTGGCTCAGTGGTGGACGGACTCCGCGGGCCGGTTCGCGCTGTCGCTGGCGACGGCCGACTGAGCGGCCCGCGCGAGTGAACGTCTGTCGGGCTCACTGCCGGCCGGGATCGGCGCGAGGACGCTGATCTCGGCCGTGAGCCCGGCGGCCGTGACCACCCTCCAGAGCGACGCGGCGAGGGGATCGTCCCCGACGAACGCCGCGGCACCTGCGGCGCTCAGGTCCGCGGTCCGGTACCGGATGCGCACCGGCCGGACCGCGGCGCCCGCGTCGATCGCCGCCTGGAACGCGGCGGGCCGGAAGCGGCCGCCGGTGCTGCGGCCGCACCAGGTGCTGCCCTGCGGGAAGACGGCGACCCGTGATCCTGATCCCAGTGCCGCGGCCAGGGACCCCACTGCGGCGGGCAGGGCCCGCAACCGGTCCCGTTCGATGAACAGCGTGCCGCCGAGGGCGGCGAGCGATCCGAGCAGCGGCCAGTTCCGGATCTCGCTCTTGGCGACCGTCCGGGCCGGGAAGACGGCGGCGACGAGCGGGATGTCCAGCCAGGAGACGTGGTTGGCGACCACGAGCTCCCCCTCCGGCGGGCGGGCCGCCGTCCCCGGCCGGCCGGTGACGCGTACGCGTACGCCGAAGGCCCGCACCACCCAGTACGCCCACCGGCGGACCAGCCGGTCTCGGCCCGCCGGGCCCAGGAGCAGCACGCCCGGTACGCAGAGCACCCCGAGCAGGGTGAGCGTGCACCCGGCGAGCAGCAGGGCCACGGCGGGCAGCGGGGCACGCCGCTCGCCCAGGTGTCCCGCGCAGTCGTACGGGGTGCACGGGGCCATGGGCAGCCAGGCGCTCATCGCAGGGGGGCGAGCGAAAGGAAGTGGCGCAGGTAGCGCGGGTCGGTCCGGCGCATCGAGAGCAGGACGTAGAGGTCGGCGACGTCGAAGTCCGGGTCGTGGGCGGGGGCTCCGCAGACCCAGGCGCCGAGGCGCAGATAGCCGCGCAGCAGGGGCGGCAGGGCGGCCCGGCCCGCCGAGCCCCCTGCGGGGTGTCCTGAGGTGTCCCAGAGGCGGTGGGGAGTGACCCAGTACTTCTCCGGGGCCAGGTTGTGGGTGCGTACGGTGTCCCAGCTCCTGGCCGCCAGCGCGCCGCCGTCGGCGAGGGGTACGGAGCAGCAGCCGGCCAGCCAGGTGTGGCCCGTGCGCTCCATGTAGCGGGCGAGGCCGGCCCAGATCAGCGCGATCACCGCGCCGTCGCGGTGGGCAGGGTGGACACACGAACGGCCGACCTCGACCAGGTCGTCGCGTATCGGTCCGAGCCGGCTGAGGTCGAACTCGCTCTCCGCGTACAGCCCGCTGGCCCGCGCCGCCCCTTCGGGCGGCAGAAGCCGGTAGGTGGCGACGACGTCCCCGGTGGCCGCCTCGCGCACCAGCAGGTGATCGCAGTGGACGTCGAAGGCGTCACTGTCCAGGCCGGGCTCGGGGCCGTCGAGCCGAGCGCCGAGCTCACCGGCGAAGACCTGATGGCGCAGGCGCTGGGCGGCGCGTACGTCGTCCTCGCAGGTGGCGAGCGAAACCCGGTACCCCGAGGGTTCGGTAGGAGCCCCGCCCTGCGGAGGGACGGCCGCAGCGGGGACGGGAACGGGCGGGGCGAGGGGCAGGGGCAGGGGCAGGGGCAGGGGCAGCACGGTCATGGCAGTCTCCGGGGACGGATCAGCAGGGCGGCTGCCGGGCTTCCGCTGGAGTGCGACGGCCCGGCCCCTTACTTCTTCCGTGACCGACTGGACTTGACATGACCGCTACGGAGAGCCGGGATGTGCGACGGCTGAATCCCGGGGGCCGGATTCGGCCGTCGCTCCCGGGCCTCTGTCAGCCGGTGGTGAGCTTCGCGGTGATGCGTTCCGACGCCGCCTTCGCTTCCCTCGCCGGATTGCCGCCCAGCAGCACCGCGGTCATGTACGGCTTGATGGGGTTCTCGGCCTCGACGGCGGCCCAGTGGGGGGAGTTGGGTGTGGCACGGCCCTGGGTCGCCCCCTCGGCCATCGCGGCCGTTCCTTCCTGGCCCTCGATGACCCGGGCGAGAGCGGGCTTGTTGGGCACGTAGCTCATCGTCCTGGCAAGATCCGTCTGCCACTTCGCGCTCGCCAGGGCCGAGATGACGTCGATGCCCGCGGCGCGCTCGTCGGCCTTGCCCGGCACGATCAGGTCCGACCCGCCGGTGAAGACGGCGCCAGGGTTCTTCGCGGTCTTGCCCGGTATGGGGAAGTAGCCGAGCTTGCCCTTGAGGTCCGGATTCGCCTGCTCGATGAGGGCGGCACTTCCCGGTACGGAGATGATCTGGCCGACGTCGCCCTTGGCGAACACGTCGGTCTGCGGGGGTGTCTGCTCGTCGGCGTCCTTGGGCCCGTCGCCGAGTGCCTGGAGCTCCTTGTAGAAGTCCATCCCCCTCAGGGCGGCGGGCGAGCCGAGCGCACCCTCCCAGTCCCCGCCGTTCTCGTCAGCGAGTTCACCGCCCTCGTCCCAGATGAATCCGGCGAGGACGTACCAGTTCTGGCCCGCGAGGTAGATGCCCTGCCGGCCGTCGCTGTCGAGCTTCTCGCTGGTCGCGATCCATTCCTCACGTGTCTTGGGCAGCGCCGTGACACCCGCCTGGGCGAAGAGGTCCTTGTTGTAGATGACGACACGGTTGGCCGCGTACCAGGGGATTCCGTACTGCTGACCGCTGATGCTGCCCGGTTCAGCCAGGCCCGGTAGCCAGTCCTCGCTGCCCAGGTCACGCATGGACTCGAGGGTGAGGTCGCGCAGTCCACCGCTCTCCGCGTACTGCGCGACCTGGGTGTTGCCGACCTCGATGACGTCCGGGGCGTCCTCGCTGTCGAGTGCTTCCAGGACCTTGGCGCCGATGCCGCCCCACTCCTGGATGACGAACTCCAGCTCGATGTCGGGGTTCTCCTCCTCGTACGACTCCGTGAAGCGGTCCAGGAAGCCCTGGGAAGCGCTGTCCTGCATCAGCCAGACGGTCACCGTGCGACTGTCGGGACCCCCGCCGGGCAGGTAGCCGCAGCCACCCAGCGCGACGGAGGAGACGAGCGCGACGGCTCCGGCCAGTTTGCGGAATTTCACGAGGGTCACCTTCTGCGGAACGGCACGACGAAACAGGACCCGGGTGGGGGGACTGCGGGCGGCGCTCGCACGGGTTATGACTCGGAGTTTGGTATGGACCAATCGGCGGGTCAAGGGCCCTGCCCCCGGGAGTGCGACGACCGCGATCCCTCGCGCGTCGCCGCGGAGTGAGGCACCGTGGAACCAGGAAAGGAGACATTAGATGTCTAATCACACCTATCGAGTCACCGAGATCGTAGGAACCTCCGAGGAGGGCCTCGATGCGGCGATCCGTAACGGCGTCGCAAGAGCTTCCGAAACGTTGCACAATCTCGACTGGTTCGAGATGACACAGGTGCGCGGACACATCGAGAACGGCCGGATCGCCCACTACCAGGTGGGCCTCAAGGTCGGCTTCCGTCTCGACGGGAAGGCGTGATCAGGTACGGCCCTCGCGCTCCTGCGCGTCCTTGAGCGACGACGACGGCACGGCCCAACGGGCACGTACCACCGCGAATCCCGCCAGTTCGGCCGCATCGCAGACCAGTTCGTCGTCGTCGACGAGGACCCGCACCTCACGCCCCCGGCCCAGCCGCTTCAGGATCTCCAGCTTGGTGCGGCGGGCCGGCCGCCTGTCGTCGTTGCGCCGCATGTGCACGTGGCCCCGCGGCAGCCCCTGCCGCTCCAGCCACGCCAGGGTGTCCCGCCTGCACCGTTCCGGGCGGCCGGTGAGGTACACGACCTCGCACTCCTCGGCGCTCGACAGCGCCAGGCTCACGCCCTCCTCCAACGGGGGGTCGTCGACCGCCGCGGCGAAGAACCCTCCCCAGTCGCGCCGGGCCCCTTCGAGGAAGTGCTGTCGGTGGCCGCTGTCCGCGAGCGTCCCGTCCAGGTCGAATACGGCCAGCGGCCGGGCATCGTCATTCACCCGCTCACCCTAGAAGACGCGACGGAAGGACAGGAGCATGACGGACGACGACCTCAGCGGGCGCCGAGTGCTCGTGATCGTGACCAACTACGGCGTCGAACAGGACGAACTCGTGCTGCCCGTGCGGCATCTGCGCGACCGCGGAGCCGCCGTGGACATCGCCGCCGAGTCCCTGGACGTCGTCCGGACGCTCGTCGGCGACAGGGACCCCGGGGAGAACGTGCGGCCCTCCCTGACACTGACCGGTGCCGGTCCGGCCGGCTACGACCTGCTGCTCGTCCCCGGCGGAACACTCAACGCCGACTCGCTGCGGCTGCTGGAGCCCGCCGTGGACCTCGTCCGCTCGTTCACGTCGTCGGGCCGCCCGGTGGCGGCCATCTGTCACGGACCATGGGTGCTCCTCGAGGCGGGAGTCGTCGAGAACAAGACCCTCACCTCGTACGCCTCGCTGCGGACGGACATCCGCAACGCGGGCGGCAACTGGGTCGACGAACCGGTCGTCAGCGACGACACCGGCGGCCGGCTCCTGATCACCTCGCGTACCCCGGACGACCTTCCGGACTTCCTCCACGAGGTCGACAAAGGACTCGCAGCAGTGGGTTCCTGAGCCGACAGCATTGCGCGGCCGCTCCTCGTCCATCGACGAGCGGCCCTCGGAGGAAAGCGGGTCCGGTCCCGAGATGCAGATCCGGCAGTGCGCTGATTCGCTGATCCTGTCCGCTCCCCCACCGATTCAGGAGTGATCATGAGCGTTGCAGGTGAATCCGGCGGCCGCGCCCAGCAGCTGCGTGCCAAGGCGCAGGAACTGAAGGAAGCCGCGGAGCGCGCCTCCGACCCCGAGCAGCGCCAACGGCTCCAGGACAAGGCCCGCCGCCTGCAGGAGCAGAGCGAGCAGGAGAGCAGCATGCGGGATCGCGGAATGGACCCGATGGTCTAGAGCCACGCTTCACTGCCGGTGGCCCTCCCCTGGTCGACATGTACGGGGAGGACCACCGGCAGAGCCGTGTACGGGTCAGCGGCGTACCTTGCGGGTGGCCCGGAGCCACTCCTTGTTCATGGCCGCGATCGAGGGCAGCGGAATGCCCTTGGGGCAGGCCGTGGCGCACTCGCCGGTCAGGGTGCAGCCACCGAAGCCCTCCTCGTCCATGGTGGCGACCATGTCGAGCACCCGGGTCTCGCGCTCGGGTGCGCCCTGCGGGAGCACGTTGAGATGGTTGATCTTCGCCGAGGTGAAGAGCATCGCGGATCCGTTGGGGCAGGCCGCGACGCAGGCCCCGCAGCCGATGCACTCGGCGTGCTCGAAGGCGAAGTCGGCATCCGGCTTGGGTACGGGGGTGGCGTGCGCGTCCGGTGCCGTACCGGTCGGGGCGGAGATGTATCCGCCGGACTGGATGATGCGGTCGAAGGCCGAACGGTCCACGACCAGGTCCTTGACGACCGGGAAGGCGGAGGCGCGCCACGGCTCGATGTCGATCGTGTCGCCGTCCTGGAAGGAGCGCATGTGGAGCTGGCAGGTGGTGGTGCGTTCCGGGCCGTGGGCGTCACCGTTGATGACGAGGCTGCAGGCGCCGCAGATGCCTTCGCGGCAGTCGTGGTCGAAGGCGACGGGCTCGTCCCCGCCGAGGATGAGTTCCTCGTTGAGGGTGTCGAGCATCTCCAGGAACGACATGTCCTGCGAGATGCCGTCGACTTCGTAGGTGGCCATGGCGCCGGGCGCCTCGGCGTTCTGCTGGCGCCAGACGCGCAGGGTGAGCTTCATGCGTAGCTCCGCTGGGTGGGGTGGACGTACTCGAAGACGAGGTCTTCCTTGTGCAGGACGGGGGCGTCGCCGGTGGCGTCGAACTCCCAGGCGGCGGCGTAGGAGAACTCCTCGTCCCGGCGGGCGGCTTCGCCTTCCGGGGTCTGTGACTCCTCGCGGAAGTGGCCGCCGCAGGATTCGGCGCGGTGCAGGGCGTCGAGGCACATGAGCTCGGCGAGCTCCAGGTAGTCGACGACGCGGTTGGCCTTCTCCAGCGACTGGTTGAACTGTTCGCCTGTTCCCGGCACCTTGATGCGGCGCCAGAACTCCTCCCGGATCTCCGGGATGCGGTCCAGCGCCTTGCGCAGCCCCTCCTCGGTGCGGGCCATGCCGCAGAACTCCCACATGAGTTCGCCGATCTCCCGGTGGAAGGAGTCGGGGGTGCGGTCGCCGTCGACGGCGAGGAGCAGGTTCAGCCTGTCCTCGGTCTCCGCAACGGCTTCGGTGACCGCCGGGTGGTCGGCCTGGATCTCCTCCGCGTGCGGGTGGCGGGCCAGGTAGTCGTTGATGGTCGACGGCAGGACGAAGTAGCCGTCGGCGAGGCCCTGCATCAGCGCGGACGCCCCGAGACGGTTGGCGCCGTGATCGGAGAAGTTGGCCTCGCCGATCGCGAAGAGGCCGGGGATCGTGGTCTGCAGGTCGTAGTCGACCCAGAGCCCGCCCATCGTGTAGTGCACGGCAGGGTAGATCCGCATCGGGGTCTCGTAGGGGTTCTCCGCGGTGATCTGCGCGTACATGTCGAAGAGGTTGCCGTACTTCTCCTCGACCTTGTCCCTGCCCAGCCGCTGGATGGCCTCGGCGAAGTCGAGGTAGACGCCCTGCCCGCCGGGACCGACTCCGCGGCCCTCGTCGCAGACGTTCTTGGCTGCGCGTGAGGCGATGTCGCGGGGGACGAGGTTGCCGAAGGCCGGGTAGACGCGCTCCAGGTAGTAGTCCCGCTCGTCCTCCGGGATCCGGTTGGCGGGGCGGTCGTCGCCCTTGGCCTTCGGGACCCAGATACGTCCGTCGTTGCGCAGCGATTCGCTCATCAGCGTCAGCTTGGACTGGTGGTCACCGGTGCGCGGGATGCAGGTGGGGTGGATCTGGGTGAAGCAGGGGTTGGCGAAGTAGGCGCCGCGGCGGTGGGCGCGCCAGATGGCGGTCGCGTTGGAGTTCATGGCGTTGGTCGACAGGTAGAACACGTTGCCGTAGCCGCCGCTGGCGAGCACGACCGCGTCGGCGAAGTGGGTGTCGATCCTTCCCGTGACCAGGTCGCGGGCGACGATGCCGCGGGCCTTCCCGTCGACGACGATCAGGTCGAGCATCTCGGTGCGGGCGTGCAGTTCGACGTTTCCTGCGGCGATCTGGCGGGACAGCGCCTGGTAGGCCCCGAGGAGGAGCTGCTGTCCCGTCTGGCCGCGGGCGTAGAAGGTGCGGGAGACCTGGACGCCGCCGAAGGAGCGGTTGTCGAGGAGGCCGCCGTACTCGCGTGCGAAGGGCACACCCTGGGCGACGCACTGGTCGATGATCTCGACGGAGATCTGGGCGAGCCGGTGGACGTTGGACTCGCGGGCGCGGAAGTCGCCGCCCTTGACCGTGTCGTAGAAGAGCCGGTGGACGGAGTCCCCGTCGTTGCGGTAGTTCTTCGCGGCGTTGATACCGCCCTGCGCGGCGACGGAGTGGGCGCGCCGCGGTGAGTCCTGGAAGCAGAACTGGACGACGTGGTACCCCTGTTCGGCAAGGGTCGCTCCTGCCGAGCCGCCGGCCAGGCCGGTGCCGACGACGATGACGGTGTGCTTGCGGCGGTTGGCCGGGTTGACCAGCTTCGCCTGGAAGCGGCGGGTGTCCCAGCGTTCGGCGACGGGGCCTTCGGGCGCCTTGGTGTCGACGACGGGTTCGCCGGTCGCGTAGTTCGTGTAGTCCTTCATGTCAGCTCACCACTCCGGTCATGACGGCCAGGGGCACGGAGACGAAGCCCACCGTCAGCACCACGGCAAAGATGTTGGCCAAGGTCTTCAGCACCCGGTCGCGGGTCGCGTTGCCCACGCCGAGGGTCTGCGCCGCGCTCCAGAATCCGTGCTGGACGTGCAGGCCCATGGCGAGCACCGCGACGATGTAGATGACGTTGCCGTACCAGGTGGAGAAGGTGTCGAGCACGTTCTGGTAGGGGTGTCCGGACTGGAATCCGCCGGTGTGCACGGTGCCGGTCGTCAGGTCGAGGATGTGCCAGACGATGAACAGCGCCAGGATGATGCCGCCCCAGCGCATGGTGCGGGTGGCGTAGCTCGCTCGGGCCTTCTTGTGTACGTACGCGTTCGGGCGCGCCCTGATGTCGCGGCGGCTCAGCTGGTACGCGGAGACGGCGTGCAGGACGACGGCCGCGACGAGCACCACGCGGATGATCCACAGGGCCCACTCGTAGTGCAGGAAGGGCTCGCCGAGGGTCCGGAGCCAGTGGGCGTAGTGGTCGAACTCGTCGGCCCCGAAGAAGATCTTCAGGTTGCCGAGCATGTGGACGCTCAGATAGCCGAGCATGATCAGGCCGCTCCCAGCCATGATCATCTTCTTGCCGACGGACGAGTCCCAGAGCGTACGCGTCATGGACGGCCGTCGGTCCGTCCGCGTTGCCAATGCCATGGACACGACGCTAGGCCCGAAGGGCACCATCGGTCCAAGACATGAAACTAGTCATGTCCATAGACATTACCTATGAAGGCCGCTATCGTCGGTTCCATGCACTTCCAGCAGCTCACCTATTTCGTGGCAGTCGCCGAGGCGAAGCACTTCACCCGTGCCGCCGAGGAGGTGCACGTCTCGCAGCCGTCGCTCTCGCAGCAGATCAAGGCGCTGGAGAACGAGCTGGGTGCCGAGCTCTTCAGCCGCGCCCGGGGCAATATCGCGCTCACCGACGCGGGCGAGGCACTTCTGCCGCTTGCCCGCCGGATCCTGGCGGACGCCGATACGGCACGGCACGAGGTGCAGGAGCTGGTGCAGCTGCGCCGGGGGCGGATCAGGTTGGGCGCCACCCCCAGCATCTGCACGGGTCTGTTGCCCGACATGCTGCGCGCCTTCCACGATCTGCACCCGGGGGTCCAGCTCCTGATCGAGGAGGGCGGCTCCCACGACCTCGTACGAGGGCTCGCCCGGGGCGCACTGGACCTCGCGTTCCTCGTGCTGCCGCTGCCCGCCGCGTCGCCCGCGCTGACCACGGTGGAGCTGCTGCAGGAGGATCTGGTGGTGCTGTCGTCGCCCGCCCGGCCGGCTCCCGGCCACGAGGGGAGCGTCCGCATCGCGGATCTCGCCGACGAGCCGATGGTGATGTTCCGGCACGGCTACGACCTGCGGGAGCTGACGGTGGCCGCCTGCCGCGCGGAGGGCTTCGAGCCGTCGTTCACGGTGGAGGGCGGCGAGATGGACGCCGTGCTGGGCTTCGTACGGGCGGGGCTCGGGATCGCTGTGGTCCCCCGCATGGTCGCCGTACGGGCCGGCCGCGATCTGCGGACGACACCGCTGGCCTCGCCCGGCCTCCGGCGCACCATCGCGCTCGCGCACCGCAGCGACGTCGCGCCGCCGCGGGCGGCACGGGAACTGCAGCGGGTACTCCTGGCCATGGGTGCCACCGGGCCCGGAGCCGCGGGCGGACCGAACACGGCAGCGCCGCCCGCCGCGTCCTCAACCGCCGGCGGATCCGGCCCGTCCGGCGGTTGAGGACGAAGGGCCGGACCGCGTAGGGCGGTTGAGGAAGAGGACCTCAGACCGCGTCCGCCAGCAGCAGGGAATGGATGCGGTCCGGTGCCCCCGGTCGCGCGTAGTACCAGCCCTGAGCCGTGTCGCAGCCCAGCTGCCGCAGCTGCTCGGCCTGGGCTCCGGTCTCCACGCCCTCCACGGTGACCGCGAGGTCCAGGCTGTGGGCGAGCGAGACGATCCCCTCGACGATCTTCAGGTCGACCGGGTCGGCCGGATGGTGCTGCATGCCCTGCGTGAAGGAACGATCCAGCTTCAGCACGCTCACGGGCAGACGGCGCAGGTTCGCCAGGTTCGAGTAGCCGGTCCCGAAGTCGTCCAGGGCGATGTCGACGCCCATCTCCGCCAACTGCCGCAGCGGCTTGAGCAGATCGTCGTCGGCACCGATCAGCGCCGACTCGGTCACCTCCAGGCACAGCGCGCCCGGATCCAGTCCGGAGCGTTCCAGGACGTCGACGGTCTCGGCGACCAGCCTCGGGTGGTGCAGCTGCGTCGGCGAGAGGTTGACGTTGATCCGGAGCGGGCCGCCGTCGGTGTGCCGCTCCGTCCAGTACTTGGCCTGGTGGACGGACTCCTCCAGCACCCAGCGGCCGAGCGGCACGATCAGCCCGGTGTGCTCGGCCAGCGGGATGAACCGGTCGGGTCCCAGCACACCGTGCTGCGGATGACACCAGCGCACGAGCGCCTCCGCACCGTGCACACTGCCGTCACCCAGGTGCACCAACGGCTGGTACTCGATGAAGAATTCGCCGCGGTCCAGGGCAGCGGGCAGAGCCGTCGTCAGCCCGTGCCGGGTGATGGCACGGGCGTCGGCCTCGGCGTCGGCGATGGCGAAGCGGTTACCGCCCGCCGACTTGGCGCGGTACATGGTGATGTCGGCGCTGCGCAGCACCTCGGCGGCGGTACGTTCGCCCGACGGCCCCTCGACGACGCCGATGGACCCCCGTACGGTCAGTTCCCGGCCGTCGAGCCGGATGGGTGTGGCGAGCGCCGAGAGGATCCGCCCGGCGAGCTCGTCGACCTCGTCCTCGGTACGCGGGCCGGTCGTCAGGGCCACGAACTCGTCCCCGCCGAGGCGTGCGACCATCTCGCCCGGGGCCGTCGCGCAGCTCTGCAGCCGGTCGGCGACCTCCACCAGGAGCCGGTCGCCCGCCGCGTGGCCGAGGCTGTCGTTGATCGCCTTGAACCCGTCGAGGTCGAGATAGCAGAGGCCGAAGCGCATGCCGTCCTTGGCGGCGAGGGCCTTCTCCAGACGCTCGAAGAACAGGGTCCGGTTGGGCAACCCCGTGAGCGCGTCGTGCGTGGCCTCGTAGCGCAGTCTCAGATTGAGCAGGCGCCGCTCGGTGGTGTCCTCCATGAGGGCGAGCTGGTACTCCGGCCTGCCCTCGGAGTCGCGCAGCAGCGAGACGGTGAGGTTGGTCCACAGCACGGTGCCGTCGTTGCGGTAGTAGGCCTTCTCCACGCGGTAGTGCTCACGTTCCCCGCGCACCAGCTCGTTGTAGTACCTCCACACCTGCGGCGAATCCTCGGGGTGGACCCACTCGTTCACCTTGTGGCTGCGGACGTGGTTCTCCAGGCCGCCGAACATCAGGGTGAGGGTGTCGTTGATCTCCAGGATGTTGCCTTCGAGGTCGGCGATACCGATCCCGACGGCCGCGTCCTTGAACACCGCACGGAACCGCGCCTCGGTCGCGTGCAGCGCCTGCTCCGCCTGCGAACGGGCAGTGAGCGCCGAGCGGGCGATGGCTTCCTGCTCGGCCAGCGTCCGCTCGCGCAGCGCCTGGGTGAAACCGCCGGCCAGCGCGTGCTGCATCCGCGCGCAGCGGGCCCTGCTGTCCTCGGTCGACAGCTCCGCGGGGCCGTTGCTGCCGCAGTAGAGCACCAGGTACGAGTCGACGACGCCGAGTGTGGAGCTGAGGGCGTCGGGATCCGTGCAGTGGGCGGCCACCAGTGCGGCCCCCACCCGATGTGCGGAGGCCGCGTCGAAGGGCCGTGCATGAAGGATGTGGCTGAGGTCCCGGGCGAGCGGCAGCAGGTGCTGCTCGAACTCCGGGCGGGTCATCGACGTGGCCGTGGACGGAAAGATCGCCCGGCTCCAGATGGTGGCGAATCTCCGGAGCCGGCCCTCGGGGCCGTCCGGTTCCGCGTCCGGTGCGCCGGACGCCTGGGCGGGGATGCTCACGCCTTGCGTCCAACCCCGCCGAAGCCCGAGAAGGCGAACGGGTCTTCCTGCCCCCGTGCCTCGGGGTTCTCGGGACGCCAGTCGGGCATCGAGACGAGTCCGGGCTCGACCATCTCGTATCCGTCGAAGAAGCGGCTGACCTCATCGCGGGACCGCATGATCAGCGGATTGCGGATATTGCGGTAGACGCCGACCGTGCCGCCCGCATCCTCCTGGGAAAGCGGAATCCCTTCGTACGAGGCGTGGGTCAGGACGAGCAGGCTGCCGGGCGCCAGCGACTCGCGCAGCTCGGCCACCGCCTCGTACGGAGAGTCGGAGTCCTCGACGAAATGGAGAACCGCCACGAGCAGCAGTGCCACCGGCTTGTCGAAGTCGAGCAGTCCGCGGATCTCCGGGCTCTCCAGGATCTCCGCGGGTTTGCGCAGATCCGCCGCGGCGACCACGGTCCGCTCGTTGCCCTCCAGCACCGCCTGGCTGTGTGCGACCGCGACCGGATCGTGGTCGACGTACGCGATCCGGGCCTCCGGGTCGGCCGCCTGGGCGACTTCATGAACGTTGCCGAACGTCGGTATGCCCGAGCCGATGTCCAGGAACTGGCTGATTCCCGAAGTGGTGGCGTAGTGCACGGCCCGGCGCATAAAGGCGCGATTCGCCTGCATGATCTTGGGAAGGCCCGGCATGAACTCCATGGCCTTGCGGGCCGCATCCCGGTCCACCTCGAAATTGTGCGAACCGCCCAGATAGAAGTCGTACATGCGAGACACGCTCGGCACCGAGATGTCAATGCCCTGCGGTGCCCAGGCGGGACGCTCCATCGATGTCTCCAACAAGTCGCTACGGCGATCCGGCCATGTTCATGGTCAGTGTGGAGCAGAGGCTACTGACCGACCGCCAAGAGAGCGAGTGGAAACGGAAATTAGAGATCCGTTATTGGTCACACACCAGTGGCATGTGCAACCGGTCCGTCGCTGCGCGTAAACACCCAGCGACGGACCGGCACTGCGACGTCCTCTTCGGTACTACTTCGTGGCGCCCACGAGCTTTGAGTTGGGCGACACCGCGTACCATGTCCCCCCGACACCTTGGCCGTTGGTGTCTCCGGGCTCGACGTCACCGGAGAAGGTGTAGATCGGCCAGCAGTCGAGGGTCTGCTGCTTGATGCCGTCGGGACGGTCGAAGGTGACGAATCCCTTGGTGGTGACTCCCTCGACATCATTCTTCGCCACGGGACTGACGACGGGCCACTTCTTGAGGCACTCTCCCGTGCACGCGGTCTTCATCGGCCATGCCGAGTCCTTCTTGAAGCGGTAAACCGTCATGCCTTGCTTGTCGACGACGATCTCTCCGAGTTTCGGGTCCTTACGGACCGAAAGTCCGGCGAGATCAGCAGGTTCCGCACCGGCGGGGCCATCCGCGTTCACCGCGGCCTTCTTACCGTCCGGAGCCGAGGCGAACCACGTACCTCCGACGCCCTGCCCGTTCGCTTCTCCGGGCCCGGTGTCCTTCGCGTAGCGGTACATCGGCCATCCGTCGACGGTCAGCTGCTTGATGCCGTCGGCTCGTGCGACCTCACCCATCAGTGCGGCATCGGTCCCCGCCGCGGCCTTGGCGTCACCGGCGAGCACCACCGGCCAGGCCTTCGCACAGTCGCCCTCGCAATTCGACTTCGGCGGGCTCGCGGTGTCCTTGTCGAAGCGGTAGAGCGTGAAGCCCTCGCTGTCGGTCAGCACCTTGCCCAGTTCCTTGCTGTCCCACACCGCGAGCTGCCCGGCCTTCTTCGGTCCCGCTGCGTCAGCACCCGCGTCGGAACCGTAGCCCCCGTCCGAGCCGTATCCGCTGTCGGCCTGCTGCTGCGCGGGGGCCGCGTTGCCCACGGCCTGGCCGTTGGGTGTCGCGGTGCCCTTCTCCTGACCGCACGCCGTCGTCAGCGCCAACAGGGCCACCGTCGTCACCGCGAGCGAGGCGTTCCGCCAGGTATTCATGTCGACTCCCGTTGTCCTTCTGCCGGTTGCGACGCGAGTCCGCGTCGTTCATGGCCCTAGGTACGGGCGAGCGGTCCCCCTCTGTTCAACGGGTCACCGAAAAAGATTCTCCGGCCCGCAAACGCGAATCACCGAATGTCCCCACCATCAGGCGAATCGGCTTCCCGCTCCGCGTGCCGCAGTGCGGCGGGGAACATGATCCCCGGCGTGTACGGATCACGCATCGTGCGGCTCTTGGCCGCCACCTCCCTGCTCTGGCTGCTCGCCGTCCCGGCGCCCGCGGCCGGTGACAACTGCGCGGTGGCCTCCATCGGCCAGGGGGACGGCAGTTGGTCGGTCGCCGTGTCAGGTGACGGGCAGTGCAAGGCAGTCGTCGCCGAACCCGAACCGGCACCACCCCCGCCACCCCCGCCACCGCCGCCTCCACCTCCCCCGCCACCTCCACCGCCGCCTCCCCCGCCGCCCCCACCACCTCCGCCTCCGCCCCCTCCGGCCCCCGCGCCGCCCGAACCGGAACCGGAACCGGAACCCGCGCCGCCGCCGCCGACAGCGCGCCCCGCACCGCCCTCACCCAGGCCTGTGGCACTCCCCGCCTACCGGAAACCGGCCCGCAAAACGCCTCGGGCGGGTCCTTCACTGGTCTCGCTCACCTTGGTGATCACCGCTCCCGCCGTCTTTGCGGTGGCCGTACTGCGGCCCCGCTCGTCCCGATGACCGACAACCAGTGACCGATGAAGACCGATGAAGGAAGCCCATGTCGGAATGGCTTGTTCTGACCATTGCCATGGCCTCGGCCTGCGCCGTCGTCCTGACCATCGCAGTCCTCAACAACCGCCGCATCGGCGAGGACGACGACCCGTCCGAGACGCCCGACGTCATCGAGTACATGACGATGATGATCGGCGTGGTGTACGCGATCGTGCTCGGCCTGGCCATCGCGGGCGTCTGGGAGGGCCGCAGTGCCGCCCAGGAGTCGGTACGCCTGGAGGCACAGGCGCTGCATGAGGTCAGCGCGCGGGCAGCCGTGTACCCGGTCGAGGTACGTGACCGGATCCGCGCCGACGTGGACGCCTACGTCTCGTACGTCGTCCACGAGGAGTGGAAGGCGATGACGGAGCACAGCAGCCTCACCGAAGAGGGGACACGGCTCCTGGACCGGCTGCGGGCCGACGTCACGGAGTACCGGCCGCGTACGGACCACGAGGGGCAGGCGTACCAGCCGCTGGTGGACCAGGTGGCCGCCGTCGACGACGCACGCGGCTCCCGGGGCCAGAACGCGGGCGCGACCATGCCGGGAGTCGTGTGGTTCGGCCTGATCACCGGGGCGCTGGTCACGGTCGGGCTGATCTTCACACTCCAGATCCGCAGAACGTTCCGCGAACTGCTGCTCGCCGGGCTCTTCAGCGTCCTGATCGCCTTTCTGCTCTTCCTGATCTGGGATTTCGACGCTCCCTTCGGCCGGGGCATCTCCGCCACCCCTGCCCCGTTCGTCGATCTGTTCCCGCACGCCACGGGCGGATAGGACAGCCTGCGGGTGCGCCGGCCGGGGGACAAAGCTGCCCCATTCGCCGGACCCCGATCGCGGGTGATATGTGCCACTTCTAGCGTTTCGGGCATCGAGGTGCATTTCTCATGCCTTGCGGAAATCCGTTCCGCAGCTGCTCCTCGGGGACCCGGAGGATCCACCATGCGCGCGATACGTGTCGCACCCGCCGCCCTGCTGGGCGCGGCCGCCTGCTTCCTGATGACACCGGCCGCATCGGCCCATGTGCTCACGGGCAACACGTCCTCGTTCACGCCGACCATCACTCCCTCGACGGTCGCGCCGGGGGGGCAGGTCACCCTCGGCGCGATGGGGTGCACCAGTGACGCGACCGCGTTCTCGGGCGTGTTCGACACGACCACGATCCCGCGAGGCAGGTCGGCCACCGTCACGGTCGACTGGGACGCCAGGCGCGGGGCCGTCTACGAGGTGACCTTCCGCTGCGGCACCTCGACGCGGACGGCCGACCTGTCCATCACGAGCGGTGCCACGAGTTCCCCCACGAACACCCCCACCACCCCTCCCACCACCGCTCCCACCACCAGCTCCACCTCGTCTCCCAGCGGTGTGCTGGGCGGGCTCGGCGGTAGCGTCGACACCATGGACCCCGGCGAGATCGCAGCCGGGGCCGCCTTGGTGACGGTCGCCGCAGCCGGGGCCACGTACGTCCTGCGCAAGCGGCGCACCGGCCGTCAGCACTGACGGTTCCGCACGATTTCACGGCGCACGACAGTCGCCCCGGGTCCTGGTCCAGGACTCGGGGCGACGGGCGTATCGGGCCGGGCGGGAGGTTCGACGCGTTACATTGCCGCATTGCTCATCCGGCGGCGGACAATGAAGACGGCACCGCCGACAGCCGCCGCGGCGACAAGACCGCCTCCGATCTGCATCTCGACCGAGCTCGGCCCCATGGAGCCACCGAGGCCGCCCTGCGCACCCCGGCTGGGGAGCACGGTGAAGCGGGCCGTCGCGACGGACGCGTCGTTGTCGCCCCGGCCACCGCGCTCATCGCCGTTGCCGCCCTGGCCGCCGTTGCCGCCCTGGCCGCCGTCGCCACCGTTACCGCCGGTGCCGTTGCCGAAGTTGTTGTCGCTCTCGTTGCACTTCACGGACAGGCTGTACTGCCCGGGCGTCGCGTTGTCCCGGATGCGGGGCGTGGCGTAGCCGACGCGCCCGGGCGAGAGGTTCACCGTCGGGAAGGCGTTCGACCACACCTTGCCGCCGGCACGGCCGCACCCCTCTGCGCTGACCTGCAGGGTGGCGCCCTGGTGGACGGAGGACGGATTGACGGTGACGTTGGTCGGGGCGGTGCTCGGGTTGCTGCCCGGGCCGCCGCCGGCGATCGCCATCGGAGCAGCGAGCCCGACCGCGGCGAATGCGGTCGCGGTCACCGCGAGAGTGCGTGAAGCACGCATCTTTGAACCTCCAGCGGGAAGCGCCCCGGAGTCCTGTTCCCCGGGATGAATCGACGAGAACGCGTCCCATGACGAACCCTCACCAGATACCGCAAGTGTTGCACTTCGGCACTGCTCCACATCGGTGAGCCGACACGCCGTGCGACGGGCCCGTAATCTGACGGAGTCGCAGGTCACGGACCGTCAGAACTTTTATCTGCTCATTACTCCGAAGTAGAGGGCGTCCTCGTGGCCGCCACCCGTTCGCTCTTCTCTGATCGCCGCCGCACCGCACCGCGCCTAGCGTTTGCGATGTCGCGACGAAGGGATGACCATGGGCCGGGACCACTGGGGCGCCGAGCGGAGCAGACGCACACCTTGGGGCGCGATCGCCCTGGTGATGCTCACCGGACTCGCCCTCATGCGTAATGGCGTCGAAACCTCCCCCGGACCGCCGCAGCCGGCCGCAGCGGCCTCCGTGGCGGGTCCCCGGGACGCGGCAGCCGCCGCACCGGTCGAGGGTGAACCGGTACAGCCGCTGCCGTACGCGCCCGCCGCCCGGGTCCAGATCCCGTCGATCCAGGTCGACGCCCCCATGATCGATGTGAACCTGGATCCGGCCGGCTGGATCGAGGCGCCGCCCGCGCAGGACCCGAACCTCGCGGGCTGGTACCAGAACGGCATCGCGCCGGGGCAGCGCGGTACGGCCGTCGTGGTCGGCCACGTGGACAACCTGTCGGGCCCCGCGGTCTTCTACGGCCTGGGCTCCCTCCAGAAGGGCCAGCGCGTCGAAGTGGCCCGCTACGACGACCGGGTCGCGGTGTTCGAGGTCTACGGGGTCGAGGTGTTCTCGAAGAACGACTTCCCCGGAGCCCGGGTCTACGGCGACACCGGGTACTCCGAGCTCCGGGTCATCACGTGTGGCGGCGGCTATTCGAAGGCCGGCGGGTACGACGGGAACGTGGTGGTCTTCGCCCGGCTCGTCGAGACGCGCTGACCATCAGGAAGGCGCGAGCCTAGGCCGTCAGGTGCGGTGCGGGACGGTCAGGCGGTAGCCGTCCTCGATCAGCGCGGGCAGATACCGGCGCAGGGCGGCGACGCTCTGCGACCGGTCGCCGCCCGCGTCGTGCGACAGCACCACGACGCCCGGTGCCGCGCCCTTCCGGACCCTGCGCACGATGGTGGACGTGCCCGGTGCGGTCCAGTCCAGCGAGTCGACGGTCCAGGCCATCGGTTCCATGCCCATCGAGGCGCCGATCTCGAAGGAGTTGCGGTTCCAGGCTCCGTACGGGGCCCGGTACCAGAGCGGCGCGGCCCCCAGCGTCTTCTCGATCACGTCGCTGGTCCTGCCGAGCTCTGCACGGATCGCGCGCCTGGGGAGCGCCGGGATCAGGGGGTGCGACCAGGAATGGTTGCCGACCACGTGCCCGTCCGCCGCCATCTCACGCAGCAGGTCCTGGTTGCCCACCGCCATCTCCCCGCAGACGAAGAACATCGCCCGGACCCCGTACCTGCGCAGGGTGACCAGGATGTCCGGTGTGTACAGCGGGTCCGGGCCGTCGTCGAAGCTGAGCACCATGGCGTCATGCCCCAGGTCCGGCAGCTCCTCGAACGGCCGGGTGCGCACCGGTGGCGCTTCGGGCCGGAACCGGGGCGGGGCGTGGGAGGTCATGGGCCGCAGGCGGTACCCGGCCGCGGGCGTCCGCGCGCCGCCCGGAGAGCCGGCGGCACCCGTGGGCGGCTCTCCGCCGGGACGCGGAGGCGTACCCGCCGGGTCTGCGGCGATCATGTGTACGACGGTGGCGGCCCCGAGCCCGAGGGCGAGGCGCAGGAGTGTGCGGCGTCCTGCTGGGATCTGATCATGTTTCATGGCCAACTGCTCGCATGCCGAACGTCCCTGACCTGGCGGCGACACCAGGTGCGCGGCAATGTGCACCCGATGGAGGGAGTGCGCCGGCAGGGGCGGACGGGGACGTTCCGGTCCGCACGCAGGCCGGGTCGGGTTCCCTGTCGGAGTGCGGATAGCCTCACTGCCGTGACAGACCAGCGACACGACCGGTTCGAACGCGGCACGGACGGCCCCAAGGTGATCGTCGCGGGCATCGACGGGTCCGACTCCTCGATGCGGGCCGCGGCTTACGCCGCCGGCCTCGCACGTCGTCAGAACGCCATGCTCGCCCTCGTCTACGTCCAGCCGGTGATCCCGGCCGGCGCCGCGCTGGGGGTACCGGTCTCCGGCGCGACGGAGGAGATCGCCGAGGAGCTGGTGAGCGAGATCAGGACGGCGACCGAACGGCTCAAGGACACATGGAATGTCCGCTGGGAGTTCCACACCTTCCGGGGCGATCCGTACAACGGGCTCGTGACGGCGGCGGACGAGCTGAAGGCGGACGCGGTGGTGGTCGGTGCGTCGGAGTCCGCCGGGCACCGGTTCGTGGGGTCGGTGGCGGTCCGGCTGGTGAAGGCCGGGCGCTGGCCGGTCACGGTCGTCCCGTAACCCGCGCCCCGTACCGACGTCGTTCCGGACGCCGGGGGGCCCCTCGACGCCGCGACGCCCCGACGCCGCCGGGAGACTACTTCCCCATCACCAGTCCGTCCTGGCCGGCACCACGGCTGAGGACGACATCGCGAATCCGGTTTCCGGCCTCCCACCGGTGGTCCGCTCCGCCCTCCACGGCCGCGTCGAGGTTCCACGCACGCCCGGTGACGGGATCGAACCGGTGAGGGATGAATTCGGCCTTGCTGACCGTCCAGCGCTCCCCGGGTTTCCCGGGCGGCGCGAAGGTGAAGCGGCCCATCGAGCTCTCGTTGCCGCGTGGATCCCCGGCGCCCTCGTGATTGACCATCGCACCGGAGATGTGGTCACCCATGCCGTAGACGATCCAGGTGCCGTTGACCTTCTCGTACGCCTGCGGGACATGGGCGTGGGTTCCGAGGATCAGGTCGATGTCGGGGCGGCGACCGGTCACGGAGGCCGTGAGTTCCCGGCCCAGCGCGAGCTGGTCCTCGTCGGGGTCGTCCTGCCACTCCGTACCCCAGTGCAGGGAGAGGACGACGACGTCGGCGCCGGCCCGGCGGGCGGCCCTCGCGTCCGCGACGATCCGGTCCCGGTCGATCACGTTGACCGCCCAGGGCCGGCCCGCGGGCAACGGAATGTCGTTGGTTCCGTAGGTGTACGCGAGGTGCGCGACCTTCGGGGCCCGCTTGCCCCGGCCGGCCTTCAACAGGGTGGGACGGCCCGCCTCGGCCGCTGAGCGGGCAGACCCGGTGTGCGCGATGCCGGCCTTGTCCAGGGCGTCGAGGGTGCGCCCGATCCCCGGCGCTCCGTCGTCCAGGGTGTGGTTGGAGGCCGTGGAGCAGGAGTCGTAGCCGGTGGAACGCAGTGCCTGTGCCACCTCGGGCGGTGATTTGAAGGTGGGGTAGCCCGTGTAGGGACCCCCGTTCTCCCCGTACACCGTCTCCATGTGACAGATGGCCAGATCCGCACCTGAGACGGCGGGAACGGAGCTCTTGAGCATAGGGCGGAAGTCGTAGCCCCGGCCGCCCGCGTCGGCCGCGGCACGGTCGATGACGGAGGAGTGGGGCAGGATGTCGCCCGAGGCCAGGAGCGTGAACGTGCGCGCGCTGTCCGCTCCCCCGCCGCCCGTCCCGCTGCCGCCCCCGTCCGCGGACAGCTGGCGCCCGGCGAAACCAGGGGGCGTGGACTGCTGGCCGGTACAGGCCGTCGCGGCGGCGAGCAGTCCCGCGACGGCGATCACCGCGCCTTGTCGGATGCGCTTCGTCATCGGCACGACTCCCAGTTCGGATGATTTCGGCTATCCGAATACACATATATTCATACTGGCGAGTCAAGGACAAAGGTGGTGAAGTACCTGAATCGGCCGTATCGCCGTCTCCCGACCGTTCACCGCACCACTCGCCGCTCCGTGCGACCGCTCGGCGCACATCTCGGTGTGCTGCCTGGTCCCCCGGGCCGCGATGCGTTCGTATACGCCAGGCGGGAGCGAGGCGGCAGGTGCCTCTTCGGGAAAGGACGTTCACGATGACCACGGCGACAACCGATGAGCGGACCCTCGCGGAGTTGCAGCGGGAACACGGTCCGGCTCTGTTCCACTTCCTGCTCGGGCTGACGTTCGGCGACCGGCAGCGCGCGGAGGACCTGCTGCAGGAGACGCTGGTCCGCGCCTGGCAGCATCCGGAGGCGTTCGACGCCCAGTACGACTCCATGCGCCCCTGGCTCTTCACCGTCGCCCGGCGTCTGGCCATCGACGCCCGCAGGTCCCGCCAGGCCAGGCCCGCCGAGGTCAGCGACGTGGTCCTGGAGAGCGCCCCCGCCCGGGAGAACACCGCGGACTCGGCGGTCCGCGCGCTCGATGTGCGCGAGGCGGTCAGGACCCTCAGCCCCGAACACCGCGCGGTGCTCGTACAGATCTACTTCCGCGGACTGAGCGTGGGCGAGACGGCGCAAGCGCTCGGCATACCGGCGGGCACCGTCAAGTCCCGCTCGTACTACGCGCTGCGGCTGCTCTCCCGAAACCTTCCCGGCTACTCAAGCAGGTCGTCCTCGCTGAGCAGCGCCAGCAGGGACACCGCGTCCGCGACCTCCACATAGGCCGCGGCGCACGCGTCGCACCGCTGGAGATGCCCGGCGACCGGACCACTCTCGTCGGCGGCCAGCGCGTCGAGCACATACGCACCCAGCAGCTCCCGCACATGCGGGTCGTCGCCGCGTTCGGCGGTCATCGCACCTCGTATCTCCCGACGGATCCTGCCCTTCTGCCCACGCGGGGCACGCGCCCCCGGTTCAATGCTGCGTGAAGCCCGGTACCGAGTCGAAGAAAGAGGCGAGACGGGATGCGTCCCGAACGGCACGATGGAACCAGTGGGGGCGGGCTGCTGGTCCCGATGGACTGGATGTACGCCGAGTACATCGCGGACGAACTGCTGGTGACCGGCGACCTGATGGAGCCGACGACTCTGGAGTACCGGGCGGGCCGGGATGCGCTCGCCCTGACGATCTTCCTCTCCGAGGGTGCGGTGGCCGACGCGCTGCCCGCGGCCCGGGTGGACGAACTCCGGCTGCTCACCGCGTACGGGGCGCCCTGGAGACGGTGGGTGTGCGCACGGCTGGAGGCCCGGGAGCGCCCGGGGGCCGAGGGTTCACCGGCGGCCCCCGACCTCGCGCTGGCGCGCGCGGCCTGGCGCTGGCTGGAGGAGACCGAACTGCTGGCGGCGGACCTGGACGCGATCGGTCCGCCGCCCTGGGAGCCGGCGAGGAGCGAGGACGAGCGGGAGGCGCAGGTGTGGACACCCGCGTGGCAGCTCGGGCTGCCGCTCGGGCATCTGGCGATCCATCTCTACTGAGCGGCCGCACCACCGGGCGTCATGAACCGTGGACTCCCGCACGGTACTTGGGCAGCCGCACGGTGATCTTCATTCCCGCGCCCGCACCGGTCTCGATGACCAGCCCGTAGTCGTCGCCGTACACCTGTCGCAGCCTCTCATCGACGTTGAGCAGCCCGATCCCCGTGGACGTACCGCCCTCGCCGCGCAGGATCTGCCGCAGCCGGTCCGGGTCCATGCCGATGCCGTCGTCCTCGATGACCACCTCCGCCTCGGCGCCCGCGTCCAGTGCGCTGATCGTGATGCGGCTCCGGGTGACGGCGCCCTCCAGTCCGTGCTTGACGGCGTTCTCGACCAGCGGCTGGAGACAGAGGAACGGCAGGGCGACGGGCAGCACTTCCGGGGCGACCTGGAGCGTCACCGAGAGCCGCTCCCCGAATCGGGCCCGCACCAGCGCCAAGTACTGGTCGATGGAGTGCAGTTCGTCGGCCAGGGTGGTGAACTCGCCATGCCTGCGGAAGGAGTAGCGGGTGAAGTCGGCGAACTCCAGCAGCAGTTCGCGTGCCTGCTCCGGGTCGGTTCGCACGAACGAGGCGATCGCCGCCAGCGAGTTGAAGATGAAGTGCGGCGAGATCTGCGCCCGCAGCGCCTTGATCTCCGCCTCTATCAGCTGCGTGCGGGAGCGGTCGAGCTCGGCGAGTTCCAGCTGTACGCAGACCCAGCGGGCGACTTCTCCCGCGGCCCTCGCCAGGACGGCGGATTCGCGGGGCGCGTAAGCGACGAGCGTGCCGAGCACCCGGTGGTCGACGGTCAGCGGGACGGCGACGGCCCAGCGGAGCGGGCAGTCGAGGTCGCCGCAGTCGCTGTGGAAGGCGGTGTCCCGGCCGCTGGCGAGGAGCCCCTGGACGTGGTGCATCACGTCCTTGCCGTGGTGGTCCCCCTCTCCGTCCCACACGAGCACCTGGTCCCGGTCGGTGAGGCAGAGGGCGTCGGTGCCCAGCAGCGAGCGCAGCCGGCGTGCCGATCTGCGGGCGCTCTCCTCGGTGAGTCCGGCGCGCAGGGGTGGCGCGGCGAGGGATGCGGTGTGCAGGGTCTCGAAGGTGGCGTGCTCGACGGGCGTCCCCACGTCACTGGTGCGTACGGGCCGTGCGGTGCGCCCGAGGAGGAAGCCCGTACCGAACAGCAGCAGGGTGAGCACGGCTATGGCGGCGATCCCGGCTCCGGTCACCTGTTCTCCTTGCAGGGCCTCATCGCCCTCTCCCCGAGGTCAGCGTTTCCGGCAGATGGAAGCGGGTCATGGCCGCGTTGGTGCCCGGCGGTATCCGTCCCGGGGTGGCCAGGGACACCAGGATCATCGCGAGGAAGCCGACCGGCACGGACCAGACGGCGGGCCAGGCGAGCAGGGCGTGCGGCCAGCCCGGCGGGCGCACCGCGCCGCTGACGGTGATGGCCACGGACAGGAGCGCGGAGCCGCCGCCGAGCAGCAGTCCGGCGATCGCGCCCGGCGGGGTGAGCCGCCGCCACCAGATGCCGAGGACGAGCAGCGGGCAGAAGGAGGAGGCGGAGACCGCGAAGGCCATGCCCACGGCGTCGGCCACCGGCACCCGGCTGACGAGCAGTGAACCGGCCAGCGGCACGGCGATGGCGAGGACGGTGGCCAGCCGGAAGTGCCGCACGCCGCGCGAGGGCAGGACGTCCTGGGTGATCACTCCCGCGACGGCCATGGTGAGCCCCGACGCCGTGGACAGGAACGCGGCGAACGCGCCTCCGGCGACGAGCGCGCCGAGCAGATCACCGCCGAGGCCGCCGATCACCCGGGCGGGCAGCAGCAGTACGGCGGCGTCGGCGTCACCGCCGTGCATGAGCTCCGGCGCGTACAGCCTGCCCAGGGCCCCGTAGACCGGCGGCAGCAGATAGAACATGCCGATGAGCGCAAGGACGGCGACGGTGGTGCGGCGGGCGTCGCGGCCGTTGGGGCTGGTGTAGAAGCGGACGACGACGTGGGGCAGGCCCATGGTGCCGAGGAAGGTCGCCACGATCAGCCCGTACGTCGCGTAGAGCGGGTGCTCCGCGCGGAAGACGGAGACCTGCTCGTCGAAGCTGACGCGGGGCCGTCCGTCGCCCTGCCAGGCCAGCACCAGGAAGATCGCCGGGACGAGGAGCGCGGTGAGCTTGAGCCAGTACTGGAACACCTGCACGAAGGTGATCGAGCGCATGCCGCCCGCCGCGACGGCGAGCACGACGACGGAGGCCACGAGCACGTCGCCGAGCCAGCCGGGCGCTCCGGTGAGGATCTTCAGGGTGAGTCCGGCGCCCTGCAGTTGCGGTACGAGGTACACCCAGCCCGCGCCGACGACGAACACGCTGACCAGCCTGCGCACCTGGCGTGACTCCAGGCGTCCTTCGGCGAAGTCGGGCAGGGTGTACGCCCCGGAGCGGCGCAGCGGCGCGGCGACGAACACCAGCAGCACGAGGTATCCGGCGGTGTAGCCGACCGGGTACCAGAGCATGTCGGGTCCGTGCACCAGCACCAGGCCCGCGATGCCCAGGAAGGACGCGGCGGAGAGGTACTCGCCGCTGATCGCCGCGGCATTGAGTCGGGGCCGCACGGTGCGGGAGGCGACGTAGAAGTCGGACGTGGTCCGGGAGATCCGCAGCCCGAACCCGCCGACGAGCACGGTGGCCAGGACGACGAGTGCGACCGCCACCATCGATGCCGGCTGGCCGGGGACGGTCACGGTGCGGGGCGGCCTTCCACGAGTCGGGCGAAGTCGCGCTCGTTGCGCTCGGCCCTGCGTACGTACCACCAGGCGGCCAGGGTGAGCGGCGGATAGGTGGCGAAGCCGAGGACCGCCCAGACGAGGGCGTTGCTGTGGAGGGCCTCGAAGACCAGCGGCAGGGTGCCGGCGACCAGGGCGAGTACACCGAAGGCGGTGAGTCCGGCGCGGAGCTGGCTGCGCATCAGCGAGCGGACGTAAGCACCGCCGAGGGCGGTCTGCTCGTCGATCTCCGACTGGGCACGGTAGCGGGGCAGCGGACGCACCCGCCGCGGCTCCCCCGTGACCACTTCGCGCCGGGGTGTGCTCTCTGCGGACATGGGCCCGGAGTCTAGGCGGCACGGGCCTCGGCTGGGAAGGGGCGAGCCAGGGTAGGCGCAGGTCAGCGGCCGGTCTGGCGCATCAGGAGATCGCGCAGGGCCCGGGTGTGGCGACGGCTGACCGCGAGCTCCGCGTCCCCGATGCGCACGCTCATGCTGCCCGCGTCGAGGCGGAGTTCGTCGATACGGCTCAGCGCCACCAGATGGCGCCGGTGTATGCGGACGAAACCGCGGGACCGCCAGCGTTCCTCGAGGGTGGTCAGCGGGATCCGGACGAGGTGGCTGCCCGTGGCGGTGTGCAGCCGGGCGTAGTCGCCCTGCGCCTCGGCGTACGCGATGTCCTCGACGGGCACGAACCGGATCACCCCGCCCAGTTCGACCGGGACCTGGTCGGCGGCGGCATCGTGGACGGGCGCGGAGCGCTCGCCGACCTGTTCGGCGACGCGGCGGACGGCCTCGGCCAGGCGCTCGCGGCGGACGGGCTTGAGCACGTAGTCGACGGCCTTGAGGTCGAACGCGTGCACGGCGAAGCCTTCGTGGGCGGTGACGAAGACGATGAGCGGGGGCGCGGCGAAGCCTGCCAGGAGCTGGGCCACGTCGAGTCCGGTGAGGCCCGCCATGTGGATGTCCAGGAAGACGACGTCGATGGCCGAGGGGTCTTCGGGCCCGGCATCGACGGCACTGCCGATGCGGCGCAGCGCCTCGGTCGCACCGGTGGCCCCCTCGGCGCTCCGGATGCGGGGGTCGGCGCGCAGGAGGTAGAGGAGTTCCTCCAGGGCGGGTGCTTCGTCGTCGACGGCGAGTACGCGCAGCATGAGGCCGGAGTTTAGACCGGTCGGCACATGGGGGTGCCGGTCGGTTGCGGACGGATCGGTCGCGGGGCGTGTCCGTGCGCTGCGGCATGAGTGATTTGCGGGTCGGCTGCGTACGTGTGGGCATGCGCATCCTCGAACCCCACCGCGACGCCGGAGCCTATGTGCTCGGCGTGCTCGGTGCTGCCGATGCCTTCCGATTCGAGGAGCACCTGACGGAGTGTTCCGCCTGCACGGTCCAGGTGCGCGACTTCAAGGAGGTGGCGGCCCAGCTAGCGGTGTACGCGCGCCGGACGCCGGCCGGGGTCGCTCCGGTGGCCGATGCCGGACCGGAACTGCTGCACCGGATCGTCGCCGTGGCGAGGGCGGGACGCCGCACGTCCCGAAGACGGCGCCTCGCCCTCGTGGCGGCGGCCGTGATCCTCGGCGTCGGCGGGCCGGCGGCCGTGGCGGGCCTGTACGGCGGCTCGCAGCCCCGTCAGGCGGCGGCCGAACGGTGGGCGGGCGGGGACCGGGGGTCCGGGGTGAGCGCGGTGGTGACGACCGGTGAGAGGGAGTGGGGCTCGGACGTCGGCCTGGAGGTGGCACGAGCCCCGGCGGCGGGGTCGTGCGCACTGGTCGCCGTGGGGCGGGACGGCAGCAAACAGACGGTGAGTACCTGGTCGGGTACGGGTACGGCGGCGGGCGAGGAACCGGCGGTGGTCCGAGGGGGCGCCGCGCTGCGGCCCGCCGACATCGACCATTTCGAGGTCTGGTCGTCGGACGGGCAGTGGCTGGCGACGGTGACCCGCTGAGGCCCGCTGAGGCTGGCTATTTGAGCAGGCGGGACAGGCGCCGGTCGGCAAGGGGCTTACCTCCGGTCTGGCAGGTGGGGCAGTACTGGAGCGAGGAGTCGCTGAACGACACCTCCAGCACGGTGTCACCGCAGACGGGGCAGGGCTGACCTGTACGTCCGTGAACGCGCATATTGCTCTTCTTCTCGGCTTTGAGCCTCCCTGCGGCGACGCCCCGGGAACGTTCCACGGCTTCCTGGAGGGTGGCGCGCATCGCCGTGTACAGATGGCTGACGTCGGCGTCGCCGAGGCTCGTGGTGAGTTTGAACGGGGACATCTTCGCGACGTGCAGGATCTCGTCGCTGTAGGCGTTGCCGATGCCCGCGATCAGGGACTGGTCGCGCAGGGCCCCCTTGACCTGTCGCCGTACCCCGCCGAGCAGCCGGGCGAACGCGTCCAGGTCGAAGGAGTCGGCCAGCGGATCGGGCCCGAGGCGTGCCACGCCGGGCACGTCCGCCGGGTCACGCACCAGGTGGACCGCGAGGCGCTTGGTGGTTCCCCTCTCGGTCAGGTCGAACCCGCCGCCACCGGCGAGGATCAGGCGCAGCGCCAGCGGTCCCTTGCCCGGCCGGGGCGGTGTGGCGGGGAAGCTGTCCTTCCACTGCAGCCAGCCGGCCCGGGCGAGGTGGGTCAACAGATGGAGCGGCCCTGCTGTGATGTCCAGGAATTTGCCGTGCCTGGCCACGGAGGTGACGGTCGCGCCCTCCAGGGCGGTGAGCGGCGGATCGTACGTCTTGAGAACACTGATCGCGAGAGGCAGGACGCGGACGATCTCCTTGCCGACCAGGTGGTCGCCGAGGAAGTCCCGCAGTGCTTCGACTTCGGGCAGTTCGGGCATGACACCAGCCTGCCGCAGCGGACCGGCCGATGCCTGCGAAGTGGCGCGGCGCGCCTTCAGCCGGCGGCTTCCCCCAGGCCGTAGACACGGTGTGCGGTGGTGGCGAAGACCGACTGCTGCTCGTCCTTGCCGAGATCGTTGGTCAGTACCCGGGCGGCGTCGACGACATCGGCGTACGACGCGGCGAGCCGGCACACGGGCCAGTCGGATCCGAACATCAGCCGGTCGGGTCCGAACGCGCCGATGACGGTGTCGGCGTACGGGCGCAGGTCCTCGACCGTCCAGGAGCGCGGGTCCGCCTCGGTGACCAGGCCGGAGAGTTTGCACACGGTGTTGGGCAGCGCGGCCAGATCCCGGAGCCCTTCGGCCCACGGGTGCGTACGCCCCTGTGCCACCGGCGGTTTGCCCGCGTGGTCGAGTACGAAGGTGAGCCCGGGGAGCAGGGCGGCGGCCCGGACGGCGGCGGGCAGTTGCTGCGGCAGGACGATCAGGTCGTAGACGAGTCCGGCGTCCGCGACGGCCTCGAGTCCGCGTAGGACGGCAGGGCGCAGCAGCCACTCGGGGTCGGGTTCGCCCTGGACCTGGTGGCGGATTCCGACGAGGAGGTCGCCGCCGGGCAGGGCGCGCAGGGCGGCGAGCGTGTCGTCGACGTCCGGTGCCGTGAGGTCGGTCCACCCGACGACGCCCGCGACGAGATCGCTGCCGACGGCGAGTCCGAGGAACTCGGGGGTCTCCTCCGCGACGGTGACGGTCTGGACGAGGACGGTGGCCCGCACACCCGCGGCGCGTGCCTCCGGCTCCAGGTCGGCGAGGGTGAAGGTACGGCGGATCGGGGCGAGTTCCTCGCCCGTGATCCAGTCCTGGTCCCGTACGGCGAGGTCCCAGACATGATGGTGGGCGTCGATGATCCCTGGGGGCTGTGTCATCTCCGGTCCCCGCTCAGCAGCAATTCGGCGCGCGGTTCGTCCCAGGCGACGGCTGCGGCAGCCCGTGCGGGATCGATCTCGGTGAAGAGATTGCCGCCGGCCGCCGCCCCGAAGGGCCGCTCGGTGCTCTCGACCGCGCTGGGTCCGAACCTGACGCGCCGCATGCCTCTGCCGTCCTGCCGATGGTCGCCGGTGCACTGACTGCACTGCGCATATTCATCGGATCACTTGGCAGCGTCAACTGCGATCCCGTCCCTGGCCGTGCTCCCGCTGCTCTGGCGCCGCGGAATGGAAGCGCCGTCCTGTATGCCGGCAAGCATGGCGCCTGCGCGTGCCCTTCATGTTCCGCGCCCCCGGCTCCCCGCAAGCCGACGGCCCCGACCAGGCGCAGGACACCGTCCGCGAAGCAGGGTGGCCGACGTCGCCTCCCGGGCTCCCGCTCGGCCGGTGGATCGCAGAAACCCGCCGCCGGTACGCCCGCGGCACCGTGCCGGACGACCGGATCGCCCAGCTCGAGAAGTTCGGCATGATGTGGTCCACCGTCGACGTCGCCTGGGAGCCTGTCCACGGCCTGCGCCTGGGCGCAGCTGTACGGACACCTGCTCGCACCGCTGGAAGCCACGAAAGGGTGAAAGCCGGCATCTTCCTGAAGAACGTCCGGGCCGCCGCCCGCCACACCGACGACAACGAGCACCGTGAGGTCGAAGGCCTCCCCCTGCTCGGCTGGTTCCACGCGTCGCGGCGCCTTGCCGACCGGCCGGCAAACCAGGTCCGCTTCGAGGGACATGGGTACGAGGCAATGCGTCGCGTCAGGCTCTCGGCATCCTTGCTCTCGTCGCCACGCCTCCATGCGCGAGGGGCGGCGTGGTGATGTTCTGGCCCCGGATCTTGTCCGGCGGATAGTGTGATCGCCGGGGCAGAGCGGCTGACTCCGGTGACCACCATCGGTGTTGAATGCAGGGGCCAGGGGGAGCTCATGGCTGCTTGGTGGCGAAAAAGCGCGCACCGGGGAAGGACGTGCCGGTGACAGGCGCGCCAGAGTTCCTCGCGGGGTCGGCACGCGGGATGCTGCCTGCGCATATTGACGGACCCGGCGGACGGCGGGCGGTGACGCTCGCCGTGCATGACGGCGGGGTGGTGCTGACCGACGGCGATGAGCGCCGCACCTACGCGTGGTCGGAGGTCGCCCATGCGTGGCACGCCAACGACATGGACGGCAGAGCGGCCGACGGCCTGATGATCACGGAGTGGGTGCACGAACTGCTGTTGGAGTTCACCGACGGTACCTTCGTGAACTCACTGCTGGCCGACCCGCCCGTCGTCACGCCGGAGTCCGCCTTCCGCACCGGCCGGTTGTCACCCTCGCCGCCCTCTGTCATCGCGCCGCTGATGCAACGCGTCAACGGACCGGTGACCGAACGGCATCTCGCCCGGGCGAGGGCGACACTCGCGGCCGGCGGCCAGGTGGAGTTCGGCCCCCTGACCCCACGGCGGACGGGCTGCACCATGACGGTAAAAAGATCCCCTGGCACACCATCACCTCATGCCGCTACGGCTTCGTCATCTTCCACGAGGACGGGGATGAACTGGGCGCGATGCTCCGCATGGAATACGAGGTCGACGGCGGCGCGAACGGATTCCCGCTCGCCTGGCTGCGGATACCGGCACTCGACGTCCCGGACCTGGATGTCCTGGTGCGGCTCGCCGACGAGAACCGCACCTGAGCAACAGCGGCCCCGTACGTGCTTACGACAGTACGAGCTGGGTCCGACACCGTGTACGGCAAAGAGCCCGGCCGCGTCGCATGACCCGGCGTCAATTGCACTTCGGTCGGGGTTGTCGCATTTGGTGAATTGTCCTGAGCGGGTCCTATTCCATCCAGGTTTCCCATCGCATCTGTGAGGGTTCACAGAATCCGGCGTCTACGGCTTGGCTGTAGGAAATGTTTCCCATGTAGAAGCAGTCCGGATAGATCGACTGCATGGCATACCAGCCGCCGGCCGCCAGCAGGACAAGTGCCAGTGCGGCAACCACGTGTCTCCATGTGGATGGTCCCGAAAGTGGGTGAATCATGGGCTGATCATAGGACTCGCCAGGTTGTCGGGACGGTGTTGGCATCGGTCTTGGTGAGGACACCGAGTCGGCGTCGTCTGAGCTGGTGGTCAAGACCCTGCCGTTCGGCCGGCCCCTGTGCGTTCCCACGTCGGAAGGCGGTCCTGCCCGGTGCGGAGTGATCAGTACGTGAGCGCGTCCTCGGCAGTACCGAAGAAACTGGTGACCTGACCGTCGTTGACCGTGACGGGGCCACCGTTGATCGGCACCGTCGTCGGACTCTCGGAAGCGGCGAGTGCAATCTCCACCTTGTCGGCGCTCTTGCCGCCCGCGGTGTCGGCGCGCGCGAAGAGGATCCCGGCATAAGCGCTCTCGCCGACCTCCAAAATCCAGTCCTTGCCATCAGGACCCGTGTGCTCGGCGGCGCCGTCGAGCCCCGGAATCGTGATCACCAGGTCGTTCGCCGACAGGAGACAGGGGTCGCTGCCCTTGTTGGCCGCGGTCAGCAAGACGTGGTTGACGAGCTTGGACGCGACGGTGACCTTGTAGGTCAAGTCGGTCGTCTCGCACATGCCCACGCCTCCGTCCTGATCGTCGTCGGACCCGGGCTCCGATGGCGGCGGGGTGGTGGGTTCGTCGGAGGAGTCGCCGCTGCCACCATCACTCGGGGCGGTCGGCGAGGACGTGACCTTGTCCGTAGCGGACGGGCTCGCCTTCGCGCCCGGCGCGGCCGCATCGTCCTCGGCGTCACCGTTGCATGCTGTCAGAGCCACGATGCCGAGCGACAGAGCGGCAAGTACAGCGGTGGTACGGCGTGAACGAAGTGCGTAAGCCATGAGATGCCCCCGGGATTCGGAATGTGTCGGTGATCGTGCCTCAGGGGAGTGATGCTTACGCCCACCCGCACCGAGTGGAAGCAACCTTCGAACAGGGTTGTGACACTGTGACAGTGGCCGTGGTCCAGCAGTACCGGGCAAGACCGTACGATGCGAACGACTGGCCCTCGGTCCCGCGGCACGGTTGTGATGAGCGGCGTCCAGCGTGAGCTCGCGGAAACCGATGCCGTGGAACAGACCGTGTACGTCGAGGGAGCCCAGGCGTCCAGTGGGCCTGGACCGCGGCCTTCGGCCCGGCCTCGTCGGCGGTGCAGAACCGGAATCCACCCGGCAGTGCCGGCCGTACCACGTCGGTGAGGTCCCGCTCGTTGAGCTGGGCACAGGACCCCGCGTCGCCGACGGGGCCAGTTCGGTCTCATGGCCGTACGCCGCCCATTGTTCCAGGGCGAACTCATCGGCGGCGGCGCCGAGTTCATCCGGGAAAAGGGCTGTGGCTTCTCGACCCTGCTCGTTGTCACCGGTCCGCACCGGGCCTCACCGTGGTTCGACGGCCGGGCCACCTGCGACCAGATCCTTCCTCCAAACCTGAGCGGTCAGCCCGTGTCGTTCATGGACTGGCTCGCTCGAGGGTCGATGAATCCGGTCGGCCGGTGAACTCGGCTGGGCCGACACCGGGCGGAGCCGCTCCGGCAGCCCGGTCACATCGTCCTCGACTCGATTACCGATGAGAACTCGTTCAGTACAGGCTGATCGCGGGTCAGGTCGTCAGTTCGGTCGGTGCCGTCGGCACCGACCCTGACACGACATGCCCCTCAGCCCCGTGGAGTTACGGGACAACTCTTGGCTAGGACGGGGCAGGGACGACGGGCACGACCAGGGACTGCAGCTCCGCCAGCTCGTCCTGGACGGCCACCGCCAGCCGGTCGAGGTCGGGCAGCGCCTTGCCGTCGGCCACCAGCCCGACCTGCACCCGTCCGCCGTAGGTGGACAGGGCGACGGCGAGTGCCTGCCCGCGGGCCAGGGGGGCCATCGGGTAGACGGCGCTCAGCGGGCAGCCGCCGAGCGAGAGCGCCGAGCGAGGCAGGGGAACGCTGGTGACCAGGACGTCGAACAGCATCCGTGCCGCGTTCCCGGCCAGCGGAGCACCGAACCGGTGGGCCAGGGCGGGCAGCTGATCGGCGAGCACGGCCACCGCGCCGGCACCGCGCATCGGGCCGGCGGCCTTGTTGCGGTCCATCCCGCTGCGGACCAGACGCAGCCGCTCGCGGCCGCGCGGTTCCCCGACCGGGAGGCCGAGCAGATAGGCGGAGAGACGGTTGCCGGTGGCCGCGGCGTGCGGGCGGCGCCGGGAGACGGGGACCAGCGCGCGCGGGTCGGCTACGGGGAGCTGCTCGCCGCGTTCGAGCATCCAGCGGCGCAGCGCCCCGGCGACCACGGCGAGCAGGACGTCGTTGGCCGTGCCGCCCTCGGCACGGCGGATCCGCTGGACCGTCTCGGCGTCGAGTTCGGCGGTGGCCAGGCGGCGGGTGCCGCTGGAGCTCGCGGTCAGGACGGTCGAGCCGCGCATGTCGAGCCGACTGGCCCGTACGACCGAGGCACCGACCCCCAGCGCCCGGCCGACGTCTCCGATGCGGTCCAGTGCCGCGCCCGCCACCTTGTGCGGGCCGGGCAGCCAGGAGCGCGGGGGCACCGGTGTCCTGCGCCGTGCGGCGCCGCGCCCCGCTCCGGCGGCAGCGATCTGGTCGAAGATCCCGGCCCCGATGGCGACGGCGCGCATCCCGTCGGCGAGCGCGTGGTGCAGCTTCACCAGTACGGCGAACGGGCCGCCGCCGGCTCCGCTCAGGAGGTACATCTGCCAGGGCGGCAGGCCCCGTTCGAGCGGCTGCTCCATGAGCTCGCCCGCAAGCCGGGTCGCCTCCGCCATGAAGTCGCCCTCCGCCAGGACCACCCGCCTGACATGCCGGTGCACATCGAAGTCCTTGTCGGTGAACCATGCGGCCCCGCCCACGGGCAGCAGGACGTCCCGCACCCTCATGCGGAGCCGCGGAATCGCGGCAGCGCGCTCCCCCAGCAGAGCCAGCAGGTCCTGCGGACTCACTCCGGGCGCCGGGGAGAAGACGGCGAGCGCGCCGAGGTGCATCGGGTGGGCATCGGATTCGAGGTGCCAGAAAGCCAGATCAAGCGGTGCAAGGAGCTCGGTACTCAACGGGGCCTCGTGTCATCGACAGCAGAACTGCAGGATCGCAGTCAATCGCTGGTGATCGGTTACGGTCAAGCATGGACGTGTTACGTACTGTTACATCCTCGCGTCGCTGCGGCGCTCCCGCTACCCGCGCTCCGGGATGACGAACTCGCACCACACACATTTGCCGTTGCCGCGGGACTCCACACCCCACACGTCGGACAGCCGGTCGACGAGCATCAGCCCGCGGCCCGAGACCCCGGACTCCCCCGCGTCCCTGCGCCGCGGCAGTGCGCTGGACCGGTCCTCCACGTCGACCCGGAGGCGCCGTTCGGGGCCGGTGAGCACCCGGATGGTGACGATCGCGCCGCCGTCGGTGTGCATCAGAGCGTTGGTGATCAGTTCGTCCGCGGCCAGCTCGACCTCGTCCGCCCGGTCCTTCGCTCCCCACGCGCGTACCGCCGCCCGGATCATGTGGCGGGAGGAGCTCAGCGCCTCCGGGTCGTTCTGCGCGACGTGCTGCTGGAGCCTTCCGCCCGGGTGGGGCGCGTGCGCGGCCCTGCGGCGCAGCAGCAGCATCGCCACGTCGTCCTCGCCGCCTCGTTCGTCGACGACGTCGCAGAGCCGGTCGGCCAGCTGCTGGATGTCCTGCGGACCGTCGTGCACCGTGGAGGCCAGCAACTGCATGCCCTCGTCGAGGTCCGACCCGGGCAGCTCGACCAGACCGTCGGTGTACAGCAGCAGCGTCTGGCCGGGGTCGAGCTCGACGGTGCTGACCGGGTATTCGAGGCGGCCGAACTCCGCCGAGAGCCCCAGCGGCAGGCCGCCCTCCGCGGGCAGTCGGCGGCAGCTGCCGTCGACGTCGCGCACGAGCGGGTCGACGTGGCCCGCCCGGACCAGCTGCACCACCCCGGAGCTCAGGTCGATCTCGGCGTACGTACACGTCGCGAAGCGGTCGGTGTCGAGTTCATGGAGGAAGACGGAGGCCCGCGCCATCACCGTGGCGGGGCTGTGCCCCTCGGCCGCGTAGGCGCGCAGCACGATCCGGAGCTGCCCCATGACCGCGGCGGCGTGGGTGTCGTGCCCCTGTACGTCTCCGATGACGGCACCGACCCGGCCGCCGGGCAGCGAGATGACG
Organism: Streptomyces sp. NPDC005566; assembly: GCF_040605575.1. NCBI lineage: Bacteria > Bacillati > Actinomycetota > Actinomycetes > Kitasatosporales > Streptomycetaceae > Streptomyces > Streptomyces sp. NPDC005566. The sequence continues at coordinate 190,285 of NZ_JBEXDB010000010.1, read as the reverse complement.
TCGTACCAGTCGCCGCCGATGTCCCGGCCGAGGCGTGCGGAGCGGTAGCGGACGGCGACCTGCGCCCCCGGGACCTCGGGGATCCGGCGCGGGAGCATCGCCTGCTGGAGGCCCTCGGCGAGATCGTGTTCCTGCTCGTAGAGCATGGCCCGCTGCAGGCTCTGGGCGATCGAGCTGCCGAGCGCCACGAGCAGGTTCCGCTCATCGGCCGTGAAGCCCGCCTTGTTGCCGTAGAGGAGGCCGAGTGCGCCGATCGGGCGGGCCTGGGCGATGAGCGGCAGGTAGGCGGCAGCAGTGATGCCGAGGTGGCTGATGTGGGGCCAGAGGATCGGGTACGAGGTCGCGAAGTCCTCGGCGGACTCGATGAAGCGGGGTGCGAGGGTGCGGATCGCCTCACTCATCGGGTACGGCTCGTCCGTCCGGGTGTACCGCGTGCCGGGCACATAGGCTCCCTCGGGCCCGTCGGCCACGAGGTGGATGCGCCCGGACTCCAGGAGACCCATGACGAGGCTGGTGGCGCCGAGGTTGGCGAGGCCCTGGGAGTTCTTCAGGACGTCGGTGACGTCCTTGACGGTCCGGGCGTGGGCGAGCGCGGCCGTCGTGCCCTCCACCAGACTGGTCCGGCGCCGCCGCTCCTGGTCCACCTCCCGGCGGGCGGTGGAATCGGCGAGCTCCTGGGTGGCGTCGCGCACGATGCCGATGATGCGCCGCGGCCTTCCGGTGCCGTCCCGGCGGATGAAGCCCTGGGTGTGGGTCCAGCGCAGTGTGCCGTCACGCCGCATGACGCGGAAGTACGCGCCGTAGTTGCTGCGCCCGCTCTTGAGCGCCTGCGAGACCATGCCGTCGAGCCTGATCGCCTCGTCGGTGGGGACGCGTGGAGCGAGGGAGGCGGGGCGGTCGTCGTACTCGTCGGGGCGCAGATCGAACACGTCGAGAGCGGGCTGGTCCATGTGCATGAGGCCGCTGTCCAGATCCCAGTCGAAGCTGCCCATTCGGTTCAGGGCGAGGCTGAGGTCCGGGTGGGCGGGCCAGTCGTCCGGGAGTGACAGGGCACCCGCTACCCGATCATCCATGTGCGCCACTCTGCCATTATTTGTCCGATTCCTCGACCGAACCGTCCATCTTGAACACGTTCAAGAAAACGTCTACGCTCGGCACAACGGTAATTGAACGCGTTCAATGGGGCGTGGAATCGGGGGTGGCGCGATGTCCGTGCTGGTCGGTCTCATCGTGATGCTGGGCATGCTGGTGATCGTGCCGGCGGGCCTGAGGCTCCTCGGGGACCCGGCATTCGACCGGATACGGCGCCTGTGGCCGCTCTTCGCGGTACCCGGCGCCGTGGCCCTGTGGCTGCCACGCGGAACCACCGCCACCGCACTCGCCTGCTGCTACGCCCTGGGGGCGCTCCTTCTCGCGGCACACGCCCCGTGGCGCCTGGCCCGGACCCGCAGCATCCGCCCCGCGGAGATCGCCCTGCTCACCGCACTGGTCACCCCGTCGGTCGCCGCGCTCGCCCTGGTCGCGGAGCGCGCAGGCCACGAACTGTTCGGCTTCGGCCTCGGCATCCTGGCGCTGACCGTGCCCCACTTCCACTTCGCCGGCTTCGCCGCGGCCCTGGTCGCGGGCCTCGTCTGCCGGGGCGCCGACCGGCCGGCCGGCCGCTTCGCCGCCCTGAGCGTGCCCCTGGGCACCCTGCTCGTCCTCGTCGGCTACTTCGTCGGCGACCGGGCGGAACTGGCGGGTGCCGTGGTGCTGACCGCCGGGATGTGGACGGTCGCCCTGCTGACGTGGCGCACCGCTCGCGACGGGCGCGACCGCGTGACCCGCGTTCTCCTCGCCACCTCGGCCGTCGTACTCGTGGCGACCATGGTGCTCGCGCTGAGCTGGGCGCTCGGCGAGGCCACGGGACTGCCCCACCCCACCCTGACCTGGATGGCCGCCACCCACGGACTGGGCAACGCCCTGGGCTTCGCCCTCTGCTCGCTGCTCGCCTGGCGCCGCATCCAGGACCGCACCCACCCGGAAGGCAGGACCGCATGACCACTCTGACGTACCCCGAGGTCGGAGCCACCCGCATCGGACCGCTCCCGCAGGGCTACCACCATCTGCACCACCGGACCGCCGTGGGCCGAGGCCGGGCCGACTTCGAGGCCGCGGGCGCCGCCGTCACCGAGTGGCGGATGCACCGCGGGGCCGGAACCCGGGTGAACGCCTCCGGCGAGCGAGCGGCCGAAGGGGACGGCGTCGCCATGTCGCTGGGCATGGGGCCGTTCCGCGTGACCGCGCACTGCGAGGTCGTCTGGACCGCGTACGAGCGGGGGCGCATCGGCTTCGGCTACGGCACCACGGCCCGGCACCCGGAACTGGGAGAGGAGTGTTTCGTGGTGGACCTGGCGGACGACGGGACCGTGTGGTTCACCGTCATGGCCTTCTCCCGGCCCGCCTCCTGGTACGCCCGGCTCGCCGGCCCCCTCGTGCCGGTGTTCCAGCGGTTGTACGCACGCCGGCTGGGCAACACGCTGCGCCGGAGCGTGCTCGCGGGCCGATGAGCCGATACTGGAAGCGATGGAGTGGTTCACCGCAGACGGGTACTGGCTCAGCCGGCTGGTCTTCCAGCGGGCGCTCGCTGCCGTCTACCTGGTGGCCTTCCTGTCGGCCGTCCTCCAGTTCCGGGCGCTGATCGGGGCACGGGGCATGCTCCCCGTGCCCGAACTGCTGCGGCGCACCCCCTGGCGGGCGGCGCCCGGCCTGTTCCGCCTCCACTACTCCGACCGCTTCTTCGCGCTCGTCGCCTGGACGGGCTGCGCGGTCTCGCTCGCGCTCCTCGCGGGCCTGGACGGGTTCCTTCCCCTGTGGGCGGCCATGGTGCTGTGGGCGGTGCCCTGGGCCCTGTACCTGTCGATCGTCCAGGTCGGGCAGGTCTGGTACGGCTTCGGCTGGGAGTCGCTCCTGCTGGAGACGGGCTTCCTCGCCGTGTTCCTCGGGAACGCGGACCATGCGGCCCCGGTCCTGCTGCTGTGGCTGCTGCGCTGGCTGCTCTTCCGGGTGGAGTTCGGCGCCGGCCTCATCAAGATCCGGGGCGACGCGTGCTGGCGACGTCTGACCTGTCTGGATTTCCACCACGAGACGCAGCCGATGCCGGGGCCGCTGAGCTGGTTCTTCCACCATTTGCCGAAGCCCGCCCACCGGGTGGAGGTGGCCGCCAACCATGTCACCCAGCTCGCGGTGCCCTTCCTGTTGTTCACCCCGCAGCCCGTGGCGAGCATCGCCGCGGGCCTCATGGTGCTCACCCAGCTGTGGCTTGTGCTGTCGGGGAACTTCGCCTGGCTGAACTGGCTGACCATCACCCTCGCCCTCGCCGCGATCGACTGGTCCCCGCTCGCGGGCCCGCCGCCCGAGCAGTCCGCGCCACCCCTCTGGTACGAGGTCGTGGTCATGGCAGTGACGGCCCTCGTCCTGGTGCTCAGCTACCGTCCGGCACGCAACCTCCTCTCTCGCCGCCAGGTCATGAACCGTTCCTTCGACCCGCTCCACCTGGTCAACACCTACGGAGCCTTCGGGAGCATCAGCAGGATGCGGCTCGAGGTGGTGGTCGAGGGGACCGACGAGGCGGTGATCCACGAAGGCACCCGCTGGCAGGAGTACGGCTTCCGCGGGAAGCCGGGCGACCCGCACCGGATGCCGCGCCAGTTCGCCCCGTACCATCTGCGCCTCGACTGGATGATGTGGTTCGCGGCGCTCTCCCCCGCGTACGCCCGGTCCTGGTTCGGGCCGTTCGTCGAAAGGCTGCTCCGGGGCGACCGCGACACCCTGCGGCTGCTGCGGCACAACCCCTTCCCCGGCACCCCGCCCGCCCATGTCCGCGCCCGGGTCTTCTCCTACCGGTACACGGACCTGCGGGAGTTGCGCGCCACGGGATGCTGGTGGCGGCGGACCTACGTACGGGACTTCATGCGTCCGGTGGCCAGGCCCGTACCGCTGCGGCCCCAGCGGCGGACATGAGAATGCCCCGGCCCCCGCGGGTTCCGATGCGGGGGCCGGGGCTCAGCTCTGTACGACGCTGTGGCGCGAGCGGTCAGTCGATGCCGGGCAGGATGTGCGGCTCGGCGAGATCGTCCTCGTAGCCGGCCAGCCGGATCGGCGCCGACCTGGCCCAGACCTCGATGTTCCGGAGCTTCTCGGGCCGATGGGCCCGCGCTCCGGTCCGTTCGGCGGGGCGCTGCTCGCTCTTCGTCATTTCAGGTGTCACCGCGGACTCCTTTTGTGTCGCGTAACCCCGGGCGGTGGCGACGCTGCGGCGTGAGAACCGTCGGTCGACCGCCCTCTGCGGGGCAAGGGGCAGAAACAGTTCGGTCGCGGTGGCGCCGGTACGGGGCGGGACGGCGGCCTGCTTACAGACCTGTCCCAGGACGGCCGAGGAAGTTTTGTGGATCCCTTGGTGGCGTCCGTTCAATTCAGAGTAACCAAATGAGCGCGATCCCGCTCGACAGAACGTGTGGCCTGGGTCACTTTCAGCCAACGGGGGTCACCACACGTTCCCCAGGAATCACACAGCGGGACAAAAGCGGCGGCGGCCCATGGGTGTGGGCCGCCGCCGGTCTCACTGTCCTGCTGTTCCGCGCGCAGAGGGTGGGTGCGGTCACCAGCCCGCGGGCGCGTAGTCCTTCAGGAAGCAGCCGTAGAGCTCCTCGCCCTCTTCGCCGCGCACGATCGGGTCGTAGACCCGGGCGGCGCCGTCGATGAGGTCGAGCGGGGCGTGGAAGCCCTCCTCGGCGAGGCGGATCTTGTCGGGGTGAGGACGCTCGTCCGTGATCCAGCCGGTGTCGACAGCCGTCATGAGAATGCGGTCCTTCTCGAACATCTCCTGCGCGCTGGTGCGCGTGAGCATGTTCAGGGCGGCCTTGGCCATGTTGGTGTGCGGGTGACCCGCACCCTTGTACCCACGGCTGAAGACGCCCTCCATCGCGGACACGTTCACCACGTAGGCGCGCTTCGTCGCCGCGGCCATCGCCGGGCGGAGCCGGCTGATCAGGATGAAGGGCGCCGTCGAGTTGCAGAGCTGTACCTCGAGGAGCTCGATCGGCTCGACCTCCTCGACCGTCTGGATCCAGCTGTTGGTGTCGTGCAGATCGGGCACGAGGCCGCCCGCGTCGATCGCCGTGCCTGCGGCGATACGGGCGGGCGAGGCGGATCCGGTGACCAGGGCGAGATCGGTGACGTCCTGGGCGCTCAGGCCCTCGCCCTGCTTGCGGGCGGCGGGGAGCGCGGCGACACGGTCGACCGTGCCGCTGCCGAAGGTGCCGATGACCTGCGCCGCGGGGAGCTCGCCCGCGGGCAGCGGGGCGGACTCGGCACTCAGCAGCTCGCTGTAGGCCTGCGGGGAGCGGCGCACCGTCTGGGCGGCGTTGTTGATCAGGATGTCCAGCGGGCCCTCTGCGGCGACGGAGTCGGCGAGCGCGACGACCTGCGCCGGGTCGCGCAGGTCGATCCCGACGATCTTCAGCCGGTGGATCCACTCGTCGCTGTCCGGCATCGCCTTGAAGCGGCGGATCGCGTCGTTGGGGAAGCGGGTGGTGATGGTGGTGTGTGCGCCGTCGCGCAGCAGCCGCAGCGCGATGTACATGCCGATCTTGGCCCGGCCGCCGGTGAGCAGCGCCCGGCGCCCGGTGAGGTCGGTGCGGGCGTCGCGCCGGGCCCGGTTCTCCGCGGCGCACTTCTGGCAGAGCTGGTGGTAGAAGGCGTCCACCTCGACGTAGCGGGTCTTGCAGATGTAGCAGGACCTGGGGCGCTGGAGTATGCCCGCGATCTCGGCGGTGGCGGAGGACGACGGGAGCACGCCCTGCGTCTCGTCGTCGATGCGCTCGGCGGAGCCGGTCGCGGTGGCCTCGGTGACGGCCTTGTCGTGCGCGGTCTTGGCTGCCCGGCGCTCCTGCCGGCGGCGCTGCTTCACGGTGCGGTAGACACCGGCGGTGGCCCTGCGTACGGCGATGGCGTCCGGGTGGTCGACCTCGATGGTGTCCAGCTCGTCGAGCACGCTCAGGCAGACGGCCAGCCGCTCCGGGTCGATACCGGGACCGACCTCGTCGATACCGGGAGCGAACTCCTGGCTGTCCTGTGTCACCGTCATTGCCGTTCCTCTGTTACTCGTCACTCGTGCCGCTGCAGGGCTTCGGTGGGGAGGAGGTCCGGCCGGGTGCCGGCGGGGGCCGGCGCGCTACGGGCCGAATGCCCCGGTCAAGTCTGCCATGAGTCGGGCGCTGCTCCGTTCGGGTCGGCCGGCCCCGCCTCTCTACCCCTCCTCGGCGGAGAGCGGGGTGGCGATGTCCTCGAGGGACTTCTGCGCGGCGGGGACCGCGAAGAAGAGCGCGACCAGGCCGGCGGCCACCATCAGCCCGGCGCCGATGGAGAAGGCCAGGGCCGTCTCGCCGACCACGCCGCTGGACGTGAGTTCTGCGAAGACCAGGGGGCCCGTGATGCCGCCGGCCGCCGTGCCCACGGCGTAGAAGAAGGCGATGGCCATGGCCCTCGTCTCCATCGGGAAGATCTCGCTGACGGTCAGGTAGGCGGAGCTGGCGCCCGCAGAGGCGAAGAACAGGACCAGGCACCAGCAGCCGGTCATGGTGGCGGCGTTGAGCGAGCCTGCGTCGAAGAGCCAGGCGGTGGCGAAGAGCAGTACCCCGGAGAGGATGTAGGTCCCCGCGATCATCGGCTTGCGCCCCAACGTGTCGAAGAGCCGGCCGAGGAAGAGCGGTCCCAGGAAGTTGCAGAACGCGATGACGGCGAAGAAGTAGCCGGTGGACCCGCTGGAGACGTCGAAGAACGTCACGAGGATCGAGCCGAATCCGAACGTGATGGCGTTGTAGAGGAAGGCCTGCCCGATGAAGAGCGCCAGCCCGAGAACCGCCCGCTTGGGATAGGAGCGGAAGACGGTGCGGGCGATCAGGCCGAAGCCGACGCTCTGGCGCCGGCGCACGGTGATGGTCCGGTCGGCGCGTGGCAGAGGCCGGCCGGTCTCCTCCTCGACCTCCCGCTCCACGCCGTCGACGAGCCGTTCCGCCTCCTCGTCACGCCCGTGGATGAACATCCAGCGAGGGCTCTCCGGTACGTGGCGGCGGACCAGCAGGATGACGAGCCCGAGGACCACGCCCAGCGCGAAGGTGAGCCGCCAGCCGATGTCCTTGGGAAAGATGTCGGTGTTCAGTGCGAGGACGGAGAGCAGGGAGCCCGCCACGGCCCCGAGCCAGAAGCTGCCGTTGATGATGAGGTCGACACGCCCCCTGTACTTGCTGGGGATCAGCTCGTCGATGGCGGAGTTGATCGCCGCGTACTCCCCTCCGATCCCGAAGCCGGTCAGGAACCGGAAGAGGAAGAACCACCACGCCGAGAAGGAGACCGCGGTGAGCGCGGTGGCGCCCAGGTAGACGGCGAGAGTGATCATGAAGAGCTTCCTGCGCCCGAAGCGGTCGGTCAGCCACCCGAAGACCAGCGCACCGGAGCATGCGCCCGCCACGTACAGCGCGGCGGCGATGCCGGTGATCTGGGCGCCGGTGATGGCCAGTCCGCTGCCCTCCTCGGACAGCCGGCTGGCGATGCTGCCGACCACCGTGACCTCGAGGCCGTCGAGGATCCAGACGGTCCCGAGGCCGATCACGATCATCCAGTGCCAGCGCGACCAGGGGAGCCGGTCCAGCCTGGCCGGGATCCTGGTCGTGACGGTCGTCCCACCAGCCGCGCCGGTGTCACTCATGGGCCCCTCCTCTGTTCCGGAACACCACAGGTGCCCGGAATGAGGCGCGGCTCACACATCGGTTCAGGATGCGCTCGCCAAATCCCCCTGAAACGCCACATATCGTTACACCTGATGGCGGTAATCCCCTCAGTCAGCCGCCGGCGTGGAAAAATCTCGGGATTGGGTGGCATCAATCCCGGATACCGGGGCATGCGCCCGTCACCACACCGGATCCAGGGGAGGGCGACACCATGACGGCCATGTCAGTGCGAACCACCGAGGCAGTCGGCACAGCCACGGCACGGTACGACGAGGCCGGTGCGGGGTCCGCGGAGTCCTCACTGCCGCAGATCGAGGACACGGGGAAGGTCGCACCCCAGGACGCGCGGGCCATGTCGAAGATCTTCTTCGACCGGCTCCAGGTCCTCGAGGAGGGCACCCACGAGTACCAGTACGCGCGCAACACGCTGATCGAGATGAATCTCTCGCTGGTGCGCTTCGCCGCCTCGCGCTTCCGCAACCGGGGCGGTGACGACACCGAGGACATCGTCCAGGTGGGCACGATCGGCCTCATCAAGGCGATCGACCGGTTCGACCTCTCGCGCGAGGTCGAGTTCGCCACCTTCGCGGTGCCGTACATCGTCGGTGAGATCAAGCGGTTCTTCCGCGACACGACCTGGTCGGTCCATGTCCCGCGCCGGCTCCAGGAGCTGCGCGTCGAGCTCGCCAAGGCCAAGGAGCACCTGTCCGCCGAGCTCGACCGCGACCCCACGGTGCGGGAGCTCGCCGCTCATCTGGATCTCCCCGAGGAGGAGATCATCGAAGGGCTGGTCGCGGCGAACGGCTACTCGGCGGGCTCGCTGGACACCCCGAGCGCCGACAGCGACTCCGGCAACGACCAGCGTTCGTACGCCGATCTCCTCGGCGAGGACGACCCGGCCATGGAGAGCGTCGAGAACCTGCAGACATTGGCCCCGCTGCTCGAACAGCTGGACGAGCGGGAGCGGAAGATCGTACAGATGCGCTTCGGCCAGGAGATGACGCAGTCCCAGATCGGTGCGGAACTCGGCGTCTCCCAGATGCACGTCTCGCGGCTGCTCAGCAGGATCGTGCAGCGACTGCGTACGGGTATGTGCATCGAGGCCTGAAAAACGAGCACACCCTGTGACCGATGCCCGGCTGACCAGCCGGGCATCGGTCACATATGCTTCCAGGCGTCATGGCACGGGTCGCCCCGTGCCATCCGTCGAGGGGGTGGAGCGTGGCCGAGCTGCCGTTGGGCACCTCTCTACGTGCGAAGGAGCCCACCGGGGTCCCCGCACAGCAGGGCTTCGCCACCGCCGCCGCGTCCGCCTGGGACGTCGGCGCGGCCGCGATTCTTCTGGTCGAGGACGACTCCGGGGACGCTCTGCTCGTCGAGGAGCTGCTGGCCGACAGTGAGCTGGACTCCTCGCTCACCTGGTGCAAGTCCCTGGCCGAGGCGCGGCTCTTCCTTCGGTCCTGCCGCACCCCGGTCTGCGTCCTGCTGGATCTGCATCTGCCCGATGTGCACGGCCTCGATGCCGTCAGGCAGCTCGTCGAGTCGGCACCTGATGCCGCCGTCGTCGTCACGACGGGTCTGGACGAGGCCGAGACGGGACTGTCCGCGGTGGCGCACGGCGCGCAGGACTACCTCGTCAAGGGCCGAATCGATCCCGAGGCGCTGGGCCGCGCGGTCCGATACGCCCTCCAGCGCAAGCAGGCCGAGCGGTCGGCGTCCGCGATGCGGGCGAGTCAGCTGATAGCCCAGGAGAACGCCCGGCTGGAACGCGCGCTGCTGCCCATCCCGCTGCTGCGCGACGACAGTTTCGCCGTCGCCGCACGCTACGAGGCGGGCCGTGCCCACGGATTGCTGAGCGGCGACTTCTACGACGTGGTGCAGACCGCCGACGGTGCGGTGCACGCCGTGATCGGCGATGTGTCGGGGCACGGTGCCGCGGAGGCCGCGCTGGGTGTCTGCCTTCGGGTGGCATGGCGCACCGCCGTGCTGACCGGGGTCACCCAGCTCGAGAAGATCAGCCTCCTGGAGCAGATACTCGTCGCCGAGCGGTCCGATCCTCATGTCTTCGCCACCGTCACGGCGCTCGTCTTCCCGCCGGGCCGGGATCGGGTCCGGATCGCGCGGGCCGGTCACCCCGGCCTCCTGCTGCGCCGCGGCACGGAGGTCAGCTGGGTGGAACCCCAGGCCGGCATGGCGTTGGGACTCCTGCCCGGCGTGGGCCGCTGGACGGTCTCGGAGATGGACCTCGCCCCGGACAGTGAACTCGTCCTGTTCACCGACGGCCTGTTCGAGGGACGCACGGGGCCGCACTCCCGGCTCGGCGAGGAGGGGCTGCTGGCCATGGCCCGTCGGCACGGGGGCCTCGCGCCCCGGGCCTTCGTCGACGCCCTCGTCGCCGAGGCCACCGAGAGTGCCTCGCCGTACGGAGGGCTGGCCGACGACGTCGCCGTCCTGCATCTGGGCTGGCGAGCGGACGCGTGACGAGGCAGGACAGTACGGCCGGGACGAACGAGCGACCGGGCCGGTTCGCACGGCTGTCGGTGCAGAACTGGGTCCACCTGATCCTGGCCGGCTTCGTCCTGATGGTCTGCGGGTGCCTGGTCGTCGGCGGCCTCGTCCTCTCCCGAATCTCCGACCGGACCACGGAGCTGGTGGACCGTATCCAGCCCGCCCGCGCCTGGTCGTACCAGTTGCAGAACTCCCTCCTGGACCAGGAGACCGGGGTGCGCGGCTTCGCGCTCACCGGCGACGCGTCGTTCCTGGAGCCGTACGAGGCGGGCGTGCGGGCCGAGCGGGACAGGCTGGACCGGCTCCGCGCCCTCGTCGGCGACGAACAGCCCTTCGCCGGGGACCTGGGCCGGATCGAGGAGGCGTCCCGGCAGTGGCGTCTGCTCCGGGCCGAGCCTCTGATCGCCCGTGTCCGCGAGGCCGGGCCCGCGGGTGCGTCCTCGGATCCGATCCGGCGGAGCAAGTCGGAGTTCGACACGCTGCGTCGGCTGTACACGGCGCAGCAGTCCCATCTGGACGTCGCACGCGATCAGGCCCGTGCCGATCTCGGTGTGGCGCGCACGACCCGGAACCGGGTGCTCCTCGCGCTGGTGGTCGGCTTCGTGCTGGCCGTCGTATCGCTCAGTCTGCTGCTGCGCCGGATGGTGGGCCGGCCTCTCGACGCACTGACCGCGGCGTCGGACACGGTCCGGTCGGGCACGTTCGCCGGAAAGATCGAGGTCCGCGGTCCGTCCGACGTACGAGCGGTGGCTGCCGCGGTGGAGGACATGCGCCTCCGCCTGGTGGCTGAGCTCGCCGAGTCCCGGGAGCGGGAGACCCTGCTGGCCGAACAGGCCGAGGAGCTGCGCCGGTCCAACTCCGAGCTGGAGCAGTTCGCCTACGTCGCCTCGCACGACCTGCAGGAGCCCTTGCGCAAGGTCGCCTCCTTCTGCCGGCTGCTGGAAAAGCGGTACGGCACGGAACTGGACGAACGCGGCAAGCAGTACATCGACTTCGCGGTCGACGGCGCCGTGCGGATGCGGGTGCTCATCGAGGATCTCCTCACCTTCTCCCGGGTGGGACGGGTCCACGAGAGCTGGAAGCCCGTCGATCTCGACCGCTCGCTGGACCGGGCCCTCGCCAATCTCGCCCTGGCCGTCGAGGAGTCGCAGGCCACCGTCGTGCGCGAGGACCGGTTGCCTGAACTGCTCGGCGACGCGACGGCGCTGACCATGGTCTGGCAGAACCTCATCGGCAACGCGGTCAAGTTCCGCCGTCCGGATGTGCCGTGCCGGATCACCGTCGGATGTGTGCGGGAGGGCGAGGACTGGCATCTGACGGTCGCGGACACCGGCATCGGGATCGCGCCGGAGTTCTCGGACAAGGTGTTCGTCATCTTCCAGCGTCTGCACGACCGTGACGCCTATGAGGGCACGGGTATCGGGCTCGCCCTCTGCCGCAAGATCGTCGAGTTCCACGGTGGCCGGATCTGGCTGGACCCGGACCCGGACGAAGGCACGCTCGTCCACTTCACCCTGCCCGTCCTCCCCGAGGCCCCCACGCACACCACGGCGGAACTGCTCGCGCCAGCCCTGATCAGCACGCAGTCGGCGGGCTCCCCGTGAACCACCGGGCCGGCACGGCAGATCGGCGACTTCTCCATGAGCGTGGTAAGGACGCCCCGTCGTGCGTAAGATCTGAGAAATCTCCCGGAGTGGGATCTCTCGACGCGGGTAGACGAACGGCGAGAAGAGGTCTTCGACCTCCCCTGCGGCGCCCTGGCTGGAGCACATGAACGAACAGGCCACCTCACGGCCGGACGACCCCGTGCAGGGGTCTACGGTCACGGAGGTTCTGCTCGCTGCCGAGGTGTTCGACGGCGAACCGGGATGCATCGCGCAGGCCCGCACCCTGGCCGACCGATTCCTGGCACGGCTCGCGGCGGAATGGCTCGCGGTCCTCGGTGAGCACACCCGCAGCGATCTGATGCTGGCGGTGAGCGAACTCGTCACCAACGCGGACCGCTACAGCCACGGCCCCTACCTGCTGGAACTCGAGGGGAACGCGGACCGCATCAGCGTCACGGTGTACGACAGCAGTACGGCGCTCCCGGTCCTCTACGCCCCTGATCCCGCCCGTCTCGGCGGGCACGGCATGGAGATCGTTGTGGCGCTCTGCGACCGCGTCACGGCCGAGCGGGTCCCTGTGGGCAAGCGCATCCGGGCCGAGTTCCAGCTCAGTACCTGAACCTGCGGCGGCGCCCCGCCCCGGACCGTGTGGCCCGGGGCTCGCTGCCCACGTCGAAGGAGAGCGAACGTGCCGAGCGGATGTCCTCGGCGGTGAGGTACGTCCTGGACTGCTCCGCCCCATCGAGCCGGGCCGACTGGATGGAGCGGTCGGTGTCCGAGGTGCCGGGAGCGTGCACGGTGAACGAACCCCGCGGGTAGGAGCGGCGGTCCAGGGGCAGGTCGACCCGGTCGAAGGCGGGCGTGGACAGGCCCCAGGTGTCGGTGTCGGGCTGGACCGGGAAGATCCGAGCGAGGAGAGCACGTCCCAGGCGGACATGGTGACCACGTCGTCGTTGCCCGTCGTGCCGGTCGGGGTGTCGGTGAAGAGCGTGGGCCCACCATGGACCACGTCGGTCGTCTTCGACGGTTGCCCGGTCGACAGGTAGGTGCACGGGGCGCTCAGGTCGGGCTCGTTCTGTGGGATGTACGTGTCGGCGTCGTAGTAGTCGTACGGGCCGTTGACCCACACCTCGCGCACCGTCTTCGCCGCGTCGGCGAGCAGCTGCTCGTACGCGAAGAAGGAGTCGAGGCGCTCGTTCGTCACGTCCGTACCGCCGATCAGACCGACGAGGCCAGGAAGGTCCTGCGGGACGAGCCACGGGTAATGCCAGGACGTGCCCTCGTGCCCTCGTAAAGCCCTCGCGTCAGGCCGTCGTCGCGGGAGCGGAAGTAGCCGGTCGAGCTGTCGAAGATCCGGTGGTAGTTCTGCGCACGCTCCCGGTGACAACGGGCATCGTGGCCGAGATCGGCGGCCCTCTCGCCGAGCATCGCGCCCGACAGCCGTACTCGAGGGTCGCGGAGCCGAAGGTTCACGGCACACAGAACTCGGCGGCAGCACTCACCCGCAGTCGGTTTTCTCCCGTTCCTCCGGTTTCGGGTACTCACCGCAGCGGACGGTCAGCGCTCCGTGTGTCCCACGGCCCATCTTCTGAGGGCTGAGGCTAGGAGGACTACCGTCGAGAGGAGGACGTAGGAGTGATGTACGTACTACTGGAGCAGTACGCCGAATCGCCGCCTCAAGGACGACGACTGGGCGGCTCCGACAGGACATCGTGGTGTACATGAGTTCCCTTGCGTTGTCCGTGCTGCTGTCACTGATCTCCGCGGTCGCCTATGCGGCCGGGGCGATCGTCCAGGAGCGCGTGGCCGCGGGCGGTCACGACCGCCCGTACGCACCGGTGCGCAACGCCGTCTGGTGGGCGGCCGTGGCGCTCAACGGTGTGGGCGCGGTGCTGCACGTGGTGGCACTGGCCTACGGGCCCCTCAGCCTCGTCCAGCCGCTCGGCGCCCTGACCATCGTCTTCGCCCTCCCGATGGCGGCGCTCTTCGTCCGCCGCAGGGCGGGGAAGACCGCCTGGCGCGGTGCGATCATGGCCACGGTCGGACTGGCCGGCCTGCTGGCCCTCACGGGGAGTGCGGGCTCGCACACCCTGGCGGGACCCGAGCAGCTGGTGCTGGCCGCCGGGACGTTCGGTGCGGTGGCGGTCGTGACCGTTCTCGCCAAGGGCCTGCACCGCCCCATGGCGCGCAGCGTGGTGCTGGCCACGGGCGCCGGTGTGGCCTTCGGAATGGCCTCGGTGTTCACCAAGACCGTGGCGATGGAATGGACGTCCGGCTCGGTGGGGTCGGGGCTGCCGACGCTTCTGGTGATCGCGGGCCTGGCCGCCTCGGGGCTGCTCCTCTCCCAGGCCGCCTACCGGGGCGCCGGGCTGACCGCTCCGCTCGCGACGGTCACCGTGGTCAATCCGGTGGTCGCCGCAGCCGTGGGTCTCACGCTCTTCGGGGAGCAGTTCCGCTACGGCATCACCGGCACGGTTCTGGCGCTCGGCTGCGGTGCGGTGGCGGCGGGCGGGCTGGTCCTGCTGACCACCCAGAGGCTTACCGCGGAGCGTACGGGGGCCCGGCATCTGGCGTCGCAGCGGTCGGCGGCCGATGCGGACGGTGACGAGCCACAGGCCCACGGGAACCGGCCCCTTGTGGTCCCCGAGGCGCCGAAACCCCTGCCCTCCCCCACGAAGGCGGCACCGGATCCGTTTCCGGCACCGACCGCCCTGCCGCTGAACCACGCGACGGGGCGTGTCGAGTTCAAGGGGGAGCGGGAACGGCCGTTGGCAGGCCCTGCCCGCCGCGGCGACTTAGCCCGCCCGGAACGGAGCGCACCGGGGCCGTACAGCGGAGTTCAGATGCTGACGCCGCCTGCCCTGAGATAGGCGAGCGGGTCGACGTCGGAGCCGTAGCCGGGGCCGGTCCGGATCTCGAAGTGCAGATGCGGGCCGGTGCTGTTGCCGGTGGATCCCGAGCGCGCGATCCGCTGGCCGCTGCCCACCTGCTGGCCCTCGCGCACGTGGAGCGAGGACAGGTGCGCGTACTGGCTGTACCTGCCGTCGCTGTGCCGGATGACGACCTCGTAGCCGTAGGCTCCCGCCCAGCCGGCCGAGACGACCTTCCCGGACGCCACGGCCTTGACCGAGGTACCGGTCGGCACGGGGAAGTCGACGCCCGTGTGGTAGCCGCTGGACCACGAACCCGCCTGGTGGTACGGGGTTCCGGTCCGGGCCGTCACGGGTGCGGTGAGGCCGGAGTGCTGCTTGGCCGACTGCTTGGGCTTGGCGACCGGCTTGGCGGCCTGCTTGGGCGCGGCCTTCTGAGCAGCTTTCGCTTCATCGGCCTTCTGAGCGGCCCGCTGCTTCGGCGCGACCTGCTTCGAGGCGTCCCGCTCCCGGCTCGCCGAACCGGCGCGCTCCCCCCGGGACCCCTGCGTCGCTGCGGGTTCGGCGGTCTTCGGCGTCTCCGCCACCTCGAGGCTCAGCCGCTGTCCCGGCAGGATGAGGTCGGGGTCGTCGCCGACGACGGCACGGTTCGCCGAGTAGAGGCGCTGCCAGCCGCCCTGGACCCGTTCGGTCGCGGCAATGCCGGAGAGGGAGTCGCCACGGGCCACGGTGTACGACTCGCGCTTCCCCGGAACAGCGGTGGGCGATGCGGACGCCTTGCCCGCCCGGGTGTCCGGGGCGGCCTTCGCCGAGCCGGACTGCGGTGCGGTTCTCGGTGCGGCCTTCGCACCCGTCTTCGCCGCGTCGGCGGCTGTGCGTTTCGTCTGCGGGGCGATGTCGGGGGCGTCGCCGCCCCGTGTCAGCCCGGCCCGCACCGAGCAGGCCGGCCAGGCGCCGGGCCCCTGCCCCTCCAGCACCTTCTCGGCGATGGCGATCTGCTGGTCCTTGGTGGCCAGGTCGGCGCGCGCGGCGTAGGCCGTGCCGCCGAAGGCCGCCCAGGTCGAACGGGTGAACTGCAGGCCGCCGTAGTAGCCGTTACCGGTGTTGATGTGCCAGTTGCTGGTCGACTCGCACGCGGCGACCTTCTCCCACACATCGGTCGAGGCTGCTCCTGCCGAAGCGGCCGTGAGGAGCGGTAGCGCGATGCCCGCGCCGCCCGCCGTGACCGTGAGCGAGGCACGGTTGATACGGCTGGGCTGATATCTGCGGTGCCGTCCGTTCGCGGCCATGACTTGGCTCCCCCACTGACAGTAGGACACGTCGCAAGCGGCCAACTTAGGTGCAGACGACGGGTGGTGACAAGTCAGTGGCCACTGCGCGGTCGCCCACGCCCTCTGCCGCGGCACCCCATTGACAGAGCCTTGCCCGGCCAGCGACGCTGTGCCGAGCACACCGGGAGAGCGCTCTCCAACGAGGCGCGGGTGAGGGGCAGGGCCGCATGACGGATGAAGAGATCGACCGCCTGCTGGAGAAGCTGGACCTCGGGCAGAAGGTACGCCTGCTGACGGGCTCCACCACCTGGCGGACACACGGGGAACCAGCTGTCGGTCTGCGCCCGTTGACGTTCTCCGACGGGCCCGCAGGAGTACGGGGTGAGGCCTGGGACGAACGGGAGACCTCGCTCGTCCTGCCCTCGCCGACCGCGCTCGGCGCCTCATGGGACGAACGGCTGGTGACCGAGCTGGGTGCGCTGCTCGCGGCCGAGGCCCGCGGGAAGGGCGTCGATGTCCTCCTCGCCCCCACACTCAACCTGCACCGCTCGCCCCTGGGCGGGCGGCACTTCGAGTGCTTCTCCGAGGACCCGCTGCTCACCGGGCGCACCGGGGTCGCACTGATCAGGGGCATCCAGTCGGGCGGCGTGGCCGCCACCGCCAAGCACTTCGTCGGCAACGACTCCGAGACCGACCGGCTGACCGTCGACGTCCGGATCGACGAGCAGACCCTGCGCGAGGTCTACCTCGCCCCGTTCGAGGCGGCCGTCGAGGCAGGCGTGTGGGCGGTCATGTCCGCGTACAACCAGGTCAACGGCTGCACCATGGCCGCATCCCCGCTGCTGGACCGGCCCCTGAAGAGCGAGTGGGGATTCGACGGACCCGTGATCTCCGACTGGGGCGCGGTGCGCACCCTGATCGACACCGCGGGCTCGGCACAGGACCTGGCCATGCCGGGTCCCTACAGCCCATGGGCGGCCGGCCTGCTCGCCGCCGTGGAACAGGGCCTCGTGGACGAGCAGTTGCTGGACGACAAGGTGCGGAGGCTGCTGCGGCTGGCCGGCCGGGTGGCTGCGCTGGGCCGCCCGGAGCTGGTGTGGCGTCCCGCGGTCTCCCCCGTGGCCCAACGCGCCCTGCTGCGCAGGGCCGCCGCGGCGGGGGCCGTCCTGCTGCGCAACGAGGGCGGGCTCCTGCCGCTGGATCCGGCGGGGTTGAACAGCATCGCCGTGATCGGGTCGCCTGCCCGCGACGTACGGATCCAGGGCGGGGGCAGCGCGGAGGTGTTCCCGGCCTCCGTCGTGTCACCGCTGGAGGGCATCCAGCGGGCGGTGGGCGGCGGCACACGGGTGACGTACGCCCCGGGTCAGGCGCCCGCCGCCCTGCCGAGACCCCTGGACCGGTCCTGGTCCCGTGATCCACGCAACGGCGAACCGGGGGTACTCGTCCGGCTGCTGGATGCTGCGGGCGCCGAACTCCACGCGGAGCACCGGCTGTCCGGCCGGATCGTCGAGCCGTCGGTGAGGGTGGACGGAGCCGAGACGGTGGAGATCCGGACGCTGGTCAGGCCGGACACCGGCGGGAAGTGGACCTGGGCGGTCGGCGGCTGGGGGCCTGTGTCGTTGAGCGTCGACGGCCGGGAGGTGCTCGGTGGGACGTTCCCGCTCGACAGCGACGACCCGACGCGTGTCCATGTCGCCCCTCCCTACCGGCTGGCGGAGGCGGTACTGAGGGCGGACACCGAGGTCGAGGTCGTCGCCCGGCGCGGCCTGGCGCCGGGGACGGGTGTGGCGACGGTGCTGGCGGCGGCTCCCCCGGCGGGTGACGACGACGCGGCGCTCGCGGCCGCCGTGGCCGCGGCGCGGTCCTCGGATGTCGCGGTGGTCGTCGTGGGCACCACCGAGGAGAGCGAGTCGGAGGGCCACGACCGCGAGGGACTCAGCCTGCCGGACGGCCGGGACGATCTCGTCCGGGCGGTCGTACGGGCCAACCCGCGCACGGTGGTGATCGTGAACTCCGGCGGCCCGGTGGCCCTTCCGTGGCACACCCTGGTCCCCTCCCTGCTGTTGGCCTGGTTCCCCGGCCAGGAAGGCGGCGACGGGCTCGCGGACGTCCTGTTCGGCCGTACCGAGCCGGGGGGCCGGCTGCCGACCACGTGGGGCGTCGCCCAGGAGGACGTCCCGGTGCTCACGACCCGCCCGGACGAGGGGGTGCTGCGCTACGAGGAGGGGTCCGACATCGGCCACCGCGCCTGGCTGCGGTCGGGTACGGCACCGGCCTACTGGTTCGGGCACGGACTCGGCTACACGCAGTGGAGGTACGAGGTGTTGTCGCCGCCGGAGAGGGCGAGGGCCGGGGATGCCTTCGACGTACAGGTACGGCTGTGCAACACAGGAAGGCGGCGCGGGCGTGAGGTCGTTCAGCTCTACCTGTCCCGGCCCGCCTCCGGGACGGAGCGGCCGGTGCGCAGGCTGATCGGTTACGCGGCGGTCGAGGCGGATCCGGGGCAGAGCGCCGTGGCGACGGTCCGGGTCGCGGGAAGGGCGACGGCCCACTGGTCGACAGCACGGTCGCGGTGGGAACCGGATCCCGGCGAAGTCCGGCTGCTCGCCGGTCGCTCGGCCGGCGACCTGCTGCTGGAGGCGGAACTCACGCTGGGCGAGCCGTCGTCCGGACGTGGACCCGTCGAGAGGGGAGAGCGCTCTCCGCAACTGCTCCGCTGATGCTATAAATGCGCTCATGACGGATGACCAGCGATCGGCCGGTGCGGCACCCACCCTGGAGGACGTGGCGAGGGCGGCCGGCGTTTCGCGCGCCACCGTCTCGCGGGTCATCAACGGAGTGCGCAATGTCGACCCAGGGATCCAGGAGGCCGTGCGTCAGGCCGTCTCCGTCACCGGATACGCGCCCAACCGCGCGGCGCGCTCCCTGGTCACGCGCCGGGCGGACGCCATCGTCCTGGTCGTCTCGGGTGCGGGGGTCGAGACGGACGACGAAGGGGACGGAGCGGGGGCGGCCGACGGGCGCTCCTTCACCGCCCGCGTCTTCGCCGACCCGTTCTTCGGCCGGGTGGTGACAGGAGTCGTCAACTACCTGCGGCCGAGGGGGATGCACCCGGTCCTGATGTTCGCCGAGACACCGCGGGCCCGGGACGAGGTGGTGTCCTACCTGCGACAGGGCAGCGCCGACGGGGCGCTGATCGTGTCGACCCACGCCGAGGACCCGCTGCCGGGACTGATCACGGACGCGGGACTGCCCGCGGTCCTGTACGCGCGTCCCGCCCGGCCGGTACGGATCAGTTATGTCGATCTGGCCCACCGGGAGGGAGCCGGGCTCGCCGCCGAGCATCTGCTGGCGCGCGGCTGCCGTCGGATCGCCACGATCACCGGCCCGCTGGACGTGCCTGCGGGACAGGAGCGTCTGGCCGGCTTCCGGGACACGATGGCGCGGCGCGGACACCCGTACATCCCCATCGCCGAGGGACAGTTCACCCAGGAGAGCGGCGAGGCCGCGATGGAACGGCTGCTGACGGAACACCCCGATCTGGACGGGGTGTTCGCGGGAAACGACCTGATGGCCATGGGCGCCTGCCATGTCCTGCGGGAGCATGGCAGGCGGGTACCCGCGGACGTGGCCGTGATCGGCTTCGACGACAGCAGCGCGGCCTCCGCCTGCAGGCCGCCGCTCACGACGGTGCGGCAGCCGGTGGAGGACATGGCGGCGGAGATGGCGCGACTGCTGCTGGACCGCCTCGCGTCACCGGACAGCCCGGCGACCTCGGTGATCCACGAACCGGCCCTCGTGGTGAGGGATTCCGCATGATGCTCCGGCCGGGCCTCCGGTGAGCTCCTGGCCGGCGGGCCGACGGTAGGGGGTACGGATGTGCACGGCGTCACCCCGAAGGGCTTACCATCCTGTGCCCTGACAGATCGTCGTCTCCCGAGGAGCATCTGCACTCATGCGCATGACCCGACTCACCACCGCCGTCCTGGCCACCGCACTCGGCTTCACCGGTGCGCTCGTCACCGCATCGAGCGCCGGCGCGGCCCCGCTCGGATGCCAGTACAAGGTCGTGTGGCCGACCGCCGGGGTGTACGAGAACCCGAACCCGAACAGCGTGGTCGTCAAGACCAAGCACGCCGGTGACATAGTCGGCGCTTCGACCTGTGAGGGCGCGGGCTACAACGAGTACAGCTACGCGATGGTCACCACCGATGCGGCGGCCGACGGCCGGGGCTGGATGCGCGTGGAGGCGCTCGTCCAGCTCTGACGACCGATCACGGACTCCTCGCCCTTCGGAAGGCGTACCCGGCTCCGCCCGGGTAGCCCCCCGACGGGCCGGGGTGTCCCACCGACGGCCCTCGGGCCCCATCGCCTCGCACGAAGGGGCCCCGGACCGCTTCGCCCCGGCGTCGGCGCGACGTGCACCACCACGGCCGCCGGGCGGTCCGGCTCAGCCCGCCGCAGTACGGCTGCGCAGCGCGGTCGCGGCTGTCCGGGCCGGGCCGGGCGCGTTGTTGGGATCCGGAGCCGTCGCGGGCCGGCTGCCGCCGCGGGCCAGGAAGTCGGACAGGGGCAGGGTCGCGGCACCCACCGTGACCGCGTCCGGACCGAGGTGACCCATCTCGATCGTGGTGCGGGCCACCGCGTGCCTCAGCGCGTACTCCTGGGCGTACCGCCGGATGTCCGGGAGCAGGTGGGGGCCGATCAGCAGCCCTGCCCAGCCGCCGAGCAGGATCCGGTCGGGCAGGAACAGGTTGACGAGGTCGGCCAGGGCGGCTCCCAGGTACTCGGCCGTCTCGTCCAGGATGGCGACCGCCACCGGGTCCGGGGCGGTGCGGCCAGGACCCGGGTAGGCGGCGGCCAGGAGCGCGGCGAGGGCGGCCTCGTCGTCGGTGTCCGCGGGCAGCGGGCCGCCGGCCTCGTGCCAGCGCTCACGCATGGCCTCCGCACCGGCGTACGCCTCCAGGCATCCGATCGAACCGCAGCGGCAGCGGCGGCCCCGCACCTGCACGGTGGTGTGGCCCCACTCCAGGGCGGCGTTCGACAGGTCCTCGTCGAGGATCTCTCCCCGGTTCACGCTGGCGCCCACGCCTGAACCGATGAGGGCGATGGCCGCGACTTCGGCGCCCCGGCCGCCGCCGAACCACATTTCGGCCTGCCCCAGCGTCTTGGCGCCGTTCTCGATGAAGAACGGCACCTCCGGCGGTACGTCGACGGCGTCGCGGAGCATCCGCTCGAAGGGGACCGCGCTCCAGCCGATGGTCTGGCCGTGCACGACCGCGCCCCGGCCGTCGGCGGCTCCGGATGCCTCGCGTTCGACTATGCCCGGCACTCCGATGCCGATCCCGAGCAGCCTGGCCGGGTCGGCACCCGCGTCGCGCAGGACGTCGGCCACCCCGGTACGGACGTGCCTGACGATGCGGTCGACGTCGTAGCCGTGCTGGGCGAGCAGGCGTTCGGTGCGGGCCAGTTCCGTGAGCGACAGGTCGAAGAGCTCGACGCGCACCCGGGTCTCACCGATGTCGATGCCCACGAGCAGGCCGCCACCCGGGGCGATCCGCAGCAGGGTACGGGGGCGCCCTCCGTCGGAGTCGACGATTCCGGCCTCCTCCAGGAGACCCTCCGCGGCCAGCTCGGCGACCACGTTGCTGATGGAGCCCGAACTCAGCCCCGTCGCGGGACCGAGCTCCTGACGGCTCAGCGGGCCGTCGAAATACAACCGTTGCAATACCCTCGCCCGATTGCCCCTTCGCAGGTCACGCACGGTCCGTCTGCTGCGCTCAGCCATGTTGCTCCCTTCGTTCCGGAAACATACCCCGCCCTCACCCCTTGACGCACACTTCCTTCACCTCTTAAATCACGTCATAAATTAAGTGAAGGACGGCCGTTCGGGTCTCGAACGAAGCCATCCCCGGAAAGGGGCCACCTTTCATGCGTCACCTCAGAGCCGCAGCAGCAGTCACCCTCGCCATGTCCGTCGCGGCCGGAGTCACCGGCTGCGGAGGCGGCACGTCGTCGTCCGGCGGCAGCAACGAGTCACCCAAGACCCTCACGTACTGGGCGTCCAACCAGGGCCCCAGCATCGAGGCCGACAAGAAGATCCTCACTCCCGAGCTGAAGAAGTTCGAGAAGGAGACCGGGATCAAGGTGAAGCTGGAGGTCGTCCCCTGGGCCGACCTGCTGAATCGGATCCTCGCCGCGACCACGTCCGGGCAGGGCCCCGACGTGCTGAAC
The DNA here is from genome assembly GCF_040605575.1 of Streptomyces sp. NPDC005566. NCBI lineage: Bacteria > Bacillati > Actinomycetota > Actinomycetes > Kitasatosporales > Streptomycetaceae > Streptomyces > Streptomyces sp. NPDC005566. The sequence goes on along the minus strand of NZ_JBEXDB010000010.1, from coordinate 168,026 downwards.
ATCGGCAACACCTGGTCGGCCTCGCTGCAGGCCTCCGGCGCGCTGCTCCCGTGGGACGACAAGAACTTCGAGGCGATCGGCGGCCGTGACCGCTTCATCGACTCGGCCGTCGCCTCGGCCGGCAAGGAGGGCGAACCGCCCGCCGCCGTACCGCTGTACTCGCTGGCGTACGCGCTCTACTACAACAAGGCGATGTTCGCCGAGGCCGGCATCACCGCGCCGCCCGCCACCTGGGACGAACTGGTCGCCACCGGCAAGAAGCTGTCGAAGGACGGCAAGTGGGGGCTGGGCGCCGAGGGCGCGAACCTCTCGAACAACATCCACCAGGCCTTCGTCCTCGGCCAGCAGCACGGAGCCGACTTCTTCGACGCGTCCGGCAAGGCGACCTTCACCTCCGACGGTGCGGTCGCCGCCGTGAAGCAGTACATCGACCTGATGGCCAAGGACAAGATCATCGCCCCGGGCAACGCTGAGTACGCCCAGAACCAGTCACTCACGGACTTCGCCAAGGGCGAGACGGCGATGGTGCTGTGGCAGGCCGCCGCGACCACCTTCGCCGCCCAGGGCATGAAGCCCGAGGACTGGGGTGTCGCCCCCGTCCCCGTGGAGTCGGGCGCACCCGGCACGGGCAAGAACACCAACTCGATGGTCGCCGGCATCAACATGGCCGTGTTCAAGAACACCAAGAACATCGACGGCGCCAAGAAGTTCGTGAAGTTCATGACCAGCGACGAGGAGCAGAAGCTCCTCAACAAGACCTACGGCGCGATTCCCCCGGTCAAGGCGGCCCAGGCCGACCCGGCGTTCTCGGCCCCCGACCTGAAGGTCCTGCGCGACACGCTCGCCACAAGCGCCGCCCCGCTCCCCCAGGTCCCCAACGAGTCGCAGTTCGAGACCGCCGTGGGTACGGCGATCAAGGAGCTGTGGGCCGAGGCCGCCGCAGGGAAGCCGATCACCACCGAGACCGTCAAGGCGCGCCTGGACAAGGCCCAGCAGACGATGCAGCAGTGAGGCACTCTTCATGACCGCCGTGACCACCGATCCCCAGGTCGACAAGTCGGACAGGGTGACGAGCACGGGCACCGGGGGTGCGCGCAGGAGACTGCCGCGCATCCCCGACCGGATCCGCCGCGGCGGACTGCCCTATCTCCTCCTGCTCCCCGCCGTCCTGCTCGAACTGCTGATCCACATCATCCCGATGGCCATCGGAATGATGATGAGCTTCCGCCAGTTCACGCAGTTCTACATCAACAACTGGGCCGGGGCGCCCTGGACCGGACTCGACAACTACAGCATCGCCGTCGACTTCAACGCCCCGATCGGCGAGGCACTGCTGCACTCGTTCCTCGTCACCTGTGTCTTCACCTTCTTCTCCGTCGGCCTGGCCTGGCTGTTCGGAGTCGCCGCAGCGATCATGCTGCAGGAGAACTTTCGCGGCCGGGGCTTCCTGCGGGCGGTGTTCCTCGTCCCGTACGCCCTGCCGGTCTACGCGGCCGTCATCACCTGGGCCTTCATGTTCCAGCGGGACAACGGGCTGGTGAACCACGTGCTCCATGACCAGCTGGGGCTGACGGACGAGCCGTCCTTCTGGCTGATCGGCGACAACAGCATCTACGCGCTGATCATCGTCTCGGTCTGGAAGGGCTGGCCGTTCGCCTTCCTCATGCTGATGGCAGGCCTGCAGAACATCCCGCGCGAGCTGTACGAGGCGGCCTCGATCGACGGCGCCGGCATCTGGCAGCAGATCCGCAAGATCACGCTTCCCTCGCTGCGGCCCGTCAACCAGGTACTGGTGCTCGTCCTGTTCCTGTGGACGTTCAACGACTTCAACACGCCGTACGTGCTGTTCGGGAAATCCGCGCCGGAGAACGCCGACCTGATCTCGATCCACATCTACCAGTCGTCGTTCGTCACCTGGAACTTCGGCAGCGGCTCGGCGATGTCCGTGCTGCTGCTCCTCTTCCTGCTGGTCGTCACGGCCGTCTACCTGTTCCTCACCTCACGCGGAAGGAAGGGCTCCCATGCCTAGCCACGCCCGGTCCCCCATGGCCGCGCCCCCGTCCTTCCTCTGGACCCGCCGTGTCGTCCTGACCCTGCTGGCGGCCTTCGTCCTGCTGCCGGTGTACGTCATGGTCAGCAGCTCGCTGAAACCGCTCCAGGACGTGTCGGGGAAGTTCCAGTGGATCCCGTCCGCGCTGACCATCCAGCCGTACTTCGACATCTGGGAGACCGTCCCGCTCGCCAAGTACTTCATGAACTCGCTGATCGTGGCGGCTTCCGCGACGGTGCTCTCGGTGACCATCGCGGTGTTCTCGGCCTACGCCGTGAGCCGCTACAGCTTCCGTGGCAAGCGCGTCTTCACCGTCACGGTGCTCTCCACACAGATGTTCCCGGGGATCCTCTTCCTGCTCCCGCTGTTCCTGATCTTCGTCAACATCGGCAACAGCACCGGCCTCGCGCTGTACGGCTCGCGCGGCGGCCTGATCCTCACCTACCTGACGTTCTCGCTCCCCTTCTCCATCTGGATGCTGATCGGCTACTTCGACTCCATCCCGAAGGACCTGGACGAGGCGGCCCTGGTGGACGGCTGCGGCCCGGTCAGGGCCCTGTTCCAGGTCGTCGTGCCGGCCGCGGTGCCGGGGATCGTCGCCGTGTCGGTCTACGCGTTCATGACCGCCTGGGGCGAGGTGCTCTTCGCGTCCGTGATGACCAACGACGCCACCCGCACCCTGGCCGTGGGACTCCAGGGATACGCCACCTTGAACGACGTCTACTGGAACCAGGTCATGGCGGCGTCGCTGGTGGTCAGCGTGCCCGTCGTCGCGGGATTCCTGCTCCTGCAGCGCTACCTCGTCGCCGGACTCACCGCGGGCGCCGTCAAGTGACCGAAACGGAAAGGCAGTCATTGAACAGCCTCAACGCCCTCCCGGCAGACTTCGTCTGGGGCGTCGCCACGGCCGCGTACCAGATCGAGGGAGCGGTGTCCGAGGACGGCCGCTCCCCCTCGATCTGGGACACCTTCTCGCACACCCCCGGCGCCATCGACAACGGTGACACCGGCGACGTGGCCTGCGACCACTACCACCGGGTCCCCGAGGACATCGGCCTGATCAAACAGCTCGGCGCGGAGGCCTACCGCTTCTCGCTCGCCTGGCCTCGGATCGTGCCGGGCGGAGACGGACCGGTGAACAAGGCGGGACTCGACTTCTACGACCGGCTGGTCGACGGTCTCCTGGACGCCGGGATCACCCCGTTCGCCACGCTCTACCACTGGGACCTGCCGCAGGCCCTGCAGGACCGCGGCGGCTGGACCGTCCGCGAGACCGCCGAGCACTTCGCGGCGTACACCTCCGTCGTCGTCGAGCGCCTCGGCGACCGGGTGAAGGACTGGGCGACCCTCAACGAGCCGCTCTGCTCGGCGTGGGTCGGCCATCTGGAAGGCCGGATGGCACCGGGTCTCACCGACCTGACGGCCGCCGTCCGCGCCTCGTACCACCTGCACCTCGGGCACGGTCTGGCCGTGCAGGCGATCCGCGCGCAGTCCCCGGACGCCCGTGTCGGCATCGTCAACAACCTCAGCCCGATCGAGCCGGCGAGCAGCAGCGAGGCCGACCGCGCCGCCGCCCTCCGTGCCGACGGCCACGTCAACCGCTGGTGGCTGGACCCCATCCACGGCCGGGGCTACCCGCAGGACATGGTCGACCTGTACGGGGTGGAGCTGCCCGTGCAGCCGGGTGACCTGGAGACCATCGCGGCGCCGCTGGACTGGCTGGGCTTGAACTACTACTTCCGCCAGGTCGTCACCGCCGACGAGCGCGGACCTGTACCCAACGCCAAGCAGATCTACCTGCCGGGCTCCCGGCACACCCACATGGACTGGGAGGTCCACTCCGACGGGCTGGAGCAGCTGCTGCTGCGGCTCACCGAGGAGTACGGCTCACAGCGCATCTACGTCACCGAGAACGGCTCGGCCTACCAGGACGTCGTCCAGGCCGACGGCTCGGTGCACGACCCGGAGCGCACCCGGTACCTGGAGGAGCACCTGGAGGCCTGTGCCCGCGCCGTACGCAAGGGCGCACCGCTGGCGGGCTACTTCGCCTGGTCACTGCTCGACAACTTCGAATGGGCCTACGGATACGACAAGCGCTTCGGCCTGGTCCACGTCGACTACGCCACCCAGCGCCGCACGGTCAAGAGCAGCGGCCGGCGCTATGCGGAGCTGATCCGCGAGGCCTCGGGCGGCAGGCCCCGCAAGGCGGCCTGAACCCGACGCCCGACCACGGCCGAAGCCCCCGGACACGGCATCCACGGATGCCCGTGTCCGGGGGCTTCGGCCGTTCGGCACACCGTCGGGCGGCACTCATGCGGACGGTCCCCGACGCATATGCTCACCGTATGGAGCAGAGTGAAGTCCTCAAGCGAGTGATCGGCATCCTCACGGAGGCGGGCGAGATGCAGCGCCACGCCGAGGAGGACGCGAACGGGCACGACCCGGACGCGGGCGGAAGCATCGTGACGACTCTTCTCAACGAGACGATGCCCCACATCGCCATTCCCGGAGACGCGACCGTCGAGGAGATGGCCCTTCTTGTGGGCAGGGAAGTAGGCGGCGCCGTCGAACAACTGGTCGGTGCATTCACCCTGGCCTTCATCGCGCTCGCTCAGGTCCACGACTCCGGCCAGGGAGAGGTGACGTCCGCCGACGTCCTGCAGGACCTCGCCCTGCGCGCCGAGGAGCTGAGCTCCGACGACGACGGCCCCGAGGATTCCCCCTAGGCCTTCTCGTTCGGACCGTACGGGCCGCAGCGCCCCGGTGTCCGGGCGACGACCCCCAGATGACAGCAAGAGTCCGCGGCGGGCCACGGATCTCCGTGGCCCGCCGCGGACTTCCCTGCCGCACCGACAGCGGGGAGAGAGACGGCGCGGCAGGTCCTACGAGCGGTCAGCTCCGGTAGACGCCGAACTCGTAGAGCGAATAGCCCCAAGGGGTGCCACGTACCGACGTGTTCACGCGTACGTAGCGTGCGTCGCCCGCGACGTCGATGTCATCGATGCCGCCGTTGCCCTCGGTGACGGTGTGCACGGTGGTCCAGTCCTGGCCGTCGTCCGAGGTCTGCAGGGTGTAGCCCTTGGCGTACGCCGCCTCCCAGGCCAGTTGCACGTGGTTGAACGAGGTCTTCGCCCCGAGGTCGACCTGCAGCCACTGCTGGTCCGCCCAGTCGCTCGCCCAGCGGGTGTCGAAGGAACCGTCGACGGCGTTGCCGGCGGGGCAGGGGCAGCCGACGCTGTCGGGCTGGAAGGTGGAGGCGGTGGCCGGCCTGCCCGCCGCCACGTTCGTACCGCCGACCTCCGGGGGTACGACGGCGAAGGACTTCGTCTCGATGCCTACGTTGCCCTTGCCGTCCGACGTCTTGATGTAGACCTTCCACACGCCGAGCCGGTCGGGTGCGGTGACCTCGAAGGTGCCGTTGCCCTTGTCCGTGAACCGGGCATTCGTCAACTGACCGTTGTCGTCGATGTACTTGCTGCCGAACAGCACCTGGTGCGTGAGCGCGTCACCGTCCGGGTCGGAGATCGAGGCCTTCACGGTGAACGGCTTGCCCGCCTGGACCGCCGAGGGGTTGTCGACCGTCATCCCGGTGATCACGGGCGGCGTGTTGTCGCCCGAGGTGTCCGCTCCGTACGCCTCCTTCACCGCGTAGTACGAGAGCCTCTTCTGGCCCGCCGGGAGCAGGTTGAACCAGACGCCGCCGAAGTCGTACTCCGTGCCGTAGTGGAAGAGCGTCGCGCCGAGCGCCACTCCGCTGTGCCCCGTGATGCACTGCCAGGCCCTACCGTAGCCCTCGGCCTTGGCCACGTCGGTCGGCTCGTCCGGTACGCCGTTGGCGTCGTCCGGGACCTCCCACTCGCCGGCGGGGCCGCCCTCGGTGACGATGTAGGGCTTGTCGAAGCCCCCGTCCTCCCAGGTCCGGCGGATGTCACAGACGGCGTCGTAGGAGTTCACGGCGTACAGGTCGAGGTCGGGCGCGTTCTTCTTGTAGTACGGCCAGGCGCCGGTCCACGCGTCCGTCGAGGTGACGGGGTGGTCGGGGTCGACTGCGTGGATCCTCTTGGTGATGTCGTTGACGAACGTCGTGTACGCGTCGCGCTGCTGCTCCAGGGCGTCACCGCTGTAGCAGTTCTGCAGACCGAGCACGGACTCGTTGCCGACGTTCCACATCAGGACACCCGCGTGGTCCTTGTAAGCCTCCACCCACTTGGGGAACTCGGCGAGCATGTTGTTCTTGTATTCGGTGTCCGTCAGGTAGTTGACGCACCCGCCGCTTCCCGGGCCGCCGCCCGGCTGGAGCCAGAACCCGGCGATGACCTTGATCCCGTTGTCGGCGGCGCTGTCGAGGAGGGGTTTCGTCGTGGCGTCCGTGCCCCAGGTGCGTACGGTGTTGACGCCCATGGACTTGACGTCGGGCATGTATTTTCCGGCGTCGGCGACGGCGGGGCCCCAGGTGAGGCCCTTGACCGTGTACGGCGAGCCGTCGACGGTGAGACGCCAGGCGCCCTGAGATCCTTCGACTTTCACCACGCTTCCGGCCGCCTGCGCTGCGGGCACGGGCATGACGGCCGCTCCGGCGGCGACGAGGGCGGCCACGGTGAGGCGGGCCGTCGTGCGCCTGCGGCCGTGGGCCGACAGGCTGAGATGTGGCAACTTCATGGGGGGAGACACTTCCTTGCGGGAGTCGTAAGCGTTGGAGAGCGCTCTCCCCGATGAGCACACTGCACCCACCGGGGAGAGCGCGCGGTCGGTCAGGGCAGTTCGTAGTTCTCGTCCAGGACGGCACCGTCACCGGGGCGGTTCTGGTCGTAGCCGCGGGCGTCGCACTGGAGACCGCCGACGACACAGTGCCTGACCATGGCGTTCAGCGTGGCGTCGTCCCAGGCGTTGAAGAAGTCGTAGTGGAAGGAGTGGCCCGTACCGCTGGCCAGCCTCACCTGCGACATATCACCGTTGACCGGCCACGCCATCTTGAACTCGATCATCGGCAGGGCGACAGGATGCGAGGTCGGGCAGACGTTCTGGTTGGCACCCTGGGCGCCCGGATAGGCCATGTGGGCCTTGTGGTCCGGGGTGTCGAGGTTCTTCCCGTCCCAGCAACTGGGCGCCTGCATACGGAGGTTCAGCTGCACGTCCGGACGGGACGGGCACGTGGCCGGGAAGTCGAAGTTGTTGTAGCTCTCTCCGCATTCCCAGCCCTCCACCCTGCCCGGATGACTGCGGAACTCCTCCAGTGTCTGCGTCGGACTGCCGACGACGAACCGCAGCCCCTTCGGGAAGGGCCTGACGCTGCGGTAGTCGGTCACCCCGGACTTGTAGTAGATGGTCTGCGGACCGACCGGGCGCACCTCCTGGTTGCCGTTGTAGAGGGTCGGCATCCAGTACGCGGACAGGTCACCGGGCGCCTTGCAGGCGGTTCCGCCCCCGCCCAGCGAGGCGGTGGTGCTGTTCTCGTCCGTGGTGTCGTTGCCCATGAAGGTGTGGTTGTGGGACTTTCCGGCCTGTCCCGGGTAGACGATCGGGTCCACGGAACCGGTGTGGTTGACCGAACAGTTCGCCTGGAACTCGTGGAAGTACCGGACCGGAGGGATTTCTGCGGACGGCTGCACCCCGGTGACCGGCGGGTTCGCCGGAATGTACCCGTCGCCGTCCGGATCGTCGCCCGACGGAACAGGATCGGCCGCCGCCATGACGTGACCCTGCATGACATGCGACGCCGCGGCGGGCTCGCCGGCCGACTGCGGGGCCGTTTCGGTGGTTCCGGCGCCGGCGCTCGCGATCGCGTTGAGCCCCAGGGCCACCAGGGCCAGGGCCGTGACGACGATGAGGGCGGACACCAGAGTGGTTCTGCTGAGTCTTTCGGCCATGCGGACCTCCATGCCGCTCTTCATCCGCGCACATCGGGTGCGCAGTGGGGGGAGAGTGGAGCTGGATCGAGCACCCGGGAGGGACCCGCCCAGTGCGGCTCGAGGCCTGGACTCCTTGCGGAGACCTCTGGGAGAGCGCTCTCCAAAGCGGTGCCAGTGTTACGCCGCCGCTGAGAGCATGTCAATAGTCCGTGAACGATGGGCGGTGCAATCAATGGCAGTTGGTTCCGGGTCACCCGCAACAGCGCGAGGAATCCTCAGTGGTGGACCGGAAACGATGCCTGGAAGGCCAGTCGCGCGTCCGCGCCCTGCCCGATGGGCGTGAGAATGGCGTCGAGCGCGAGGAACTCCTCCCACGGCTCATTGCCCGAAGCGCCGACCAGGCGAGCGATGACTAGGTCCTCGAGCCCGGGCACGCGTCGATTCTTCCAGATCTTGTCCGCGGTGCTGACCAGCAGGTCCTCCACACCGACGGAGGGCGCCGCCCACGAGGCGTGCGTACCGGCGAAGCGGGCGAGGGCCTCGGGGAAACCGTGCTCCAGCAGGAGCTCACGGCCGACCTCCTCGTGGGCCGAGCCGGGGCCGGACAGTTCGTCCACGCACACCGTCTTGCCGATGTCGTGGGTGGCCGCACCGAAGAGGACCGCCTCCCTGTCGAAGTCAACTGCCGGACAGTGGAGTTGCAGGCGGTCGATCAGTTGATGGGCGACATCGTGCACCGCGCGCAGGTGCGCGGCCAGACGCGCGGGCGCCCTCAGGGTCAGCAACAGCTCCGCCGCCAGTTGCGGAAGCAGTCGCAGCGGGGGGTCGGCAGGACCGGACAGGGCACGCGACAGCGGGCCGGAAGAGCGAGTCACCGCGACAGGGTACGGGTAGTCCGACGGGCTGGGCAGGCTTCGGACCCGGTCGGGCCATCGGTGTGAACTACGCCTGGTGGGAGTCAGGTTCGGGAGAGTCCGGCCGCGTGAGGGAACAGGCAGCCGCCCCTGGTCAACGCACGAACGGCCCACTGCGGCAGGGGGCCACCCTGCTGCCGCAGCAGACCGTCGTCCTTTCGCCGGGAAGCCGGCGACGGCACGGGGCGGGGCCGGGCAGGCCCCGCGGATCGTCAGGCCGTGTGGAGCGTCAGCCCGTACCGGTTGAGGATCTCGTTGATCGGCTGGTGCCAGGTCTCACCGCCGCCGCTGCAGCTGCCCCACCCGCCCGAGGTGACACCCTGCGCCTGGTCGCCGCTGATGAACGAGCCGCCCGAGTCGCCCGGTTCGGCACACACGCTGGTCTTGGTCATCTGGCGGACGGCGCCCTGGCTGTAGTTCACTGTCTCGTTCTTGGCCAGTACGTTCCCGCAGTGCCAGTGGGTGGTGGAGCCGGAGCGGCAGATCGAGGCGCCTATCGGAGCCTCGTTGGAGCCGCGGACCAGCTGGTCGGAGACCGTACCCCAGCCGAGGACCACCGGGACGGTCCACCAGCCGCTGCCCACGTTCACCCAGGCGTAGTCGTTCTCCGGGAAGGACGACCCCTGGAAGTTGCCGATGGCCGAGCCGTCCCAGCCCCTGACAGCACCGCCCACGCCGCTGCAGTGGCCGGCCGTGACGAAGCCGCCGTGCACCGAGAAGCCGATGGAACAGCGGACGTTGCCCGTGTAGTACGGGTCGCCGCCGACCGTTCCCGCGGCGAAGGTCTGCGGGGCCGCGGCGGTCTGCTTCACCGTGACCGGACCGGCCTTACGGGCCTTGGCGACGAACGAGCGGACATCGTTGTCACCCTGCTCGGAGGCAACGACGTTCACCACGACGGTGTTCGCCCTGGGATCGACGTGCCAGCTGGCGACTCCGCTGGGTGCGGAGAGGGCGTCCAGTCGGTTCTTTGCTGCGTCCAACTGCTTCGCGGTGTGCTCGACGACGCGGACGTCGGCGCCGGTCGCCCGCACGGAACGGGCCGTACCGCTGTCGGTGACGGCAACGGTGAGCTTGCCGCTGTCCGCATCGAACCAGGAGCCGCCGAACGACGTTCCCGCTGCGCGTTGTGCGGTGCCCTGCAGGGCAGTTGCCGACTTCTCGGCGGTGAGTCGCGCCTCGGCCTGACTTTTCGTCAGGCCCAGGTCCTTCTGCATCGCCGCGATCAGGGCGGCGCCGGCCCGGGGTTCGGCGGCTGAGGCCGAGTCCGCCGCGCTGGCCTGGGTGAGGCCGGCGGTTGCCCAGGTACCGATGATGAGCAGTGCGGACAGACCGGTCCGCACCATCGTCGTGTGTCTCAAGGGAGTGCCCCTTCGTGTTGTTCCAGCATCGTGGGGGTGGAACAGGAAGCATCCGAGAGTGTTCTGAGAGCGCTCTCAGGAGTGCCGCAACGGACTGTAGTCCAGATCGATAGACAGGTCCATGCCAATGACCGCCCGGTTGAGTAGAGGTACTCATCCGGTGAGGCGCCGACGGTCCTACTGTCACAGGAAACGGACGACGCAGAGACCGCGAGGAGCAGATAGTGGCCGGATCACGTCGCAGGCGGCTGAGAGCCGGAATCATCGGCGCCCTGGCCGTCTCGCTATCGCTCCTCCTGGGCGCCTGCGGCGCTCTCGGTACCGAGGACGACCGTCGGCTCGCCGAAGACTTGGCGGAGAAGCATGTCCCCGGGCAGCTGGAGGTCATCGGCGCGCGCACCCTGTTTCCGGGGACCGGAGGATCGGAGATCACCTTCTCCGTGACCGACGACCGCGATGCTGTGGTGCGTCTCGGAGTCGACTCCGAAACGGGCAGGTGCAACTTCGAGGCCTGCGCACAGGCCATGGCCGACGCGATCACGCGGGGCAGGGCGGACGCAGGCGACTCTCGCGTTCTGAGGAGCACGTTCAAGGACTGTGGCTACGAGGTCATCGCCGTGGACCCTGCGGGAGGCGCACCGTACGTCGTCGCTCGGCCCACGAACTCCACGGTCACCCAGGTCATCACCGAGGTCGGCGCGTGCGTTCAGCGGTGGGTCGCAGCGGGCGGCTACCGGGGACCGCTCGCGGGGAAAGGCGGCGCGGCGGTCAACCTCGTATCCCCCGGGGTGGCCGAGCACCGCGCCGTGGGCAGGAGGTCCTGGCCCACGACGATGCGGCTGAGCCACTCCGGCCTGCTGGCCTCGCTGGGCGAACGCCCTTACTACTCCGTGGGGTACGCCATCGCCGGCGGGCGGGTCGACACCAGGGGCCGCGCCCGGATCGTCCGGCCCTTCGAACTGAAGGAAGAGTTCGCCAGGACGGTCGAGGAGGCGGTACGGAGGAGGCTGAGCTCCACGTATCCGCAGGTGCGGACGACCGTGTACCCGGGGGTGTGGCAACTCGAACCCGGCACGGTCGACCGGCAGACCGGCTATGTGCTCTTCTGCGAACGGCCCGCCGGGAAGAAGCTGTGCCTCGGCGACCACGCGGTGGTCGTGACCACGGATGTGCGGGGCGAGCCGTCCGGAGAGCTGCGGATGGTAAGCGACATCCGCGAGGACGGAGGAGCGCTCAGGCTCCCGCCGCTGTAGCGGAGGCGGGGCCCCTGTCAGGGCGTCGGCAGCGGGAGTCCGGCTTCGCGCCACCCCGCGCGGAACAGCTCCCACGCGCTGCCGGAGTCACCGGCGCCGGTGTCCCAGATCCGCACCGCGCCCTCGGGACCGCCGACCGGAGGCCAGCCCGGATCGCCGGTGGCGGCGAAGCCGGCCCACGCCCGCATCATGCGCTCCGAGAGCTCGTGATCGGCGCGGTCCGGAGGGCCGCCCACGAGGAAGTGGAGGCTCTCCTCGTCGAGGTTGCCGAAGGCGAACGGGATGTCCGCGCAGTGCCAGGCCCGGACGGGTTCGCCCGGACCGCCTCGCTGCCGGGCGAACCGGGACAGGAAGGCCCGGCCGCCCGCCCTCGCATGGGATTCGGCGAGTCTGCTGCTGTACTCGCCGAACAGCATGTCTCCGTACACGGCGAGGAAGACATCAAGCACGGAAGCACCGGGCATGAGCGTGCGATAGCCGTCCATCAGCGCTGCGGGCAGCTGGAAGTCAGCGGCGAATGCGGCGAGTTGTTTCTCCGTGGTTATCTTCGCGCTGCTGCCGACGGCGTCCAGCAGCCAGTACTCCTCGGTCGTATGGCAGACGAGCAGGTCGACGTCGGACGCGCCGCGGGCGGCAGTCGCCGCCAGGGGTTCCAGCGGAAGGGTGTCACCGCCCGTCACCGGCCCGTAGATGGCCGGGTCGTAGTGGCGCTGCCCCGATGCCGGGTCGCGGCGGTAGCGGTCGGCCACGGCGTCCGAGGCGTCGACGAGGGCGGCCGGGGAAGCGGACACGAGGCCGTCGTACGTGGCCGGCACACCCGCTGCGGCGGCCACCTCCTGTGTGGTGCGGGCGGCGGATTCCGGGGAGGCACAGGAGTTCACGGCGCTGTGTGCGACGGCACGGCGGAACAGTCCGCGCGCCCGGTCCATCGCCATCAGGCAGGCCACGGATGTCGCTCCGGATGACTGTCCGGCCACGGTGACGTTGTCGGCGGCGCCGCCGAACGCGGCGATGTGATCCCTCACCCACTCCAGGGCCGCGATCTGGTCGAGCAGACCCCGGTTGTCCGGGCAGGACTCCCCGCCGACGGTGGGCGGGACGTGACCGAAACCCTCGAAGCCGAGACGGTAGTTGAGCGTGACCACGACGAGCCCGTGCCCGGCGAGGGCCGTGCCGTCGAAGTCGGGCTGCGCGGAGGAGCCGAAGACGTAGGCGCCGCCGTGGATCCAGACCAGCACCGGAAGCGCGTCGCCGACGCCGCCCGGGGTCCAGATGTTGAGGCTGAGGACGTCCTCGTCGCCGGTTGACCAGCGCGGCGCTCCGGGCAGTTGCGCGGACTGCGGGGCGACGGGTCCGAACGCCGCACAGTCCCTGATGCCGTCCCAGGCGGCGGCACGACGCGGGGACCGGAACCGGCCGGTGCCGAACGGCGGCGCGGCGTACGGGATTCCGCGCAGCACGACGACTTGGGGGTTGCGTGCGGCCCGCCGTCCGCCGACCGCTCCCGACCTCGTCCTGAACACCGACATCCGCGCTCCCCCGTTGTGTCCTCCGCCCCCTCGGACGGCACGGTGTCAGCCTTTCATCAGGCGGGCGGTCCGGGCCAACACCAAGATCGCGTTTGTTGACGCACCTCCGATGTGAATCGAGGCCCGGTCCGGTGGGACGGGGCGGCGTATCCCGCCGGGACCCGGCCCTGGACGTGCGGCGGACCTACAGCGGGCTCTGCGGCCGCGCGATGTCGCGCACGGTGGCCATGTCGCTGAACGGGATCAGCTCGTCGCCGACGATCTGGTGGGGCTCGCTCCCCTTGCCGGCGATCAGCACGATGTCGTCCGGGCCTGCGGCGGACAGGGCGAACTCGATGGCACTGCGGCGGTCGGCGCGGCGTTCGAACGGGGTGCCGGTGGCCTCGATGCCGGGTGCGACCTGGTCGAGGATCGCTTCGGGGTCCTCGTGGCGCGGGTTGTCCGAGGTGAGGACGCACAGGTCGGAGTGGGTGCCGGCGATCGTTCCCATCTCGGTCCGCTTGGTGGTGTCCCTGTCGCCGCCGCAGCCGAAGACGGTGATGACCTTGGCCCGGGCGAAGCCCCGGATGGTGCCGAGGACCTTGTCCAGCGAGTCCGGCGAATGCGCGTAGTCCACGATCACCGACGTTCCCTGCGGTGTGGTGAAGCGCTCGAACCGGCCCGGGATCTGCGGCATCCGTTCGAGCGCGGCGACCAGACCGGCGAGGTCGTGTCCCAGGAGGTGGCAGGCGGCCACCGTGGCCAGCGCGTTCGCCACCGAGAACCGGCCGGGTGAGGGGATCGCCGCCGGGTACTTGCGGCCGTCGTGGTGCAACGTGAAGCGGGTGCCCGAGGCGTCCACGGTGAGGTCGGTCGCCCGGTAGTCCGCGTCCGTGTCGAGGGCGTACGTGGTGACGGCGCCGGGCATCACCGCCCGGATGCCGGCTCCCACCGGGTCGTCCGCGTTGACCACGGCGCGCCGGCACAGACCCTGGAAGAGGCGCAGCTTCGCGTCCCGGTAGTTCTCCATCGTTCCGTGGTCGTCCAGGTGATCCTGACTCAGATTGGTGAAGACACCCACGTCGATGAAGGTGCGGTCCACCCGATGCGTGAGCAGTCCCATCGACGTTGCCTCCAGCACCACGCTGTCCACTCCCCTGTCGCGCATGCACCCCAGCAGGTACTGCAGGTCGGGCGATTCCGGAGTGCTCAGCACGGAGTGCGGCATCGGGATCAGCTCGTCGCCGATACGGCTGCCGGCGGTGCCGATGACGCCGCTCCGCACACCCTCGGAGATCCGCAGCACGGACTCGATCATGTACGAGACGGAGGTCTTGCCGTTGGTGCCTGTGATCGCCACAAGGTCCATCTGTTTGCCCGGCTCGCCGAAGTAGCGCGATGCGACGACCGCGGCTGTGACACGGGTGTCCGGCACCCGCACGACGCAGAGGTCGGACGCTGCGGCAGGCAGTACGCAGCTGTCGTCCACGATGACTGCCACCGCGCCCCGGGCAAGGGCGCGGGCCACGGATTCCGGGCCGCCCGCCACGTGTCCCGGCACCGCGATGAACAGGGATCCTGGTACCACCCGGTCCGCGTCGAAGGCCGTTCCCTCGGTGATCCGCGTCTTCTCCGGGTCACCCTGGAGTAGGTCGTGGTCCTGCCCGGCCAGCAGCGCGCTCAGCTTCAAGGTGTTCCCTTCGAGGGTGGCTGCGGCCGTGGTGGGGCCGTCGCCGGGGCGCAGCGACGGCGGTGCGCCGAAGCTGCGGTGGTGAAGTGGGGCTCGTACGCCGTGCGGGGAGCACTGTGCGTCGAGTCGAATGCGATGAGCTAGGTGCGACGGGAGATACGCGCGGCAGAGCAGCGGGACGGGGCAGAGCCCCGGTCAGGAACCGCTGAAGATCGCTAGCCGTGTCCGTGCAGGACGGTGCGGCAGCTCGCGGACGCGTCGAGGGCGGCCTGGTGCAGGCACTTCCCGATGACGCTGATGCGACCCATGGGCCGAGTGTACGTCCGGACAGGTGATCCGGATTCCGCTTCGCCGCGGTGAGGCGGCCGTACGGCCCGGTCAGGGGCGTACGGCCGTCCCCCCGCGCGCGGACGCACCGAGGAGCGCCACGGTGAACGGGTGGCTCGGTGCGGTCAGGATCTGTTCCCTGGGACCCTCCTCGACCACCTGGCCGCCGTCCAGTACGGCGATGCGCGTCGCCTGGGCTGCGGTGTCCAGGTCGTGGGTGATGAGCACGATGCCGAGGCCGTCCCCTCGCCGGGCCGGTGCGGCGAGCAGGTCCAGCAGGGAGCGCCGGGCGACCGGGTCGAGTCCCGAGGTGATCTCGTCGCACACCAGTACCCGGGGCCGGGCGAGCAGTGCCCTGGCGAGCGCCGCGCGCTGGAGTTCGCCGCCGGACAGCCGCCCCGGGAGCCTTCGTACGAGCCCGTCGCGCAGTCCCAGGTCCGCGAGGGTCTGCCGGGCCTGCCGCGCCGCCTCCTCGGGGCCGGTTCCCCGCAGCCGTACCGCCGTGCGTGCCACCTGGTCCAGAACGGGCCGGTGTTCGTCGAAGGCCGCCCGCGCGTCCTGGAAGACGTACTGGACGGCGGCGAGCTGCTCACGGCTCCGGTCCCGCAGGCTCCGGGGCAGGGTCTCCCCGTCGAGCGACACGTCCCCTTCGTGGTCGCGGTGCAGTCCGGCGAGACAACGCGCGAGCGTGGTCTTGCCGCTGCCCGAGCGGCCTACGACGGCGAGGCATTCACCGGTGCGGAGGGCGAGTCCGGCGATACTCAGCACCCGGACGGTTCGCCCCCCGGTGCGGTGGTGGGCGACGAGCCGCTCGACCCGCAGCACCTCCGCACCGGGGGTACCGGAGATCCCTGTTTCCGCGCACGGCGTGGTCCCCGGAGCGGCCAGGAGTTCCTGCGTCCACGGATGCGCGGGGGCCGCGAGCACGCGGTGCGCCGGTCCGTGTTCCACCACGCATCCGCCCCTCATCACCATTATCTCGTCGGCGAGTTCGCGTACGACGTCCATGTCGTGGCTGAGCAGCACGACGGCGATGCCCCGGCGGGCCACCGCGGCCAGCCGGCCGACGATGCGCCGCTTGGTCAGGGCGTCCTGCCCGGTCGTGGGCTCGTCCGCGACGACGATACGGGCGCCGAGCAGCAGCGCCTGGGCGATGACGACACGCTGCTGCTGTCCGCCGGACAGCTGATGCGGATAGCGGCGCAACAGCGCCTGGGCGTCGGGGAGCTGGGCGTCGCCGAGCGCTTCGATCACGCGCTGTCCCGCTGCCGTACGACGCCGGGCCCGGGGCAGGTCGCGCACCTGCTGCCGGGCCATGTCGTACAGCAGGGCGCCGATGCGGCGGGCCGGGTTGAGGACGGCCGCGGGGTGCTGGGGGACGTAGCCGACCCGGGTGTCGTGCACGCGAACCTCGCCCGTCACCCGGGCGCCTGCGGGGTACTCGCCGAGGAGGGCGAGGCCGGTCGTCGTCTTTCCGCTGCCGGACGGGCCGACCAGGGCGGTGACCGTGCCGGCCCGGACGTGGAGGCTGACCTGGTCGACGAGGGCGTGTCCGTCGACCTCGACACTCAGGCGGATGATCTCGGCGAGCACGGGGCGCTGGTTCATGAGCTTCGGCCCTTTCCGGGCGGCGTGCGGTTCTCCATGGCCGCGTCGACGAGCAGGTTGCTGCCCATGGTCAGCGCGACGATGAGCAGGGCGGGTACGACGACCGCCCACGGCTGGACGAGCAGTCCGGTCCGGTTGCGGTCCACCATCACGGCCCAGTCCGTGGCGTCCGGGGCGACCCCGATGCCCAGGAACGCAGCGGTGGCGACGAGGTAGAGCACTCCGGTCAGCCGGATCCCGGCGTCGGCTGCCAAGGTCCGCAGGATGGACCGTCCGACGTAGCCGACGGCGATGCGCCACCAGGTCTCGCCCTGCATCCGCAGTGCCTCGACGGCGGGCCGGGAGGCGGCTTCCGCGGCGGCCGCGCGCACGATGCGGGCGGCGTCCGGGACGGAGACGAAGG
Organism: Streptomyces sp. NPDC005566; assembly: GCF_040605575.1. Classification (NCBI taxonomy): domain Bacteria; kingdom Bacillati; phylum Actinomycetota; class Actinomycetes; order Kitasatosporales; family Streptomycetaceae; genus Streptomyces; species Streptomyces sp. NPDC005566. The sequence goes on along the minus strand of NZ_JBEXDB010000010.1, from coordinate 151,063 downwards.
CGACCAGCAGGGCGAGCCCGGCAGCGCCTGGCGGAAAGGCGGCCGCGACCAGCAGGATCATGAGGAGCGAGGGCACGGCGAGCAGTACGTCCAGCGGACGCATCAGCAGTTCCTCCAGCCAACTGCGGTGGGTGAGGGCACTGATCAGCCCGAGAGGCAGGGCGACCAGGTAGGCGAGGGCCGTCGCGCCGAGCGCGACCAGGGCCACGGACCGTCCGCCGAGCAGCACCTGGTCCAGGACGTCACGGCCGACGAAGTCGGTGCCGAGCCAGTGGCCGCCCCCGAGTGTGAAGGAGGCTGCGCGAGCCGGGGGTTCGCCCGCGAGGAGCGGTCCGAGGAGGGCAAGGCCGAGCGGAACTCCGGCGACGGCCGCGCCGGGCCGGTACCTCCCGAGCCGCTTCACGCCGCCACCCCTGACCGTGGCGCGAAGCGGTGGGTGACGAGGTCGGCGCCGAGGTTGATGACGACGGTGGCGAGGCCGAAGACCACGGCGAGTCCCTGCACCACGGGGATGTCGCGGTCGGCCACCGCGTTCATGAGTACGGTGCCGAGTCCGGGGATCACGTACAGCGCCTCCACGACGACGACGCCGCAGAGCAGCCAGTCGATGGTGCGGGCGAGCTGCTGGGTGGCGGGAGCGAGGGCGTTGGGCAGAGCGTGCCCGTACCGGATGCGTGCGCCTGAGATTTCGTAGCGGCGGGCCTGAGCGGCGTACGGGGCGGCGAGAGCCTCGATCATTCCCGCCCGGACCAGCCGGGAGAGCGAGCAGACCGGCCGCGCGAGCAGCACCAGGACGGGCAGGACGAGCGCGGCCGGATGCGCGAGCAGATCGGTGCCGTAGCCCACGGCGGTCGGCGGGAACCAGCCGAGCCGGAGGGCGAACACGCTCACCAGCAGGACCCCCAGGGCGAATTCGGGGACGGCGTAGATGCCGAGGGTCGCCGAGCTGATGAGCCGGTCCGTGAGCCCGCCCTCGCGGTGGGCGGCAACCACACCGAGGCCGACTCCGACGGGGACCAGGAGGAGCAGGGTGAGGGCCGCGAGGATCAGGGTCGGTCCGAAGCCGTCCGCGAGGAAGCCCGCGACGGGTCGGCCGGAGGTGAGCGAGGTCCCCAGGTCGCCGTGCAGCAGGCCCGTCGCCCAGTCGGCCAGCCGGACGTGCGCGGGTTCGTCGAGGTCCATCGCCTCGCGTACGGCCGCGATGCGTGCCGGGTCGGGCTGGTCACCGGCGAAGGCCACGGCGGCGTCGCCCGGCAGTGCCTCGGTGAGGGCGAAGACCAGCAGCACGACGGCCCCGGTCTGGGCCACGCCGAGGAGCAGCCGCCGGGCGATCCAGGAACGCAGTCCGTTCACGCCAGCCAGACCTTGTCGAAGCGTGCCCAGTCCAGGGTGTTGGCGGGTGCCTCGCGCGCGATGCCCCGTACGGAGCGTGCGGTGCCGAGGATCCAGTCCCCGAATCCCCAGACGAGGAACCCGCCGCGGGTGTGCAGTTGGCGCTGCATGCGGCCGTAGAGGGCTTCGCGTCCTGCCGTGTCCTTGGTGGACTGGGCCTGCTGGTAGAGCGTGTCGAAGCTCTTGTCCTGCCACTTGGTCGCGTTGGTGGTGGAGCCGGTGAGGAGCCGCTGGGAGATGTGCGACTCGATGGGCATCGCCCCGGACCGGTAGCAGCAGAGGGTGCCGGAGTCGAGGATGTCCTTCCAGTAGGAGTCCTTGCTGCCCATCCGTACGGAGACCGTGACCCCGGCGCGGGCCGCCTGGTCGCGGAAGATTCCGGCGGCTTCGGTGAACCCCGCTGCGACGGCCGAGGTGTCGAGGGTGACCTTCAGGTTCTCCGCACCGGCCTGCTTGAGGAGGTGGCGGGCGCGGTCGATGTCCTGTACGCGCTGCGGGAGTTCGTCCGCGTAGTACTCGTACCCCTTGCCGAAGAGGTCGTTGCCGATCTCTCCCGCGCCGGAGAGCGCACCGTCGACGAGTTCCTTACGGTCGGCGATGTGGAGGAACGCCTCGCGGACGCGGGGGTCGTCGAAGGGCTGCCGGTCGGTCTTCATGGCGAAGGCCTGCATGGCACTGTTCCGCAACCTGACGATCTCGATGCTGCCGGCCCTCTCATGTGCGCGGCCGGTGGCGGGGTTGAGCTCGTGCGCGTACTCGACCTGGCCGCCGAGGAGGGCGTTGACGCGGGCGGACTCCTCGTTGGCGACGATGAATTCGAGCTCGTCGAGGTGCGGGGCGCCGTCCCAGTAGTCGTCGTTTCGGCGCAGAACGGTGGAGCGCCCGGGTGCGAAGGAGACGAACCGGAAGGGCCCCGAGCCGACCGGTCGCCGGTCGAATCCGGTGGCGCCGTCCGGAACGATGTACGTACCGAACGCGGCCAGCACGTTGGGGAATTCGGCCGTCGGCCGCTTGAGTACGAACTCGACGGTCCGCTCCCCCGTGGCGCGGCTCGCCTTCAGGTCGATGGGCTCCAGGGAGGCCCGTGCCCGGTACGCCTTCTCCGGGGCGGCGATACGACGGTAGCTGTACAGGACGTCGGCGGCGGTCACCGGCCTCCCGTCGTGGAAGTCGGCCCGCCGCAGGGTGACGGTCCAGCGGTCGAGCCCCGCGTTCGGCTCCCACTTCTCGGCCAGTCGCGGCACGGCGGAGAGGTCCGCACCGTAGTCGGCGAGCTTGTCGAAGAGTGCCTTGGCGCGGGCCGCGTCGGCGAAGAGGTTCCCCAGATGAGGGTCGAGCGTCTCGCTCGCACCGCCCCCGGCGAACGCGGCGCGCAGCCGTCCGCCGCGTCGTGGTGTGCCCCCTCCCCCCGCGGCGGCACTGTCGGTGGTGCCGCTGGGGGAGCATCCTGCGAGTGCACCGAGGCCGGCCGCTCCCCCGGCTGCGGCCAGGAAGCCGCGCCTGCGCAGGGCGGGGTAATTGTGCTGCGGACTGGGTGAGTTGAGCATGGCGGATCTCCTGTTGTCGGAAGGTGCGGGGTGGTTCTCAGGCGGTGCGGCGGGCCACGACGTGGAGGCGGTCACCGTCGGCGGTGCGTCCGGGACCGTCCCCCGGCCGCCAGGCCGGTTCGGTGCGCGGCCCGGGACCGTCGTGGAGCGCGAGGACCTCGAAGCCGTGGGTGGCCAGAAGGCGGCGCAGTTCCTGGGGGAACAGCAGCCGCCATGCGGAGCGCTCCTCGACGGGTGGTGTGCCGTCGTCCGTGCTCCAGGTGCGGGTACGCCGCAGCAGTTGGGCGGCACGGTCCACGTCCAGGACGGTGGTCGAGCGGTAGGTGGTGCCGTGCCAGGTGAATTCCGCGACGGCGGGCCCGGCGGGTGGTTCGTTCCGGCCGAGGAAGTACGCGCCGTTGCGCATCTCCGCGACCAGCAGGCCGCCGGGTCCCAGAGCGCGGCGGCAGGACGTCAGGAAGCCGTCGAGCTGTTCGTTCGTGTGGCAGTACAGCAGCGAACTGTCCAGGCACACCGCGGCGTCGAAGGCCCGCCGGCCGAGGTCGAATCCGCTCAGGTCCGCGCGTGCGTAGTCCGGTCCGGGATGGTGGACACGGGCGTGGTCGAGCATCGAGGCGGAGAGGTCGACCGCCGTGACGTGGCGTCCGGCACGGTGGAGGTGGGCGGCGTCGCGTCCGGTGCCGCAGCCCAGGTCCAGGACCGCCGGGCCCGCCGCGTACCGTCGCAGGCAGTCCTCGGCCCATCGGCCGGCGAGCCGGCCGGGGTCCGGGAACCGGGCCTCGTACAGCGCGGGGCGGTCGGTGAGCAGGTTCCCCGCGTTCTCCCCGGTCCCCACGCGATTCATGCCGCCACCGGTACGGGTGACGGGTGCGCCGCGGGAAGGGTGCCGACGCGGTGGAGCCATGCCACACCACCTGCGGATACGAGGCCGAGCATGAGGCAGCAGACCCAGGGCAGCAGGCCGGCGGCGCTGCCCGCCCCACCGCGCCCGGCCGCGTCCATCGCCCAGCCGATGGCCGTGTTGCCGACTGCCGCGGCGATGCCGGACACGGCGTAGAAGATCCCGAAGTACGTTCCCGTCAGTTCGGACCGCCCGAAGCCGGGGATCAGCTCCATGACGAACGGCTGCGCGGTCATGATCCCGAGATGGAGCAGGAAGGCTCCGGCCAGGACGGGCAGGGCACGCAGGACGGCGTCCGTGGGGCCACTGGGCGGTGCGCCGGTCCCGGCCAGTGTCATGGGCGGTATGAAGGCGAGGGCCATGAGGGCAAGGCCGGTGGCTATCCAGCGGCCCCTGCTGCCGCGTTGCTTCAGTGCGCGGGTGATGCGGAGCTGCAGGGCGAGGCCGGCGAGCGTACCGACGAGGAAGACGAGTCCGGCCGCACCGTCCCAGCCGGTGGCCCGCCGGGCGCTGTCGGGCAGCAGCAGGTAGAGCTGGTTCTCCAGGGTGAACATGCCGACCATCACCAGCGCGAAGGCGAGGAAGGCGCGGTTGCCGACGGCCTCCCGCCAGTCGGCGGTGACGCTGCTCGTCGCCGGTGGCACGTCGCGGGCGGGAAGGACCATGGCCTGGGCGACCGTGAGCAGGGCGAAGACCGCGGCGGCGGTGAGCGCGGAGGCCCGGAAGTCGACGAGGAGCAGGGCACTGCCCAGGAGCGGGCCGATGAGGGCGCCGGTGGTCGCGAAGACGTTGAAGAGCGCGAACGCCTCGGCCCTGCGCTCCCCCGCCTCCTGGGCGAGATACGAACGGACGGCCGGGTTGAAGAGAGCACCTGCCACTCCGCTGAGCACCGAGGCGGCGAGCAGGACCGGCAGTCCGTCGCCGAGGGCGAACAGGGCGAAGCCGACGGTGCGTATCGCGCAGCCGGTGATGATGACGCCGCGCGCCCCCAGCCGGTCCGCGGCCGATCCGCCGATGAGGAAGAGGCCCTGCTGGCTGAGGTTGCGGACGCCGAGGACGATGCCGACGACGGCTGCGGACATGCCCAGGTTGTCGCCGAGGTGGACGGCCAGAAAGGGGATGAGCAGGTAGAAGCCGGTGTTGACGCCGAGTTGGTTGACCAGGAGAAGCCTGATGGCGAGCGGGAAACTGCGGATCTCTTGCCAGGTCCTCATGACGCCGCCTCCTCGGACACCCTCTGCTCCGAAGTGGTGCGCTGCCGCACGCCGAGCCCCGGCCGGCCGGTCGTTCCCACGAAGCCGTCGGCGCCACCGATGCCGGTCCAGGGGTCGTGGGCGAGCAGCAGGTGCCCGTCGAGGTCGATCCAGCGGGCACGGTCGGCGATGTGGACCGCGGGGGCGATCCCGAGGGTGCTGGCGGTCAGACAGCCGAGCATCAGGTCAGTCCCGCTGCCCTCGATGAGGGCTGCGATCCGCAGTGCGGCGTGGACCCCGCCGCACTTGGCGAGTTTGACGTTGATTCCGTGGACGCGTCCGGCGAGCCGCCGGGCGTCCTCGTAGGTGACCGCGTCCTCGTCCGCGATGACGGGCAGCGGTGACCGGGCGGCGAGTCGTGCCAGGGCCTCCGGGTCACCGGGGGCGAGCGGCTGTTCCACGGCCTCGATGCCGAGTTCGGCGAACCGGGGCAGGAGCCGGCGGGCCTGCCCCGCGGACCAGGCGCCGTTCGGGTCGAGGAGGAGCCGGGCGCCGGGGGCTGCCGCGCGGACGGCCCGTACGCGGTCCAGATCGGTTTCCTGGTCCCGGTCGCCCGCCTTGATCTTGATGACGGAGAAACCGGCGTCGGCCAGGAGGCGGGCCCTGGCTGCCGCCCGGCCCGGAGAGGTGAGCGAGATCGTGCGGGCTGTGGCGGCCCTCGGCGCTTCGGGGGAACCGAGGAACCCGTGCACGGAGGTGGCGGTGCGCTTGCCGACCAGGTCGAGGAGCGCCGCTTCCGTGGCTGCGGTCACCGCGGCGGGGGTGTCCGGGGTGGTGAGCTCGCCGACGCGCAGGGCGTGCAGTGCGGTCTCCGGTCCGGCGAAGCGGGCGAGCTGTCCCGCGACTTCGACCAACAGCCGTTGCAGGGCCGAGGTGCCGAGGCCGTAGAAGACGCTCGTGACGGCCTCGCCGTGACCGCGCAGCCCTTCGTGTTCGACGGTCAGCCGCACGGCGTCGCGCGAGGTCATGGTCGAGCGCGAGATGCGCAGCGGTTCCGCGAGGACGAGCCGGCCGGTGTGCTGGGTGACGTTCACGGCTGCCTCTCCAGGTGGTCGGCGAGCGGGTCGGTGACGGTGGTGCACCTGGCCCATCCGGCGTTCTGGGCGGCGCGCGGGTGCGGGATCTCGACGGGTTCGGCGGCCGCGAGGTCAGGGGAGATTCCGTGGGCGGTGGTGAAGTCGTCGTCGTAGACGCTTCCGAGGTAGCGGTGCGGTCCGTCGGGGAAGACGGTGGCGACGGCCGCGCCCGGCTGGGTGCGGGCGGCCCACGCCGCGACGCGTGCGACGGCACCCGTGCTCCAGCCACCGCTGACGAAGTTGCCCCGGGCGAGGCGCCGGCAGGCGTCGGCGGCCTCGGCCGGACCGACCCAGTGGACTTCGTCGAAGACGTCGTACGCCACGTTGCGCGGATGGATGCTGCTGCCGAGCCCGCGCATCAGACGGGGTGCCGCGGACTGCCCGAAGATGGTGGAGCCGGTGGAGTCGACGGCGATCATCCGCAGGTCGGGCCAGTGCCTGCGCAGCGGTCCGGCGATCCCGGCACTGTGCCCACCGGTGCCGACGCTGCACACGAGGATGTCCACGTGATCGAGCTGGGTGGCCAGTTCGGCGGCGAGGGAGGCGTAACCGGCCCTGTTGTCAGGGTTGTTGTACTGGTCGGGCCAGTACGCGCCGGGCAGTCGGCCGAGCAGGTCGTGCAGCCGCTCCAGGCGGGCGCCCTGCCAGCCGCCCCGTTCGGCCGGGCGGTCGACGAGCTCGAGTCGGGCTCCGTAGGCGCGCAGCAACTGCCGCATGGATGGTTCGAGTTCACTGTCGCCGACGAGGACGACGGGGTGGCCGAGCGCCTGCCCAGCGAAGGCAAGACCTATGCCGAGGGTTCCGGAAGTGGACTCCACCACGGGTGCTCCAGGGCGCAGTTCGCCGCGCTCCTCGGCTCCGAGGAGCATCGACACCGCGGCCCGCGCCTTCATGCCACCGACGGCGTGCCCTTCGAGCTTGGCCCAGAAGCCGGGGTGGGGTGCCGGGAGCCCTGTCGTGATCCTGGCCAGCGGGGTGCGGCCGAGGAGTGCGAGGAGTTCGCGGTGGGGTGCGAGGGTCTGTGGTGCTGGCGCTGTGGTCACAGAGTGCCTCCGTCGCCCGCCGGTTGACCGTGGCCGGTACCGGATACTCCGTCGCCCCCCGGGTGCTGACGGCCTGTACCGGGTACTCCGCCGCCCGCCCGGTAGCGGTGGACGGTGCCGGGTCCGCCGTCGAGCCAGAAGAAGGGGTACGGCTCCGCGCAGACCGCGGCCACTCCGGCGCCGAGGAAGCGGGGCAGCACCGCACTCCCTGTCTGGGCGAACATGACGAGGGGCTTGCCGTGGTCCAGGGCGCACCGGCGCAGCGGATCGAAGGTGCCGTTGCCGAGCGTCATGCCGGAGGCCATCACGGCGTCGCAGTGTGCGATGGCTTCCAGGGCGTCGGTGGCGACGGGTTCGCCCCATTCGGTGGTGCCGCCCTTCAGGTCGCACGGCAGGCCGGTGATGCCCCGTGTGCGCAGTTCGGCCAGCAGGGAGTTGACGACTCCGACGACCAGGACCGTGCTGCCGGGTGCGACGGCCAGCAGATCGACGACGGCCTTCGCCCGCGCACGGGAGCGCTCGATCGACGTCCCGGCGGGTACGGACACGGCTTGCGCCCCGTCCGCCCGGGTGTGCGGCAGGATGTCCATCAGGTAGGCGTCCAGCGCCGCGACCCGTACGGGCAACAGCGGATGGGCGAGGAGGCCCGCCACGTCCGCACCGGCGCAGTCGTCGACCGTCCCGGCAGGGAGCGCGCCGGGTTCGACGGAACACGAGCCGACGGCCCGGCCGAGGCGGAGGCTGAGCACCTCGTTGCGGTACCCGCCGCGCCGCCCGTCGTGCCGGACGGCCTGGGACGTCGTGAAGGCCACGGCGATCCGGCGGGTACGGGGATCGGGACCCAGTTGCCCGGCCAGTGCGCGGTGCACGAGCACGTCGAGGGTGAGGGTCTCGGCCTCGGTGGGAGTGGTCGTCGTCATGACCGCACCAGCCGGGGGCGCAGGCCCGCGAGCAGCGACTCGACGCGGTCACGGGCACCGAGCCCTGCGGCGTCGCCCGCCATGACGTGGCCCAGGTAGGCGTTGTTGCTGTCCGCCGCCTCGACCGTCCGTCCCGGCTCGGCGAACTGGACATCGAGCACTCCGTCGGCGTCGCGCATCCCCGCGGCGCCCTCGACGGAGGCCAGTGTGCCCGTGGTGTCCGGGACCAGGAACCCGATGGCGGCACTGCGGAGACCGGTATCGCGCCGGCGGAGATCGGGCCGGCGGCCGAGCGCCACGTCGACGCAGGCGGCGGCGAGGTCGATGCCGGTGACGTGACGTACGAGTTCGGTGATGCGGTTTCCCGCGGGGCGCGGGTTGACCTCCACGACGCGGGGTCCGTCGGCGGTCAGTTTGATCTCGGTGTGCGCCACGACGTCGTCGAGTCCGAGTGCGGCCCCGGCGCGGACGGCGGTGTCCGCGGCGGTGGCGATCCCGTCGGGCGAGAGGGCGGCGGGGAACATGTGGCCGGTCTCCACGAAGGCCGGCGCACCGCCGACGCTCTTGTCGGTCACCCCGACGATGTGGACCGTGCCGTCGTACGTCACGGTCTCGACGCTGACCTCGGGGCCCCGCAGGAACTCCTCGAGGAGGATGTGGGCCGTGCGGCGCTGTCCGCGGGCGTTGACGGGGAACGCTTCAAGGGCACGGCAGGCCGCGACCAGTTGCGCCGCGTCGTCGACGCGGCGCACGAGCATGCCCGCGCACAGGTCCACCGGCTTGACCACCAGCGGATAGCCGATGTCCCGCGCGGCACCGTCCGCTGCGGCCGCGTCCTCGCAGACCGCGAACCGGGGTCCCGGGAGGCCCGCGGCGGCCAGGATCCGACGGGTGGCGTCCTTGCGGCAGGCGTTGTCCATCGCGTCGGGTGCCGGGCCCCGCAGACCGAGCCGGGCGGCGATGCGGGCGGCCGCGGGCAGGTAGTAGTCGCAGGAGGTGATCACCCCGTCGAAGGGGAGGGCTCCGTGCAGCCGCTCGGTCAGCGGAAGCAGCACGCCGAGGTCGTTGGTCGGTGCCGTGACGACGTTCCGTGCGGTGAGCAGCGGATGGGCCGTTCCCTCGGGTGCGGAGCGGAGGTAGTGCTGCAGGTCGCGGGTGAGGAAGGTGAAGTGGTGCCCGCCCTCGCCCAGCGCCCGCGGCAGCAGCCTGCTCATCGATCCGACCCAGCTCTCGACCACCAACAGGTGAGCCACGAGCTCCCCCCTTCTCACAGTGCCGTTGGGAATGGCGGGCAGGCGGAGCTCACCCCCGAGCGGGGGCTTCCCTGTCCGACCGCCCACACGCTATCGATAATCGTTTTCATTGTCATCTAAAGCTTCGTCATGCCCTTCCGCGCACCGCTTCCGTTGCGGTGCCCGCTGGACCGGAGTGGAATTGCGTACAGGGACCCGGAACGGACGCGAGGAACCCCGGCGCCCCGCGGACACGGCGGCAGCCCCACCCACCCCCGGATCGAAAGGAAGACACCATGAGCGACACCGACCGGGGGGACGACGTCTACCAGCCCCAGGAACCGGAAGCCTCCGACCCCGACGACCTGCTCGACGTGGAGGACACCCTGGACGCCACAGGGGTCAGCGACGTCCTCGACGAGGGGTACACACCGCCCGATCGGCCGTGGGCGGTGAACGACGAAGGCACCACCGCGACGGAAGGGCACACGGGCCAGTCCCTCGACACCCGTCTGACCAGGGAGATCCCCGAAATCTCGGAAGACGGCGACGGACCGGGGGATCTGGCCGACGGTGACGGCGAGCTCTACGACACGGAAGTGGGCACCGACCGCGCCGGACGCCTCACCCAGGGTGGCGACGGCCACGTGCCGGCCACGCTCACCGCCCAGGACGTCGGTATCGACGGTGCGGCGGCATCGGCCGAGGAAGCGGCGATGCACGTGATTCCTGAGGAGGAGGACCTCCTGGGCGAGGAGACCGCCAGCTGAACGCCCACCCGCCGAAACCCGTATCCCAGACCGGCATCCCCGAACAGATTGCAGGAGCACCCATATGAGCGGCACTGCGCAGATCGGCGTCACAGGACTCGCGGTGATGGGCCGCAACCTCGCCCGGAACTTCGCCCGCAACGGCTTCACCGTCGCCGTGCACAACCGCACCACCGCGAAGACCGACGCCCTCGTCGAGGAGTTCGGCCAGGAGGGCACATTCGTCGCCGCGCACACCCCACAGGAGTTCGTCGCCGCCCTGGAACGCCCCCGCCGTCTGGTGATCATGGTCAAGGCGGGTGAGCCGACGGACGCCGTGATCAAGGAGTTCGCCCCGCTCCTGGAGGACGGCGACGTCATCATCGACGGCGGCAACGCCCACTTCGAGGACACCCGTCGCCGCGAGAAGGAGCTCCGCGAACGCGGGATCCACTTCGTCGGCGTGGGCATCTCCGGCGGCGAGGAGGGCGCGCTGAACGGGCCGAGCATCATGCCGGGCGGCTCCGAGGAGTCCTATGCGTCACTGGGGCCGATGCTGGAGAAGATCGCCGCCAAGGCGAAGGACGGCTCGCCGTGCACCACCCACATCGGGCCGGACGCCGCCGGGCACTTCGTGAAGATGGTCCACAACGGCATCGAATACGCGGACATGCAGCTCATCGCGGAGGCGTACGACCTGCTGCGGACCGTCGCGGGCTACTCCCCCGCCCGGATCGCGGAGACCTTCCGCAGCTGGAACACGGGGCGCCTCGACTCCTACCTGATCGAGATCACGGCCGAGGTGCTCGCCCACACGGACGAGGCGACGGGCAGGCCTTTCGTCGACATCGTCCAGGACCGGGCGGAGCAGAAGGGCACCGGCCGCTGGACCGTGCAGATCGCGCTCGACCTGGGGGTGCCGGTCTCCGGGATCGCCGAGGCCGTCTTCGCCCGCTCCCTGTCGGGGCACGCCGATCTGCGCGAGGCGGCCCGTGAGCTGCCGGGACCGTCCGCTTCCCCACTGGACGAGGCGGACGCAGCGGCCTTCGCCGACCGGGTCGAGCAGGCTCTGTACGCCTCGAAGATCGTCTCGTACACGCAGGGATTCCACCAGATCAGGGCCGGCAGTGACGCCTACGACTGGGACATCGATCTCGGGGCGGTGTCGGCGATCTGGCGGGCCGGCTGCATCATCCGCGCCGCTTTCCTGGACCGGATCCGGGCGGCCTACGACACCCGACCTGACCTGCTGAGTCTGCTCTCCGACAAGCAGTTCGCCGAGGAGATCGGTGCGGCGCAGGACGACTGGCGCTCGGTGATCGGCGAGGCCGTGCGCCAGGGTGTGCCGACCCCCGGTTTCGCCGCGGCGCTCTCGTACTACGACGGGCTGCGCGCCGACCGGCTGCCGGCGGCGCTCACCCAGGGCCAGCGCGACTTCTTCGGGGCGCACACCTACCGGCGCACGGACCGTGAGGGCTCGTTCCACACGCTCTGGGGCGGCGACAGGTCGGAGACCGCCACCGGCTGACAGGACGGCGCCTTCGCCCGGCCGGACCGCCCGGAGTGCGGCCGGGGCGGGGCTGTGGACTAGTGGCAGGGAGCCCTGCCACCAGCCCACGGAGTGCGCGCATGCCCGAGGCCGTCCCGGATCCCGTCGTCGTCCAGCCCGTCGTCACGCCGCTGACCAGCGCCGCGCTGGTCCTGGTCGCCACGATCGAGCCGGGGGGCGAATCCGCGGTACGTGAGGTGCTGCCCGATCTCGCCGCGTTCGCCCGCTCGATCGGCTTCCGGGTACCGAGCGCCGGGCTGGCGTGCGTGACGGGTTTCGGCTCGGACGCCTGGGACCGGCTGTTCTCGGGCCCCAGGCCGGCACGCCTGCATCCGTTCCAGGAGTTGCGGGGTCCGCTGCATCATGCTCCGGCCACCCCCGGCGATCTGCTGTTCCACGTCCGGGCGGAAACGATGGACGTCTGCTACGAGTGGGCGTCCCAGCTGCTCAGCAGGCTGGGCGGCGCGGTGCAGGTCGTCGACGAGGCGCACGGATTCCGCTACTTCGACCACCGGGACCTGCTCGGCTTCGTCGACGGTACGGAGAACCCCGTGGGCAAGGACGCCCTGGCGGCGGCCCTGGTCGGCGAGGACGATCCCGCCTTCGCGGGCGGCAGCTACGTCATCGTGCAGAAGTACCTCCACGACCTGACCGGCTGGAACGGTCTCAGCACCGAGCAGCAGGAACGGATCATCGGCCGCACCAAGTTCAGCGACGTCGAGCTCGCCGACGACGTCAAGCCGGCCGACTCCCATGTCGCGCTGAACACCATCACCGACCCCGACGGCACCGAACACGACATCCTGCGCGCCAACATGCCCTTCGGAAGCTTCGAACGGGGCGAGTTCGGCACGTACTTCATCGGGTACGCCGCCGATCCCGGGGTGACCGAGCAGATGCTCCGCAACATGTTCCTCGGCAGCCCGCCCGGCACTCACGACCGCATCCTCGACTTCTCCACGGCGGTCACCGGCACGCTCTTCCACGCCCCCAGCGCCGATTTCCTCGACGCCCCTCCGCCGTTGCCCGCCCCCGCCGGTTCCGAGGCCCTGTCGGAGCCGGTGTCCGCGCCGGTACCGCAGTCCTCGTCCGCCGCCGCGGTCGGTGACGGTTCGCTGCGCATCGGCAGCCTGCAAGAAAGCGCCCCGAGATGAACAACCTCCACCGCGAACTGGCCCCCGTCACCGGCGCCGCCTGGGAGCAGATCGAAGAAGAAGCCCGGCGCACCTTCAGCCGCCACGTGGCCGGCCGCCGCGTGGTGGACGTTCACGACCCGGAGGGTCCCGGCCTGGCCGCCATCGGCGACGGGCACCTGCGCGACATCGACCCGCCCACCCCCGACGTGATCGCCCGCGCCCGCACCTCCACGCCCGTCATCGAGTGGCGGGTGCCGTTCACGGTGACCCGGGCGGCCGTCGACGACGTGGAACGCGGCTCCGAGGACAGCGACTGGCAGGCCGTCAAGGACGCGGCCCGCACCTGCGCGTTCGCCGAGGACATGGCCGTCATCGACGGGTACGCGGCGGCCGGCATCACGGGCCTGCGGGACGGTTCCTCGCACACCCCTCTCGCGCTGCCCGCCGACGCCCGGGACTATCCGGCCGCCGTGAGCCAGGCACTGACCCGGCTGCGGCTGGCCGGTGTCGACGGACCGTACCGGCTGCTGCTCGGCGCCGACGCGTTCACCGAGGCCACCGAGACATCCGACCACGGCTATCCGGTGGCCACCCATCTGGCCCGGGTGCTCGACGAACCGATCCTGTGGGCGCCCGCGGTCAAGGGCGGTGTCCTGCTGTCCACCCGCGGCGGCGACTTCGAACTGTGTCTGGGCCAGGACCTGTCCATCGGGTACCTGGACCACGACGCCACGGACATCCGGCTCTACTTCCATCAGGCCTTCACCTTCCGGATGCTGACGCCCGAGGCCGTGATCGGGCTCATCGCCTGACCTCGCGTGTCCGGAACCGGCGGTCAGGAGCAATCGCATGCCCCGGGCCCGCGCAGGACCGACACTGGCCGTATGACGCCGACAACTTCCGTGAGCGAAACGGATCCCCTGCGCACCCCGTCCTCCCTCAGGTTCACCGAGGCGATCCGCCGGGCGGTCGCGGACGGTCTGCTCAGCGAGGAACAGCCCGTCGCCGGTTTCATCGACGCGGACGGCGTGCGCGACTCGGTGGCCGCGCTGCACGACGCTTTCGCGGCCGTCCCCGGCGTGCGGGTGCTGCACACCTTCGCAGCCAAGGCCGCGTCCCTGGTCCCCGTGCTGCGGTTGCTCGCCGACTGCGGCATGGGGTGCGAGGTGGCGAGCCCCGGCGAGCTGCGGCTCGCCGTCGAGGCGGGATTCGCCCCGGCGAAGATCGTCCTCGACTCGCCCGCCAAGACCCGCGACGAGCTCCGGCTGGCCCTGTACCTCGGCGTCGCCGTGAACGCCGACAGCTTCCCCGAGCTCCGCCGTATCGGGGAACTGCGTTCGACCGGATCGGCGTCCGTGATCGGACTGCGGATCAATCCGCAGGTGGGAGGCGGTTCCATCGGGGCGATGAGCACAGCCACCGACACATCGAAGTTCGGTGTCGCCCTGGGTGATCCGGGCGTCCGCAAGCAGGTCGTACAGGCCTTCGTCGAGCGTCCCTGGCTGACCCGGCTGCATGCTCATGTCGGCTCGCAGGGCTGCCCGCTCGAACTGATCGCGGAGGGCATCGCCGAGACCTACCGGCTGGCCGAGGAGATCAACGAGTCGGTGGGAACCCAGCAGATCACCGGCATCGACATCGGCGGTGGGCTGCCCGTCAACTTCGAGGACGACACGGTCCGCCCCTCCTTCGCCGACTATGTCGCGGCGCTCCGCGCGGAGGTTCCCGGCCTGTTCGACGGCCGGTACGCCCTGGTCACCGAGTTCGGCCGGTCCCTGCTCGCCAAGAACGGTTTCATCGGGGCGCGCGTGGAGTACACGAAGGATGCGGGCGGACGCCGTATCGCGCTCACCCACGCGGGGGCGCAGATCGCGACGCGCACGGTCTTCATGCCCGAGGCCTGGCCGCTGCGGGTCGGCGCCTTCGACGGCGAGGGCCGCCCCCGGACCGGGCCGCCGATGGTCCAGGACGTCGCGGGGCCCTGCTGCTTCGCCGGGGACGTCGTGGCTCACGCCCGGGAGCTGCCCGAGCTGCGGGAAGGCGACTTCGTGGTCCTGTACGACACCGGGGCGTACTACTTCTCGACCCACTGGGCCTACAACAGCCTGCCCCGTCCGGCCGTGTACGGCTTCGTCGACCAACCCGGCGGAGACGGTGTGCGCTTCGCTCCGGTCCGGGACGCGCAGTCGCTGGACTCGGTGGCGGCGGAGAGCGGGCTGGGCCATGCCGCCGCGCTGGTGGGCCTGAGTACGGGAGTCCA
Organism: Streptomyces sp. NPDC005566; assembly: GCF_040605575.1. Lineage (NCBI taxonomy): Bacteria > Bacillati > Actinomycetota > Actinomycetes > Kitasatosporales > Streptomycetaceae > Streptomyces > Streptomyces sp. NPDC005566. The sequence continues at coordinate 136,005 of NZ_JBEXDB010000010.1, read as the reverse complement.
GAGAATATAATAGCCATGTACATAATATCCATGTACATTAATTCTCATGAGCAGCACTCCCCCGAGCAGCGCACCCTCCAGCAGCACCCCCGAAGGGCCGACGCCCGGGTTCCTCGTCTGGCGCCTCTCCATGAAGTGGCGCGTCGCCGTGGACAGGGCACTGGCCCCCTTGGGCCTCACCCACGCGCAGTACTCGCTGATGGGGTCGCTCCACGGCATGCAGAGCTCCGGCGAACGCCCAAGCCAGCGCCGCCTCGCGGACCACACAGGCCTCGAACCCCTGTACGTCTCCAAGCTGGCCCGCTCCCTGGAGACGGCCGGCCTGGTGGAGCGAACGCCCGACCCGGCCGACACCCGGGCGGTCCAGCTGGCCCTCACGGACGAGGGCAGCGCGGTCGCCCTGCGAGCGGTCGAGGTCGTCCAGGAGCTCATGGAGCGGCTGCTGGCGCCGCTGGGCGGGCTGGGCGGATCGGGGGCCCAGGCGTTCACCCGGACGCTGACGGCGCTGCTGGACGAGCCATCCACCTCCAAGGAGCAGTCATGACCAGCACCGTCGCCGTCAACGGCCAGATCATCGGCAGGGCCCACTACGCCACGCGAGCCGTGCTCGAGAGCGTGCTGGCCCGGTCCGGAATGACGTTCCACCAGGCGGTGGCGCTCAACGCCATCGCCGATGAGGGCGGCGCGACGCAGCGGGGCCGGCTCACCGACCGCATGACCGACACCCTCAAGGTCGACAGGGACACGGCCACGGCGGCGATCGACACGCTCATCGCGTCCGGACTCCTCACGGACACGAGCTCCCGCCTGGCCCTCACGACGAGCGGCAGCGCCCTCCAGCACGACATCCGGACCGGGACCGCCGAAATCACCGCCGGTCTCTACGCGGACCTGCCCGCCGAGGACCTGGCCACGGCCGGACGCGTCCTGGCCGCGGTCACGGAGCGGGCGAACGCGGTACTGGCCGCCGGGTGACGCGACGCCTGCGGCTCATCCCGCGGGCTGCGGCGAGGGTTCCGGCTCGGGCACGGGCTCCGGGTTCGGGCTCGGCGGCGTCGGAATCGGATCCGGGGCAGGACCGGGCGGCACCGGGCCCGGCGGCACGGGCGGCGGTGACGGCACCGGCGTCGGCGGCCCCGGCACGGGCGGCGGCGTCGGCGCGGGCGGTACGGGGTCGGGGTACGGGTGGGTCATCTCGAGCCTCCAAACAGCAGCGAAAGGCGGAGTGGATCTCATCTCCACCGTCTCCCCGTGCGGCTGCCCGCGCCTGCCGAGTCCATACGTACGGACCGTGCGGCCCGTCCGGGTCCTAGGGGGTCAGAGCAGCTCGGGATGAGACTCGAGCTGCCCCTTCGCCCCTTGGGCCAGCTCTTCGGGGGCCTCCGGCGCCTGCTCGGGATGACGCCGGGCCCACTTGGCGACGTACGGACAGAGCGGTACGACGGGAACGCCCTCGCGTGCGGCCATGGCGTAGAACTCGGTGGCCAGGGCGCCCCCGATACCCTTGCCCGCGTGCTCCGGCTCAACGACGGTGTGCACGGCGACGAGGGCCCCGGGCTCGGGATGCATCACGAAGTACGCGATGACCCCGGTGGCCTCTCCGCCCTCGTACGCCACCAGCCTGCCGTGTTCCCGGTCGTCCCGGATCTCGACTGCGGTGTCTCCTGCTGCCATGGCGGGTACTCCTCGAACCGGTAGGACGCGGGCGGATCGGGCGGCGTCAGCCGCGCGCGGGAACGGCGTGCGGGCTGCGCTCGGTGCGGGTGCCCGGCACAGGTGCCGAGGCGTCCGTACCCAGGGCGACCACACGGTTGTCCGCGTCGACATGCACGATGCTCGGCGTGAGGGCACGAGCCTCGGCGTCGTCGACCTGGGCGTAACTGATGAGGATGACCAGATCACCGGGGTGCACGAGGTGGGCGGCCGCACCGTTGATCCCGATGACGCCGGAACCCCGTTCACCCTCGATGACGTACGTCTCCAGCCTGGCACCGTTGTCGATATCCACAATATGGACGAGTTCGCCGGGAAGCAGGTCCGCGGCGTCCATCAGGTCGGCATCAACCGTCACAGATCCGACGTAGTGCAGGTCGGCCTGGGTCACCGTGGCCCTGTGGATCTTCGACTTGAACATGGTACGCAACACAGCGGTGCTCCCGACTATCAGCTCCCCGCCTGCTTTTTGCAGGTCAGGGGCGTTTCCTTACCTGATGACGTGCGCGCACGACCAGCTCTCGCCGCAAGCTCCGGGACGTCGCTGATCGCTTACTGCCTCCACTGACGCATCACCAGGCAAGTACAGAGGGCTGAAAGCACCTTCCACCTCACCCCGCGACGACGGGCCAAGCTTACGCACCCCGCGTTCCGACGCCCAGGCCGAGGCCGACCACCGGCGTCCTCGGACGGCCTGCGGACGGCCTGGCGGACGACATGAGGGCGGCGACGCGACCGGAGAGGGTAGCCCGTAGAGGGCCATGTTCGTCGCCGCGTACGTCGGGTGGCGGCAACACCTTCCATGTTCAACCGTCCCTCGCCGTCGGGCGGTTGGACAGTCACTCGGATGCACGATGGACCTCTTCGTGAGAATCTGGTGGTTATGGGATGCGGCCGGTCCAAGGCCCGCCCATCGGCGGCCGGCCGCCCGTCCGGAGCACCGAGGCCAGGCCACGCATGAGGAAGGCCGCCACCTGCCCGTCGACACGCTCGACCGGGTCGGCGGCAGCGCGGTCCACTGCTCTTCGGCGCACACGGGGCCGGTCACCGGGCCCTGGTACCCGCTGGAGATCACCGACAACTCGACGTCGTTCGACCGGGGCACCTACCTGTTCTTCGGCTGGCCGGGTGGAAAATCCTGCTGAGAGGTCTTGCCATGAGCACCATTTCCGGCTCCCGCAGCGACCGGATCGTCCAACTGCTCGACGAACCCGCGGAACACCGCGACGCCGACTGGCTGAAGGACGCCCTCCAGCAGGCCGTCCTGCTCGAACTCGCCACGTTGCCACCCTACTTGTGCGGTCTGTGGTCCATCGAGGACCCTTTCGCGGGCAAGCGCGTGTCCGAGGCCGTGCGACGGGTCGTCTTCGACGAGATGTCGCACCTCGGGCTCGCGGGCAATCTGCTGACCACCATCGGCGGGACCCCCCGTCTCGCGGACGCCCAGTTGGTCCCCGTCTATCCCGGCCCCCTGCCGGGCGGCGTTCGGCCCGAACTGACCGTGTATCTGAGCGGGCTGACGAAGGAGTCGCTCGCTCTCTACGCAGACATCGAAAAGCCCGAGCAGCCGCTGACGAGGGCGGGGGCGCACACCTCGATCGGAGCGTTCTACACCGCCATCCAGGAAGCGTTCAGGCGCCATCCGGAGCTGATCACCGGTGGCCACCAGCTGACGAGGCAGATGTCGCACCACGGGCAGGGCAACAGCATCGTTCCGCTCATGTCCCTCACTGACGTCGAGACGGCCCTCGACGTGATCAAGGAGCAGGGCGAGGGCACGTCCACATCCCCGCAGAACCCGCACCCCGGAGAGTCCGGCGAACTCGCCCACTTCTACGTCTTCCAGGAGATCTTCCACGGCCGCGAGCTGGTCAGAACCGCCGAGGACCCCGACCGGTGGGAGTTCACCGGGCCGGAGATCCCCATGCCACGGGTCCTGCCCATGGGTGTGGTCCCGGCCGGCGGATGGGCGGGCGACCTGGCACCCGACCCCGCCACGAAGGACGACCTCGACGCCGTCGACCGCGCGTACAGCGCCATGCTGCGCTTCCTCGAAGCGGCCTGGCAGGCGGATACACCCATCGCGGCCAGGAACCTGCTGAACCAGTCCGTCGGTCAGATGCGCGCCCTGGAGGTGCCGAGCCGAACCCTGATGGAACGTCCTCTGCCCGACGGCAGCGGCAAGACCTACGGCCCGCAGTTCCTCTACAGGCCGGCTCCGTAGCGGCTCGAACGGCTCGCCGGAGGTCGACCGGCATACGCATCCGCCCTCACGCCGGCTCCTCGTCGCGGTCGTCCTGCCGGACGCATGAGACGACCACCACCAGGGGCCAGAACGATTGCGCGAACGTCAGGACGCGTTCGGCGGCTCCGGCGGTGTCGTGCACGAACAGCGCCATCAGGAACCAGCCGCCGCCCAGCCACATCAGCACGCTCGCCATCAGCGACGGCCCGGGACGCAGACCCCATGGCGCGCTCCTGCCCAGCGGCGCGGCCGTCGGAAGCCGCCCGCTCACTCCGCCCGGGGCTGCGGCCCCGCGCCGCACGGCCAGGACCGGCCACACCGCGAGAAGCGAGAAGCCGACCGCCACGACGGCGCCGTGGTCCAGCGAGCCCCCACTGTTCGGAGCCGGGAACGGCACCAGCAGCATCGCCGACACGCCGCCCCCACCCAGCGCCACACGTCCGGGAAGTGCTGCAGAACGCAGCCCGCAGGCAGTGATCACGTGGCAGGCACCCAAGGCGATCAGGGCCGGGGTCATCACCCAGTACCCGTCGGCGCCCCTGGACCCGAGGGTGCTGATCGTTCGCGAGGCATGATCGTAGTCGGGGCCCTGGAGCACTGCCGAGATCGCCCAACCGCCGACCAGCAGAATCGGAGCGCATGCGGAGGAGAACAGGACCCACCGAGGGACGGACCGGCGCATCGGAGCACCGTAGAACATCCGGTCCATCGGTTCTCGGCGCACACGCTGCCCCACAGGCCGTTCAGCAATATGGCCTCGCACCGCCCGCCCAGGTGGAGTGCCGGGGCGGGCGACGGGTTCGCGGAGGTCAGAGCGACGTCATGACGTGCTTGATCCGGGTGTAGTCCTCGAAGCCGTACGCCGAAAGGTCCTTGCCGTAGCCGGACTTCTTGAATCCGCCGTGCGGCATCTCGGCGACGAGTGCCATGTGGGTGTTGATCCACACGCAGCCGAAGTCGAGGTTCTTCGACATCCGCATCGCGCGGGCGTGGTCCTTCGTCCACACCGAGGAGGCCAGCGCGTACTCGACGCCGTTGGCGTACTCGAGCGCCTGGGCCTCGTCCGTGAACGACTGGACGGTCATCACCGGGCCGAAGACCTCGTTCTGGACGATCTCGTCGTCCTGCTCGAGGCCGGAGACGACGGTCGGGGCGTAGAAGTAGCCCTTGTCGCCGACCCGGTGGCCGCCCGCCTCGACCGTGGCGTGGGCGGGAAGGCGCTCGATGAAGCCGCTGACCTGCGCCAGCTGGCCCGCGTTGTTGAGCGGGCCGTACAGCACGTCCTCGTCGTCCGCCGGGCCGGTCTTCGTGTCGGCCGCCGCCTCGGCCAGCGCGGCGACGAACTCGTCGTGGACGGACTCGTGGACCAGGACGCGGGTCGCGGCCGTGCAGTCCTGGCCTGCGTTGAAGAATCCGCCGATGACCAGGTCCTCGACCGCCTTCGCCAGGTCGGCGTCCTCGAAGATGACCGCCGGGGCCTTGCCGCCGAGCTCCAGGTGGACGCGCTTGACGTCCTTGGCGGCGCTCTGGGCGACCTGGATGCCGGCGCGTACCGAGCCGGTGATGGAGGCCATCGCGGGCGTGGGGTGCTCCACCATCAGGCGGCCGGTCTCACGGTCGCCGCAGACCACGTTGAAGATTCCGCGGGGCAGGTCCAGCTCCTCGAGGACACTGCCGATGATCTCGGCCAGGAGCACCGTGGAGGCCGGGGTGGTGTCCGAGGGCTTGAGGACCACCGCGTTGCCCGCCGCGAGCGCGGGGGCGAACTTCCACACGGCCATCAGCAGGGGGTAGTTCCACGGCGCGACCTGCGCGCACACGCCGACCGGCTCCCGGCGGATGATGGAGGTGAGGCCCTCCATGTACTCACCGGCCGAGCGGCCCTCCAGCAGTCGCGCCGCGCCCGCGAAGAAGCGGACCTGGTCGATGGCGGGGGCGAGTTCCTCGCTGCGGGTGAGGTGGAGCGGCTTGCCGGTGTCCCGGCTCTCCGCGGCGACCAGGTCATCGGCCCGTGCCTCCATCGCGTCGGCGATCTTCAGCAGTGCGCGCTGTCGCACGGACGGTGTGGTGTCGCGCCAGACGGGGAACGCCGCGGCTGCGGCGGCCATCGCCGCGTCGACGTCTGCCGCCCCCGAGAGCGGGGAGGTCGCGTAGACGTCACCGGTGGCGGGGTCCACCACGTCGAGCGTGCGACCGTCCGAGGCGTCGGCGGGTGCGCCGTCGATGTAGTTGCGGAACGTGGTGCTCATGGAACGTCTCTCCTGCTCAGGCAGCGGTACGGGCGGACAGGTGCTCATGGACGGCGGTCCAGCGGCCGTCGTCGGCGCGGGTGAAGACGATCGTCTCCCGCTCCTTGACCGTCTCCTCGCCGGCCTCGGTGGCGACCCGGGTCTCCACGTCGTGGCTGAAGACGGCGGTGTCGCCGAAGGGCTGGATCAGCGGCGCGGACGAGGTGCAGCCGACGATCCGGAAGCCGTCCTGCTCCACCCACTGCTCCCAGAGCGCGCGGTACTCGGCCGTGGAGCCGAGTCGTTCCGGGGTGGTGTGGAAGATGAATGTCGCCTCCGGGGCGAAGGCGCCGAAGTAGTCGTCGAGGCGGCCCTCGGCGAAGGCCGCGACGAGCGCGTCCGCGGCGGCCCGGACTTCCTGGACGGTGGTGGTGCTCATGCACAGCTCCTGGTCACGGGCGTTCGGTCGAGGGGTGCCGGAACGCCCGGCTTTCGGTTACGGGGTGTCATCGAGGGTTCAGTGGGCCGCGGCGGGCTCGGTGACGGTCTCCTCGGTGGCGCCGGTGATCGGCGGCACGGAGGCGTCCGACGCCCGGACGAAGCGAGGGCCGGCCGGTCCGTAGACGGCGCGCGGCTCGGGGAACACGGCGAGCAGGGCGAGGTAGAGCACGGTCGCGAGGACGAGGCCGACGGGCAGCGAGATGTCCGTGCCGTTCGCGAGGTTGCCGAGCGGGCCGACGAACTGGCCGGGCAGGTTCGTGAACAGGAGCGCCACGACGGCGGAGACGAGCCAGGTGGCCATGCCACGCCAGTTCCAGCCGTTCGTGAACCAGTAGCGGCCGCCGCGCTGGCGGCGGTTGAAGACCTGCAGCGCCTCCGCGTCGTACCAGCCGCGCCGGGTGACGTACCCGAGCGCCATGACGATCATCCACGGTGCGGTGCAGGTGATGATCAGCGTGGCGAACGTGGAGATGGACTGGGCGAGGTTGAGCGCGAAGCGGCCGACGAAGATGAACGCGATGGACAGGGCGCCGATGAAGAAGGTCGCCTGGACGCGGCTGAAGCGGGTGAAGACGCTGGAGAAGTCGAGGCCCGTGCCGTACAGGGCCGTCGTGCCGGTGGAGAGGCCGCCGATCAGGGCGATCAGGCAGAGCGGCAGGAAGTACCAGCCGGGCGAGATCGCGAGCAGGCCGCCCACGTAGTTGGGGGCGGCCGGGTCGACGTACTTCGCGGCCTTCGACGCGATGATCGACGCGGTGGCCAGGCCGAAGAGGAACGGCAGCAGGGTGGCGATCTGGGCGAGGAACGCGGCCCCCATCACCCGGCGGCGCGGGGCACCGGCCGGGATGTAGCGGGACCAGTCGCCGAGGAACGCGCCGAAGGAGACCGGGTTGGACAGCACGATCAGCGCGGCGCCGATGAACGACGGCCAGAACAGCGGGTCCGCGGTGGAGGCGAAGACCCCGGCGTAACCGGGGTCGAAGTCGCCCGCGAAGGCGAAGGCGCCGAGCACGAAGAGGGCCGACGCGGCGATCACCGCGATCTTGTTGACCAGCAGCATGAACCGGAAACCGTAGATGCAGACGACGAGGACGAGCCCGGCGAAGACGGCGTAGGCGATGCCGTAGGTGATGTCCGACTCGGGGAGGTCGACTAGCCGGTGCGCTCCGCCGACGAGCGCGTCGCCGGAGGACCACACAGAGATCGAGAAGAAGGCGATGGCGGTGAGCAGGGAGAGGAACGAGCCGACGACCCTGCCGTGCACGCCCAGGTGCGCGGAGGAGGAGACGGCGTTGTTCGTGCCGTTGGCGGGGCCGAACAGGGCCATCGGGGCCAGCAGCAGCGCGCCGGCGACGAGGCCGAGGACGGTCGCCGCGAGCCCCTGCCAGAAGGAGAGGCCGAAGAGGATCGGGAAGGCGCCCAGCACACAGGTCGCGAAGGTGTTGGCACCGCCGAAGGCGAGCCGGAAGAGGTCGACCGGGCGGGCCGTGCGGTCCTCGTCCGGGATCCGCTCGACACCATAGGTCTCGATTTCGGTGATCGAGGTCGTCACGGGTGGCTCCACCTTCTGTTCATGCGTGGGGACGGTCCCACAGTGTGTGGCCCATACACGAGCTGAGACAACTGTGCCGATCACGGAGCAGTACGCTCTTGTCTGTGGCCAGCAACAAACTCACCGTCGAGGATCTGCTCTCCTTCCCGGCGCTCCAGCTCTCCGTGAAGGCCGGCGGCAGCGGTCTGGGCCGGTCCGTGTCGTGGGCACACCCCATCGAACTCGCCGATCCGACGCCCTGGCTCCTGGGTGCCGAGATGATCATGACGACGGGTCTGGCGGTGCCCCGCACAGCGTCCGGGCAGCGCGCCTATCTGGAGCGGCTGGACGACGCCGGGGTGTCCGCTCTCGCGCTCTCCGCGCAGCTTCACATGCCCCCGCTCCACGACGCGTTCTTCCGGGCCGCCGAGGAGCGGGGCTTCCCGGTTCTCGAGGTGCCGCTCTCCGTGCCGTTCATCGCTGTCGCCCAGGAGGTCGCGGCCTCGGTCCAGGAGGACGCCAGGCACCGGCTGGGCGCACAGCTGCAGGTGTTCGGCTCGCTGCGCTGGCTGGTCGCCGAGGACCTCGACACACCGGCACTCCTACGCCGCCTGGAACGCCTCTCGGGTTACGACGTCTACCTGTGCACGCCGCAGGGCCGCCCGCTCCTGCCCGGCGTTCCCACGCCTGATCCCGGGGTCCTGCCCGCCTCCGTCGACGCTCCACCGACGATCCCGGGCGGCTTCGTCCTCCCGGTGCCCGCGCCCGGAGGCCCGGTCGGTTTCCTCGTCGCGTTCGAGCGTCAGGGCGCCCAGCCCGCGGGACTCGCGGTCGTCCAGCACATCGCCACCGTGGCGGCGCTGCGCCTGGCGATGGTGCGCAACGAGCGCGAGACCCTGCGCCGCGAGGGCGCGGAGACGCTGGCCGAACTGCTGCAGGAGGTACTCGACCCGGAGGCGGCGCGCCGCAGGCTCGCCAGGCACGCGATCGAGGGCGACACCGTGCTCCTCGTCGTGCGCCGCACCACCGACGAGGCACTGCTGCGCTGCCTGGAGGACCATCCCCATCTGCTGCTCACCTGGGGCGAGGACCGCTACGTGCTGGGAGCGCCGGAGCTGGCGGCGGCCGTCGCCGAGCTGGCGGGCGTGGCGGCCGGGATGAGCCGCCCCTTCCTGCCGGGCGCCGCGCTGAAGGTGGCCCAGCGTGAGGCGCTCTGGGCGGTCTCCAAGGCCGTGGAGTCGGGCCGCCCCGTCGTTCGGTACGGCGACGACTCGACGGGCCGGTGGCTGCCCGACGACCCCGCTGTCCTGACCGCGCTGGTCGAGCACGTGCTCGGCGAGGTACTGCGCTACGACGAGGCCCACGACTCGCAGTTGCTGGTCTCCGCCCGTACCTGGATGGAACGCGACCGCCGTACGGAGACGGCCGCGGCGGCGCTCCACATCCACCCGAACACCCTCGCCTACCGCCTGCGCCGCTTCGGCACGCTCGCCCGGCGCGACCTGGCGTCGACGGGTGCCCTGGCCGAGGTCTGGCTGGCGATCCAGGCAGCGGGAACGCTGGGCCTCACCGACTGAGGGGCGCATGGCGGGGCAGGAGCGAACCTTAGTGCTCGGGCGGCCGCGCCGTCATGCCGCTGCCTCGCACTCGGCGACCCGGGCGAGGAGGTCGTCCCGGCCGATGGATTCGGCCCGCGTCGCCGGAACGGTGCACGCGTGGGCTCCGGCGACCGCACCGTAGAGAGCGCACCGCCGGGGTGGCTCGCCGGTCAGACGGCCGAAGAGGTAGCCGGCCGCGAAGGCGTCGCCGGCACCGTTGGAGTCGACGACCGGTCCGGGGGGTGTGACGGCCGGAATGTGGCTCAGCTCCCCGTCGGCCAGCAGGTACGCGCCCTCGGCCCCGGCGGTCGCGACGATCGCGCCGGCCCGGCCGCGCTCCGATATCCGGCGCATCGTCCGTTCCGTGTCCGTCAGGGCGGTGGTGGACAGGAAGACGATGTCCGCCTCGTGCGCGAAGGCCTCGTGGTAGGTGTCGGCACCGTCCCAGTTGTGCAGGTCGGTCGAGATGGTCACGCCGGCCTCCCGCAGCTCGGGGAGGGCGAAGGCGCACGGGTAGGTGATGGAGACGTGGGCGTGGCGGCTCGTGGCGGCCAGGGCCCGGACTGTCGCCGGCGGCAGCCGGTCCGCCTCCCGTGAGCGGCTGTCGTCGTACAGGGACAGCCGCCGCCCGTCGGGGCCGACGAGGTTGACCGCCCGCTTGGTGCCGCCGGGCAGGGGCACCTCGGTCAGTGCGATGCCCCGGTCCTTGTGCAGAGCGCGCACCAGGTCGCCCGCGTGGTCGTCGCCGATCATGTCGAGGTGATGGGTCCGCAGACCGAGCGCGCTCACCCCCAGGGCGACGAAGTCCCCGGTCTGTCCCGCCCGTGTCTCGATGCCGGGCCGCACCATGTAGCTGTCGGCGTAGGGCAGCGGCAGCTCGGGGACGTACACGATCGTGTCCACACCTGCGCCTCCCAGGACGAGCACGTCGGTCTCGGTGTTCATGGCGTTCCTCTCGAACCTGACGCGGGGCGAGGAGAGGCGTCGACGTCCTCGCGGTCGCCCGGACGCGCCGTCAACTGTGGTCACCGACGGGTGAGTCAAGCAGGGCGTCACGGTTCGAGCAAGGTCTTGCAGACAGTTTCCGTAACTCGTTGCAGGGGTGCCGGATCAGTCGCGGTCCTCCCTGATCATGTCCGCGCACTTCTCCCCGATCATCATCGTGGTGATGCACGGGTTGACCGCGGGCAGGAACGGCATCACGGACGCGTCGGCCACCCGCAGACCCCGCACCCCCTTCACACGCAGCCGCGGATCGAGAGCGGCCTGGGGGTCGTCGGTGGCACCCATCCGCACCGTGCCCGCCGGGTGGTAGACCGTGTTGTGGGTCCCGCGGATGTAGTCGAGCAGCTCCTCGTCGGTCCGGGCATCGGCCCCGGGCGCCAGCTCCGTGCCTGCCCAGGAGGCCATCGGCGCCCGGGAGACGATGTCCCGGGCCAGCCGCAGCCCGTGGGTCATCACCCGTACGTCGTGCTCGTCCGTGAAGTAGCGCGGGTCGACCCGTGGCTTGTCGCGGAAGTCACGGGTACGCAGCCGGACCGTGCCCATGGAACGGGCGCGGGTGACGTTGGGGGTGAGACAGAAGGCGTTCTCGGAGGTCGGGTATCCGCGCCGGTAGGTGTTCATGTCGAAGGGCACGGACCCGTAGTGGAACATCAGGTCCGGGCGGTCGAGGCCGGATTCGGTATCGGCGAAGATGCCGATCTCCCACCACTGGGTGGACGTGGTGACCATGGGCTGCAGCGCCTCCCACATGATCACGCCCTCGGGGTGGTCCTGGAGGTGGGCGCCGACCGCCGGTGAGTCGACGCGTACCTCCACCCCCGTCTCACGCAGGTGCTCCGCCGGGCCGATCCCGGACAGCATCAGCAGCTTCGGCGCGTCGATGGCGCCGCAGGACACGATGACTTCGCGCCGGGCGCCGACGGTACGTGTGTGGATGAGGTCGGGCGCCAGGTACTCGACGCCGGTGCACCGCTGTTCGGCATCCAGAACCAGACGCTTGGCCTGCAGCCCCGTGCGTACCTCGAGGTTGGGTCGACGGCCGAGAATCGGGTGCAGGTAGGAGACGGAGGCGGACGACCGCGTCCCGTCGGGGCGGGCGTTGATCTGGAACCAGTGCGCCCCGCGGACGACCGTCGTACCGGTGTTGAACGGTGTGGTGGGGATTCCGGCCGCGGCACACGCCTCCAACAGGGCCGTTCCGCAGGGGTCGTTCGGCTGGATCGTGCGGATGGTCACCGGTCCGTTGCGCCCGTGGTGACCGCCGGGTGCGTCGTTGGTCTCCAGCCGCTGGTAGAGCGGATAGCAGTCCGCGGCGCTCCAGCCCGTGCACCCGAGGGCGCCCCATTCGTCGAGGTCCTCGGCCGGCGCCCAGAAGGCGATGCAGGAGTTGTGGGACGAGCAGCCGCCGAGGACCTTGGCGCGGGCGTGCCGCATGAAGCTGTTGCCGTTGTCCTGCGGCTCCACCGGGTAGTCCCAGTCGTAGCCGGATTCCAGCAGCCCCATCCACCGGTCGAGGCGCAGGATGTTGTCGTCGCCGACGTCGGAGGGACCGGCTTCGAGTACGCAGACGGTGACGGACGGGTCCTCGGACAGCCGGGCTGCGACGACCGCGCCGGCCGTGCCCCCGCCGACCACCACGTAGTCGAACTCCTCCTGCGGTTGGCTCTCAGCCGGCATCGGTGTCTCCAGAATTCATGGGGTGCGGGGGTGGCTGACCGCGCGGTGTTGCGGGCGGGGTGGTGTCGTGCACCTCGGTACGGTGGGCCTCGAGTACGCCGGTCTTGTGCCGCTGCACGAACCAGTAGTAGGCGAAGCCGCCGAGCGCGACGACGCCGATGAAGAGGAATGCGCCCCAGCGCAGATACCAGTGCTGCGCACCCGTCGCGTTGTACACCTCGGCGCGCGGCCAGGCGAGGTTGAGCGACATGGCCGCCCCCCACAGCACGGCGACGATGTTGATCGGGAGCCCGAACCTGCCGAGCGAGAACTTGCCTTCGGCGGGCTTCCAGGTGCCTCGGAGACGGCGGATCAGCATGGGGGTCGTGACCATCAGGTAGGCCAGGTAGATCATGATGATCGCGATACTCGTGATCACCGAGAAGATCTGCGGCTGGTTGACGTTGATCACCAGGATGACGACACCCACCACGCCGATGACGACGGCAGGCACCACCGGGGTCTGGAAGCGGGGGCTGACCTTGGCCAGTACCGAACCGGCGGGAAGGTTGTTGTCCCGTGCCATGGCGAACATCAGCCGGATGCCGGCCGCCTGCACGGCGAGCACGCAGACCGTGATCGCGATGACCACGCACCACAGGAAGACCTCACCGATGGTCGAACCGAGCGTCTCCAGCACCACGTACTGCAGGCCGCCCGTCGACAGCTCCTTCGCGGCCAGGTCCGGCACCGCCAGCAGCGCGAAGAGCAGGATCAGGCCGCCGATGATGAACGACGCGACGAGCGCACGCAGGATGGCACGGGGCGCGTTGTGGCTCGGGTTGTGCGACTCCTCGCCGAGCGACGACGCCGTGTCGAAGCCGTACATGACGTACGCGGACGCGAGCGACGCGGTAAGGAACGCGCCGAAGTAGCCGAGGGTCCGCCCCTCACCGAGCCCGTACGTGTCCGTCAGGGCGGTGCTGGGGCCCCGGGTGATGTGCGCCGCCAGGAAGATGATCAGGGCGACCGCGGCGATCAGCTCGATGAACACGCCGGCCGAGTTGATACGGGCCATGAGTTGCACACCGAAGGCGTTGACCAGGGTGGAGAAGAGGATGAGGACCGAGCCGAGGAGTACGGCGTTGGCCGCCGCGTCGTTCTTGCCGGTGCCGTCGCCGACGAACTGGAACCAGCTGTCGATCTGCGGCAGTGTGATCTGGTAGGCGAGCGCCACGGCCGAGAGCGTGACCATGGTGGCGGTCATCATCATCCAGCCGCCGAGCCAGCCCACGTGCGGGCCACCCATCTTCTTGGCCCAGTTGTAGACCGAGCCGGCCACCGGATAGCGGGCGGCGAGCTCGCAGAAGCACAGGGCGACCATCAGCTGGCCGGCGAAGACCATGGGCCAGGACCACCAGTAGGCCGGGCCGCCGAAGCTGACGCCGAAGTAGAACAGCTGGAAGGTGCCGGTCAGGATCGAGATGTAGCTGATGCCCGCGGCGAAGGTGTGGAAGTTGCCCAGGGTTCGTTTGAGTTCGGGCTTGTAGCCGAGCTCGTTGATCGAGTCGTCGTCGTGGGTGCCGTCGGCCCGGGTGCCGGGGGGCGGCGTACTGGTCGCGCCGGGACCTGTGGGGTCCGGGCCTGTCGGCTCAAAATGACTCACTCGAACCACCTCTGCGGCCGGGCTGCGGTGTTGCGCCAGATGTGCTTGGCCTCCTGGTACTCCGCGAGACCGGCCGGGCCCAGCTCGCGGCCGACGCCGGACTGCTTCATTCCGCCCCACTCGGCCTGCGGCACGTACGGATGGAAGTCGTTGATCCACACGGTCCCTGCGCGCAGCCCGGCGGCCACCCGGTGGGCGCGCTCGCCGTCCTGCGTCCAGACGGCCCCCGCCAGGCCGTAGACGGTGTCGTTGGCCAGGGCGAGGGCCTCGCTCTCGTCCCGGAACCGCTCCACGGTCAGGACCGGGCCGAACGACTCCTCCCGTACGACCGTCATGTCCGGCGTGCACTCGTCGAGCACGGTCGGCAGGTAGTAGAAGCCGCTCTGCAGCGAGGGGTCGTCGGGGCGGGCACCGCCGCAGCGCAGTACGGCGCCCTCCGCCAGCCCCGCGGCCACGTACGCCTCGACCTTGTCGCGATGCGCGGCCGAGATCAGCGGCCCGCTGCGGGCGTCCTCGTCGAACGGTCCGCCGAGCCGGATGGCCCTGGCGCGCCGTACCAGCTCGTCGACGAACGTGTCGTGCAGCTCGTCCTGTACGAGCAGCCGGGCACCGGCCGAGCAGACCTGCCCGGCGTGCAGGAACACGGCCATCAGCGCGTAGTCGACCGCGGTGTCGAACTCGGCGTCGGCAAACACGATGTTGGGGTTCTTGCCGCCCAGTTCGAGCGCGATCTTCTTCACGGTGGGTGCGGCCGCCGCCATGATGAGCCGGCCGGTAACCAGGCCGCCGGTGAAGGAGACCAGGTCCACGCGCGGGTCCTCGCTCAGCGGCGCGCCCGCGGTGGCCCCGGCCCCGAGCACCAGGTTCGCGACACCGGGCGGCAGTCCGGCCTCGGTGAGCGCCTTCATCAGGAGGATCGCGGTGTGCGGCGTCAGTTCACTGGGCTTGAGTACGAAGGTGTTGCCCGCGGCGAGCGCGGGGGCCACCTTCCAGGCCGTCTGCAGCAGAGGATAGTTCCACGGTGTGATCAGCGAGCAGACGCCCACCGGTTCGTGGACCACTCTGCTGTCGATGCCGCGGTCCCCCGTGTCGACGACGCGGTCGGTGCCGCCGGAAGCGGCCAGGTTCCCGAAGTAGCGGAAACAGTTCGCGATGTCGTCCATGTCGTACTCGCTCTCCACGAGCCGTTTCCCCGTGTCCAGGGTCTCGGCTCTGGCGAACACGTCCTTGTCCCGTTCCAGCAGATCGGCGACGCGGAGGAGCAGTCGGCCGCGCTCTGCGGCCGGAGTACCCGGCCAGGGCCCCCGGTCGAACGCCTCACGCGCCGCGGCCACCGCCGCGGCGGCGTCCCGCGGCCCCGCCTCGTCGACGGTGGCGACCGGGGTGCCGTCGGCAGGGCAGCGGATCGCACGCGTTCCGCCCTCGATCGCGGCGCTCCATCGTCCCCCGATGAACAGATCGGGCATGCGTCCCTCCGGGCCCGCACGAGGAAGAGGAAGGGAGTGTTGCCGACCGTGCTGAGCTCGACACCCAAAGTAAGCTCCACCCGGCATACTCGCGCGCCGAGCGACGCCGTACACCGGCCGGACACCCCGGCCGTGTTCCGCACCGGCTCGTCCTGATCAATGATGAGGTGGCCGACTGCCGTCCTCGGTACGGCACCGGCTGACCCAGGAAGGGGTTCCGCGTGCGGGAAACGAAGCCGGACCGACCGGACGATCGCGCCGTTCACGGCTCGGACGAAGAAGCCGACGTGATCGTGGTGGGGGCAGGCCCGGCGGGCTCGTCCGCAGCCTTCCACCTCGCCCGGGCGGGCGTCGATGTCCTGCTCCTGGAGAAGGCCGAGTTCCCTCGGGAGAAGGTGTGCGGAGACGGCCTGACCCCGCGGGCGGTGCACCAGCTCATCCGGATGGGTGTCGACATCAAGGCTCCGGGATGGACGCGTTCGCGCGGTATGCGATGGGTGGCCGGGGACCATCAGGTGCACATCGACTGGCCGGCCCTGGGGCGCTATCCGGACTTCGGCCTCTCGCGCAGCCGTCATGACTTCGACGACATCCTGGCCCGCCACGCCGTTGCCGCCGGAGCACGGCTGCGCAACGGGGTGAAGGTGACCCGGCCCGTGACCGACCGGGCCGGCCGCATCACCGGCGTGGGCGCCACAGCCGGGGACAAGCAGCCGGTGGTCTTCCGCGCGCCGGTCGTCATCGCCGCCGACGGCGCCTCCGCCCGCCTCGCTCTCGGAATGGGCCTGCAGCGGGACATGAACAGGCAGATCGCGACGGCTGCCCGGCGCTACTACCGCAGCCCGGAGCGGTCCCAGGAGGAGTACCTGGAGCTGTGGGCGGATCTCCGCTTCCCGGGCAGCCGTCACTTCCTGCCCGGGTACGGCTGGATCTTTCCCATGGGGGACGGCCGCGTCAACGTCGGGCTCGGCGCACTGCCCCACCGACGGCACGGAACCGCGGACCTGCGGGCCACGCTGGACGAGTGGCTGGCCCGAACCCCGCCTGCCTGGGGACTGAGTGAGGAGAACGCCGAGGGACCCGTCCGGAGCGCGGCGCTGCCCCTGGGGTTCAACCGCCACCCCCTGTACACCCGCGGTCTCCTCCTCGTCGGCGACTCCGGAGGCATGATCAGTCCCTGGAACGGGGAGGGCATCGGCCAGGCCATGGAGGCCGGCGAGGTCGCGGCCGAGAGCGCCACGCTCGCCCTCGCCCGTCCCCCGGGCCCGGGGCGGGAGCGGGTGCTGCACGGCTACCCGGTCGAGATGAACCGCCGCTGGGGTCGCTATTACCGTCTCGGCAACGCGGCCGCCGACATCGTCTTCAGCCGTTCGGGCTTCCAGCCGATCCTCAACCGCTACGTCATGGGATCACCGTTCCTGCTCAACACTCTGGCGCGGATGCTCACCGACCTCACGGACAAGCCCTCGCACGACGTGATCGACCATGTGCTCAACACCGTCGTCCGCCTGGTCCCGGCACCGAAGGTGCGCAGGCGCTGACCTCGTGCCCTGCGCGGCCGACGACGGTCGCCGGCGGCCGATCAGGCCGGGCCGGCGAACGGCCGCGCGCAGACGGAGCGCAGTGCGTGCGTCAGTGCCGCAGTACGGAGGCGGTCGACGGACAGGTCGCGCCGCACGGATGCTTCGGCGGCCCTCAGCGTGCCGTCGCAGGAAGGGGCGGCGCGTACTGCCGCGGAGCCGGCGATCGCGCGGACCAGGCCGATGGTGACGCGGTTGATCTCCTCGCGCACCTCTGTGAGGTCCGGGCGGTCCGTCGGTGCGCCGGAGGGGTTGTGAGCTGTAGCGCCCGGGAGTGAGGCCGGCGGGGACCGGAACGGGAGTTTGGGGGCCGAATGGGTGACTTTGGTGACGGTTGCTCGTTGTGCTGGTGGCACGGGCACAGGGTCTTGGGTGGGGGTGTTGTGGTGGGTGGTGTGCGGGTGTTGGCGGCGTCGTTCGTGGTGCCCGGCCCTTCCGGAGTGGCAGTCCGGGACCGTCTCAAGCACCTCACGCCCCAGGACGAGCAGGTCCTGCGTGCCGTCGGTGAACACCAGGGAGCGCTTGCCTCCCATGACCTGAAGGCCCGGTGTGCGGACGGTCTGGAGCACAGTGCTGAGACGTGGGCAGCGCGTAAGCGGGATCTGACGAGGGTGTCGTCGTCGAGGATTGCCGGGGCGATCACGAAGGCGACGCATGCCCAGTGGGCACTCGCCCGGCGTTGCCA
This sequence comes from Streptomyces sp. NPDC005566, assembly GCF_040605575.1. Classification (NCBI taxonomy): domain Bacteria; kingdom Bacillati; phylum Actinomycetota; class Actinomycetes; order Kitasatosporales; family Streptomycetaceae; genus Streptomyces; species Streptomyces sp. NPDC005566. The sequence continues at coordinate 118,131 of NZ_JBEXDB010000010.1, read as the reverse complement.
GGCCGCGCACATCCGCGCCCTCGATGCCGGGATCAGAACACTCAAGCACCGACTGTCCCTCCCGATCGGGCAGAAGGGCACCAAGCGTGCGGCGGGTGGCTACCGGTCCAAGGGCGAGTGGTTCCAGAAGTCGCGTCGCCTCGTAGTTTTGGAGGCGCGGCACACGGCGGTGGTCGCGGACTGGCGGGCCGGTCGGGTGCGTGTGGTGCGCGGCGGGAAACCCCTGCTCAACACCCGCCATCACCTGGCCGAGGCTGGGATCACCGAGGAGCAGTGGCGTGGGCGGTGGGAGGCGGAGCGCTGGTTTCTGGCGGCGGACGGTGAGTCGGGGAAGAGGTTCGGGAACGAGACGATCCGCGTCACCCCGGACGGCCAGGTATCCCTCAAACTGCCTGCCCCGCTCGCACACTTGGCCAACACTCCGCACGGCCGCTATACCCTCACCGCCACCGTGAGCTTCGCGCATCGGGGTGTGGAATGGGCCGACCGGATCGCCGGGAACCGGGCTGTCGCCTACCGTATCCACCTCGACGTGGACCGTGGCCGCTGGTACCTGACCGCGTCCTGGCAACGCCCCCTCGTGCAGACCATCTCGTTGGAGGCGGCCCGGACCCGGGGCATGATCGGTGTGGACACCAACGCCGACCATTTCGCCGCCTACCGCCTGGACCCGCACGGCAACCCGGTCGGCGAGCCGCACCGTTTCGCCTACGACCTGTCCGGCACCACCACCCACCGCGACGCACAAATCCGCCACGCCCTGACCCGGCTCATCAACTGGGCCAAGCAGAGCGGCGTCACCACGATCGGCATCGAGGACCTCGACTTCACCACGGAGAAGACGAGGGAGAAGCACGGCCGCCGCAAGAAATTCCGGCAGCTGATCTCCGGAATCCCGACCGGGAAGCTCAAGGCCCGGCTCATCTCCATGGCCGCCCAACAGGGCCTGGCGATCGTCGCGGTCGACCCCGCCTACACGTCGATGTGGGGTGGGCAGCACTGGCAGAAACCGCTGACCACACCCAGCCGCAGAATGTCCCGTCACGATGCCGCCGGTATCGCGATCGGGCGACGCGCCCTCGGATATCCGATCCGGCGTCGGACGGCACCGCCCCCACACGACCGGAGTGATCGTGTCGGGCATCGGACCGCCCAGGCCGGACCAGATGCACGAAGGCGTGAGGGAACCCGTCCACCCGCAACGGACCACGCCCCCAGAGACGTGCCGCCGAACGGGACGAGAAAGCGGCAACCCAGCGCATCCAACACCGTTCGGGACGCGCCCAGAACACATAAGTGGGTCCAGGACTCACTTATGCGTCCTGGCTAGGAACGGTTCGCGTCCCAACTGCGGTGCAGCGCGCGTTGCACGAGCTTGTTCGCCTCGATCTGGTCCCGGAAGATCCGTACCGTCGCGCCGGGATCGGCTCCCGTTTCGCGGGCCTGCCGCGCCACCGTGTCGAGGACCTGTTTCTCGCGGACCGGGTCGTCGACGGGGCTGCCGGTCCCCCACTTGGCGGCGGCGACGAGTTCGGCCGTGGCGAGACGCCGGGCCGAGAGGTCGGCGAGCGGGCGGAGCCGGGCGAGGGCCTCCCCGCCGTGGCGAACGCCGGCTGCGGGCGCGGCCGGTGCGGAGGCAGCGGCGGCCGAGCCGGTGCAGACGGCGGCCGCGACCGCACCGGCGAGCAGTGAGCGCTTTGCGTACGCGGTCGGTTGTATGGGCGGATCGTACGGTCCCGGGCCGGCCCGCCCGGCGTCACACGCCGGGCGGGCCGGGCTCGGCGCAGCGGCGGAGGACCCCACGCGGAGACGGGTGACACGTCGTCGACGTCCTGGGCGAAGCCGCTCGCCCGTAACGCCCACGACGGTTTCAGGACGTGCCGCGGTCGGCTGTCGCCTCCCGGTCCTCCCGGCTCAGTGCGCCCGGCCACCACGCGACGCGTCCGATGTCCCTGACCAGGGCGGGAACCAGGAGCGAGCGGACGACCAGAGTGTCGAGCAGTACGCCGAAGGCGACGATGAACGCGATCTGGACCAGGAACGCGAGCGGGATCACGCCCAGGGCGGCGAAGGTGGCCGCCAGGACGACACCGGCCGAGGTGATGACCCCGCCGGTGGTCGTCAGCCCGCGCAGCACGCCCTGCCGTGTGCCGTGGATCAGGGACTCCTCGCGGACCCGGGACATCAGGAAGATGTTGTAGTCGACCCCCAGGGCGACCAGGAAGACGAATCCGTACAGGGGCACGGAGGAGTCCGTACCGCTGAATCCGAACACGTGCTGGAAGACCAGGGACGAGATCCCGAGGGTGGCCAGGAAGTTGAGTGCCACCGTCGCGACGAGGAGGAGCGGCATGAGCAGCGAGCGGAGGAGCCCGATGAGGATCACGAGAATGATCACGAGGACGACCGGCACGATGAGGGCGCGGTCCTTCTCGGCGGTCTTCTGGGTGTCGTACTGCTGCGCGGTGTAACCGCCGACCAGCGCATCCGCGCCGGGCACCGCGTGCACCGCGTCGCGCAGGCGCGTCACGGTCTCCTTGGCGGCGTCGCTGTCGGCCGCGCTCTTCAGCGTGGCATCGATACGGACCCGGCCGTCCACGACGAGCGGCTCGCCCACTCCCGGGCGCCCGGAGACGGTCACCACGGAGACGTCCGCGACGCCGTCGACCTGATCGGCGGCCTCGGCGACCTCCACCGCCCGGCCGGCCTCCGCGATCACCACGGCGGGATTGCCCGATCCGCCGGGGAAGTGCTTGCTCAGGGTCTGCTGGGCGGCGACGGAAGGTGCGTCGTTGACGAAGATCTCCTCGAGGGGCACACCCTTCGAGTTGAGCGTCGGCATGAAGGCGGCGCAGGCGAGAAGGACGATCAGGGTGACGCCCCACACCTTGCGCGGGGCCCGGTCGACCAGGGCCGCGATCCGCGACCAGATTCCCGCCGAACCCGATTCGGCTTCGCCCTTCTTCGGCTTGGCGGGCCAGTACGCGGTCCTGCCGAGCAGCACCAGGACGGCGGGCAGGAAGGTGAGCGTGCTCAGGACGGCGCAGACGATGCCGATGGCGCCCACCGGCCCGAGGGCGCGGTTGTTGGTCAGGTCGCTGAGCAGCAGGGCGAGCAGCCCCAGGGCGACGGTGGCGGCGCTGGCGACGATCGGTCCCGCGGACTCGCGCAGCGCGGCGCGCATCGCGGTCCACCGGTCGGAGTGGCGGCCCAGTTCCTCCCGGAACCGCGCGGTGAGGAGGAGGGCGTAGTCGGTGGCGGCGCCGATGACGAGGATCGACAGGATCCCCTGGACCTGGCCGTCGACCCGGACGAGGTCGTGGTCTGCGAGTACGTACACGATCGCGCAGGCCACACCGAGCGAGAAGACGGCTCCGATGATGATGACCAGCGGCAGCAGGACACTCCGGTAGACCAGCAGCAGGATGACCAGCACCGTCACGAGGGCGACGCCGAGCAGCAGTCCGTCGATTCCGGCGAAGGCCTTGGAGAGGTCAGCCTGGCTGGCCGCGGGGCCGGCGACCTGCGCCTGTGTGCCGGGGACCCCGTCGGCCGCCTTCTGGATGCGTTCGAGCGTGTCGGGGAGCTCGTCCTCCAGGTCGGATTCCAGCTGGACGATGCCTTGAAGTGCCTGGCCGTCGGCCGAGGGCAGTGCCGGGGTCACCTCACCCGCCACCCCCGGCCCGCCGTTGAGCGAGTCCAGGGCGGCTGTTGCGGCCTGCCGCTGCTCGGGGCCGAGGTCCGCGCCATCCTTCTCCGACGTCCAGACGACGATGGCGGGGACGGTCTCCTGCCGGCTGAACGCCTTCTGCTGCTCGACGACGCGGGTGGACTCTGCGCTCTGCGGGAGGAACGAGGCCTGGTCGTTCGTGGCCACCTCACCGAGTTTCCCGGCGTAGGAGCCGAACGCGCCGCCGACTGCGAGCCAGGCGACGACGAGGAATACGGGGATCAGCCAGCGAACCGGCCTCGACGCGATGGGCATGGTGCTCCCGGGTAGGGGGAAACTCTTTCAATCATCGAGTATCTCAATCATTGAAACATATGGGCGTGCCGCCCCTGCCCAGCGGCTGAAGGCAGCCGGACGGATGGGAGGGTCAGCGCTGGGGGGCCTGCATACGGGCGAGTTCCGTGTTCATCCGGGCGAGGAAGCGGAGCGTAGCCGCCAGATCTTCCGGATCGGACGAACTGCGGGCCGCGGACGCGGCTTCGGCAAGGGGCATGAAGAACGACCGGGCAACCGCCTTGGCCGTGGGCTCGTAGTGCAGATGCACGACGCGCCTGTCTGCGCTGTCCCGCGAGCGCCGGATGTGACCGACGCGCTCCAGACGATCCAGGCACGCGGTCACCGCACCGGAGGTCAGCCCGAGATGATCACGCAGCCGGCCGGGAGTCATCGGAACATCCGCGTCCAGGATCGCCGCGAGCGCCTGGACATCCGTGGCGTGGAGGCCCTGGGTGTGCGCGAAAGCGTGCACCAGGCGGTTGATCTCGCCGGTCATTCGGCGCAACTGCATCGCCAGTGCCTGGAGCTCCAGCACCGCCGACGCTCCCGTGCGTGATCCCTCGCGAGCGTCGTCTGCACTGTCCACCGGACCATACTAGGGTCTTCCGATCTGGATCAGGCCTGATCAGGTCTCGGGTCCGGTACGTGCAGCTGCACGGTGGTGGAGGGAGTCCACGCGATGCAGCCTCCCCTGCTCGATGGGGGTCTCTCCTGCTCGAGCGCAGCCGAGAGCTCGGGGAGGTCGGCGATCGACAACATCGCCGGAGGTGTTCCACCCGGCCCTCAAGGCTTCGGAGGGCACGTGTCGAACCCCGAGAGCCCGCGTGATCCAAACGGAAGGGCCAGATCGCGTCGTCCGACAAGCTGGTCCGGAAGACAGCTTCCGGCTTCCGCCGCCGGGCGGGTCGACTCGTCTCCCAGTAGCAGGGGAACGTCCGGGCGATCCACTCCCCCGGTTCCGGCCACCCTTGCTGTTGAACGGGTGGCGGACCGTCGCCGGCCCACTTGCGCCTGTTGGGCAGTCCCCCGCATCGGGTGGCCTGAGCAGCCCTTGGCGGCAAAGAGTTCGCGTGAAATTGCCGCGTGGCGGGGCCGGTTGGAGGAGATCGCAGGGGGAGATGTTCGCTCCGTCGGCGCGAGCCGGCCCGGCGCGGGGACTGGCAGCGGGAGGTGAGGGTGGTTTCGGACTCGACGCGGGTGAGCTTTTCGGAGTTGCGGACGTAGTAGAGGCCCGTGACGCGGGCGTTCTCCGCGCGGCAGGCCAGCACACCGTCGATCACGCCGTCCAGGCGCAGGATGATTCCGGGGTTGCCGTTGATCATCGTCGGTCGCGTCATCAGAGCCGGTCACGCGCTCGTGCAGGCGGATCCGTTCGACGAACTCGGGACGCGGATTGACCACGGTCACGGACACACCCTCGCGCCGCGCCAGACTGTTCGCCGCCGTCACGCCCCCTTACCCGCCACCGATCACGACTATCTCGACGTTCCCGTTCATCATGTCTCCCATGTGTTGTGGACTCGGCATTGAGACACCGGCCGCGCCTCCCCCGTAACAGCCCGCGGATGAGATGCAGCCCACATCGGACGCGTCGGGGACTGCCTCTCCGCCTCGAGCGGCGTGACGCGCCCCTGCCCTGGTCGGGCAGGGGCGGGGAGTCTCGTGGCAGCGGGGAGACGGACCCGGGAAACAGAGGTCCGGAGAACGGCTCGGCCGCCACCGCCGGAAGATCGAGCGGGTGAGGTCCGCCTCCCACAGGCGGCGCCGGCACTGCGGCTGGGGTTCTCGACTCCGTTGCCCATGGATTCCTCCGGGGGCCATCCGGTCGGCGACGTGACGGTCGCGGTTCCCAGCCCGGCCGACCTGCACTACGCACTCCGGCCGAGGCGCTCATGGCTACGGGTGATCCGTGGCCACGGTCGCGCCGTGATGGGCGCGGATGAGCGAGATCACGGTGTCGGCCGTCCGGTCGAGGTGGCTGCGGCCGTCAGGCAGCCGAGCCGTCGTGCTGATGTAGCTGTGCGGCCCGACGTGCGTGGCCGGGTCGAGTCGGTGCACGGTGATCTTTCCCGCACGGTCGGCCCGGTTCCATGCGCTGCCCCTGACCAGGCGCCAGCGCTGAGGGAAGATCCAGGTACCGACTCGCTCGATCCGGTCGCTCGCACTGGTCAGGCGGTGCAGGTGCTCGGCTCGGCCGAGGTCGTTGGCGCCGTTGTGGAACCCACCGAGGGTGATCAGCAGGAGCGGGCATCGCAGCCGGGTGTGCAGTTCGTCGACCGCGCCGCTTGCGACCTGGGCACCGCCGCTGTAGCTGAGCAGCACCACGGGAATGCCGCTGTCGGGCTGATAGCCCGCGAGCCGGAGCTGCGTGGAAATCTGGGATCCGACGGCCCGGTTGTACAAGGGGCGGTACCGCTGGTCGGCGGCGACGAAGATCTGCATGACATTGTGCAGGAACAGCAGCAGCTCGGTGCGGCGGCGCAGCCACGCCCACACCGGTCGCTCGGCAAGCGGGTCGGCGAGTGGCGAGTAGGGCTGTACCTGGCCCAGCACCCGCAGCTCCGGCGCTCCGGCGATCAACGCCTTGACCAGCTGGCCGCCGTCCCGGCTGTCGCGGACGCGGCGCTTGCCGATGCCGTCCAGGTAGACCAGGTAGGCATGCGGAGGACTGTCGGGCGCCGCTCCCCGCGCGTAGGGCACACCCGCCGGAAGTTGATCGACGGGCGCCCGCCAGCCGGCCCCGTAGGCCAGTACCTCGTAGCGGGCGAGCAGTGCTTCGGCGAGGAGAGCCGGCCCGATCGCGAAGACCCAGAGCAGGAAGGCATTCATGAGATCGGCCCCCGCGCCTCGGCCGCGCTGATCCTCACGACCAGACGCCGAACAGCCTCTACGGCGACACCGAGCCCGGCCCCGGCGACGGTCACGCAACCAGCGGCGCCCCACCAGCCCAGCTCCGTCGCCGCGGCGAGCGGACCCGCCAGTCCGGCTCCGACCCCCACAAAGAGCAACAGGTGGAGGAGGGGCCCGAGCAGGGGGAACGCAAGGACGGCAGCCAACACCAGCGGAGCGACCAGATCCGGTGTCCAGGCCAACCCGGCGCCCGTCGGTGCAGGGGACAGCACCAGCTCGGCCAGGGTCCACGCGGTCAGCGGCCACAACGCGAACACAGCGCCCTCGACGAGGCCGCCGGCACAGAGCAGCGCTGCCACCCGAGTCCGCGACATGCCGGGTCGGCGCACTGCCAGGGGCAGGATGCGCCCGGCGGCCTCCGACACTCCGGCGAACAGCAACAGGACGACGAGTGCCATGGCTCAGCCTCTCTGTGACGGATCGACAGGAGCCGGCCGACCGGCCGAGCCTGTTTCATACAGGTACCGTTCGAATGCGTCGGCGGCGCGCCGATACCCACCCGCCTCGTGCTGGGCAACCTGCAGTGTGGTGGCGGCTGCCCGGAACCGGGGGTCGTGGAGAAGGCGCCCGGCGAGGGCGGTTACGGATTCCTGGGTCACGTCCCCGGTCCTGATCGACAGGCCGGCGCCGAGCTCTGCGACGCGACGGGCCACCATCGGCTGGTCCGCGCCCTGTGGGACCACCAGCATCGGGACCCCGGCGTACATGGCCTCGTTGACGCTGTTCATCCCGCCGTGGGTGACGAACAGCGCCGCGCGGGCGAGCACCTCGGGTTGCGGAACGAAGCGGCGGGCGAGCACATTCGCGGGCAACGGACCCAGTGCGGCGGGATCGGTCTGCCCGGTGGAGACGATGACGGTGCCGCCCAGTGTCGCGAGCGCGGTGGCGAACGTACGCAGAAGCTGCGGGTCGGCGTTGAACACCGTGCCCAGCGACGCGTAGAGCACCGGGCCCCGGAGCCGATCCACCGGGAACGACGGGTCGACCGGACGGGCGCCGATGCTCGGTCCTACGAACCGGTAGGACCCGTCGAAATCTGCGGCGTCGGGCTGGAACTCCCGCGAGGTGTAGACGAGATTGAGCGGCTGGCGGATGTTCCCCAGGTCGAGCAGGGGCAGCCCACCCATGTCGTAGCGGCGGCGCAGCCCCCGGCGCGACCGCAGGTATCCCTGGACGCTGCCCGGTCGAGCCGCCGCTGCGGCCAGCAGCTCCCGCGAGCCTCGGGTGGGGCTGGGCACGTGCCGGTTGAAAGCGAACGTGGTGAACGACGACGCCGCCGGGACCTTGAGTTCGCGGGCGGCGACCGCGCCCCACAAACAGGCGTTGTCGTGCACGATCAGGGCGGGCCGGATGCGGCGCAGGTCGGTGAGCACCGCGGGCAGCAGGCGGGCGGCCGTGCTTGCAAGCCCCTCGATCAATGTGACCGGCGTCGGTGGATCGGGGAGCGGCTGGTCGCCCCCGGGGTAGAGGCACACCGTCGCGCCGACAGCCTCGATCTCCTCACGGAAGGCGGGCGAGGTGTGGTACGTGACGGAGTGGCCGCGCCGAACGAGCTCGGCGACCACCGGCAGCGTCGGGTTGACGCGTCCATGCATGGCGATGTTGAGAAACGCGATGGTACTCACAGGGCAACCTCCGATACTGAGGAACTCGATGCCTCGCCCGGGCCTGCCGACGCCTCCGTCGGAGGGCCGTCGAGCCGATACAGCCCTGGCCCACTGACGTGCAGCTCGTCGAGAAAGCGTCCGGCGGTACGGGAAGCGGTGCTGATCAGCCGCTGGGAGTGACCGAAGTCCCAAGGGGCGGGCCAGGCATCGATGCCGGTCGGCAGCACGACGGTCGGAATGCGACGCGCCACCTCCTGCACATCGCGCTCGATCTGATGGTGCATCAACAGCAGCCCTGCTCTGGCGGCGATCGCCCCGGCCCGCAGGCGCGGGACGGTCGGGCTCAACGGCGAGCACTCCGGCCCGGTCGCCAGCACCACCACGCTGGCCGCCCCGGCCTGCAGGGCCGCCAGAACGGGGACATAGGCGATCACTCCGCCGTCGACGAGCGTCCTGCCGTCCCGGTTCACCGGAGGCAGGATCCCGGGAACGGCCGCGCTGGCGAGCAGCGCTGACTCGAGGTTTCCGTGGTCGAGCAACGCCGGAGCACCGGTGCTCAGATCCATCGCCACGGCAGTGAACGGGACGGCCAGTTGCTCGATACGAGACGGCAGCCCGGAGTGGGCAATCAGTCGACGCAGGCCGCGATCGGTGAAGATGCCGGCCCGTGACGACGGCCAGCCGAGCGGATAGACCTCACGCCGACGCAACCGGGTCCATACGTGGTCCAGCCACGGCGCGGCACTCTCGGGGTGGGCGGCCGCGATGGCCCCGTTGAGGGCGCCCACCGAGGTACCGATGATCATGTCGGGGACAAATCCGCGCTGCTCCAACGCGCATCCGATACCGACATGCGCCGCTCCGAGCACGCCACCGGCGCCCACCACGACGGCGACGGGACGGGGAAGTGCGTGCAAGCCGGACGCCGCGGGCCCCTGGGGCGGCAGGCTCGGTGACAGGGGAGGCGCCCCTTGGTCGCTCGTCGGGGTTCGAGGCCACTCATGGCCACGACCACTCGTCGAGACGCTCCCACTGAAGCCGGAGCGGGCCCATGGGACCGGTCTCCGACCACAAGCAATCTTTCTGATCAACGTTCTCACCACAGCACGGAATCGAGTTTGCTTTCTCAGCCATGTCCGGGCGGCAGCCCGATCTGTGACACCAACCGCCGGATCCGTTCGGTGAAGGCGCCATTGATACGCGTGGAGATGCGCCGCGCCAGTCGGCCTCCGGGCGCATGGCGCCTCCCGAGATCCGCGGCTCCGGCTCCTGGACCACAAGGCTTCGAGGTCGAGGAGTTCGCCGCCGTCCCCGACGTGGAGCGAACTCGGCCTGAGTGGTCCACCGTGTCGACGAATGTGACCGTCCTGTCGAGCGGCGCCCGGCCCGTTCGGGTCTCACCCACCGTCACGTCTTCGAACCCGATCGACATCCCACAGAAGAGCATGAGCTCGTCCGGGGGCGTGAGGACCTCGGCGACGGTCCTGTGATACTTCGCCCACGCCATCTGCGCGCAACTGTGCAGCCCCTCGGCGCGGAGGAGCAGCATGACGGTCTGCAAGTACATGCCGACGTCAGCCCATTGGGGCCGGCCCAGGTCGCGGTCGATGTAGCAGAACAGGGCGGCGGGCGCGCCGAAGCATTCCCAGTTCGCGGTGGCGGCCCTCTGGCGCGCCTCCAGGTCGTCGCGGCCAACGCCGAGTGCGCCGTAGCGCTGCTCGCCGAAGGCGGATCGACGTTCGCGATACGGGGACTTCAGTGCGGGCGGGTACTGCTCGTACTCCGGCTCGTCCCAGTGGCCACCCGCCGAGACGCGCCTGCCGACGCGTTTCTTGAGTTCGGCCAGCGGCGCGCCCGTCAGCACGAAGGCACGCCACGGCTGGAGGTTCGACGCAGACGGCGCCCAGGCCGCGGCGGACAGCACGCGCTCGAGCACCTCCCTCGGGACGGGCCGGTCGGTGTATCCACGCACCGCCCGTCGGCTCGTGACCGCTTCATAGACGTCGACCATCGCCATCCCATCCACTCGACACATCAACCTTGGTTACACTCGCGATGGTATCATTCAATACAATCGCGCATGCAACCATCTCCGCTGCGCAGTCGGCCCTTGATTCCCCGCCCCGGGGACCACTCTTCGAAGGAAGCCCATGGCCACACTGCTGCACATCGACTCGTCCGCTTTTCCCGGCAAGGCGTCCTCCTCGCGTTCGGTCGCGGAAGCCTTCCGCAGCGCATGGGAGGAGCAGCACCTGGAGGGCACCGTGCTCTACCGCGACGTCGCCGCCACCCCTGTCCCGCACATCACCGCCGACGCTTTCACTGCCGGATTCACCGCCGCGTCCGCGCACACCCCGGAGCAGTCCGCCGCCTTCGCAGCGCGCGTGAGGCTCATCGAGGAGCTGGAGCAGGCGGACGCCGTCCTGATCGGCGCCCCGATGTACAACTATTCGATCCCGTCGACCCTCAAGGCGTGGCTGGACAACGTGATCCTGCCCGGCCGCACCGCGGGCGAGAAGCCCTCCGCCCAGGGCACCCCCGTCACCGTCGTCGCCAGCCGAGGAGGCTCCTACGCGCCGGGCACACCGAAGGAGAGCTGCGAGTACGTGCAGAACTATCTGGAGGCCGTCCTGGGGGGCATCCTGGGTCTGGACGTCGATTTCATCGTCCCGGAACTCACCATGGCCCCCCGGAACCCGGCCATGTCCGAACTGATGCCTCTCTATCGGGCCTCTCGCGAGCGCGCCTTCGAGGACGCGGCCACCAAGGCCAAGGATCTCGCGGAGCGCCTCGCCGCGTAGGCCCCGGGTATGGACGCCCCGTGGCGCCTCGATCCAGGGCGTCACGGAACGCCTTCCTCGACTGCGCCTCCCGGAAGGTGACGGTGGCGAATTACCCCTGGGGGACAGCGGCCGGGCGCCGAGGGCTACGGCCTGCGCAGCCCTGGCCGCGCATCGAGACGAAAGAGCTGCCCGCGAGCGCGAAAGGCACACCGCCGCTCACATGGGCTGCGCGGTGCGGGGACAGCTCGGCCCCCGGTACGAGCCACGACTGCCGCGGCAGCCAGGTCAGGCGTGTGGTTGCGAGGCCGCATCCCGAGGCCGGGTTCGCGGCGGCAGCCGCAAAGGCCGGCGACGCGCGCCCAAGGGGCAAAGGGCGCAGGGACGCGCTTACGCCTCACCGTCAGCGGGATAGGCAAAGCGGATCAGCAGGTCCTTCAGCTTCTCGGGCTCACCAGGATCCAGGTCGGAGATCATCCGCTCAGCCAGTGGCGCCGCCGCCACGTGAGCTGCATCGAAAAGCTCGACGCCCTGATCCGTGATCTCGACTGCCCTTGCCCGCCGGTCCCCCGGAACAGCCTTGCGTACCGCCAGCCCTCTACGCTCAAGATCGTCCACCACGCGCATGATGCCCGCCTTGTCCGTCCCCGTCTCCGCCGCCAGGTCCCGCTGCACCGTGGCGCCACGGTCGACCAGCACCATCAGCACGGCAAAATGCCGCAGCTCGACGCCGAGCGGCCGAAGCGCCTCAGCCATTACTGCGGCCGCGCGCCAGTGCGCCCGGCGCAGCAGCAGGCCGAGAGCGAATGGCGAGGCATCCCCCGGGCGGTCGGTCGCACGCGAGGCGGTGGTGTGATCAGAAGCGTCGGTGCCCATGAGGGCAGATTACCAGCCATCTTTTCAATCGATACGATATCGAACGACATTAGTTGATTGCGGCTACACCTCGCTCCGCGCCTCAAGGACCCGGCCAGGACCACACGCGCACGGCCCCGGCAACGGCCATCATCTGCAGTGGTCACACTTCGGCACGGTCGGCCAGGCCTCGCGCCGGCACGAGCGACGCGATGCATCGAGGGGGATCCGGTTGCCCTTGAGGGGTTACGGGCGGCGTGCCGGAACTCCGCGCGCGTGAGGGCGTGCGGAAACCAGGTCCTCTTCAGCCCAGACGACCTTGCCGTCCGGTATCGAGCGGGATCCCCATCGGCGGGACAGGTGGGCGACAAGGCTGAGCCCGCGGCCGTTCTCGTCGACGGTGCGCGCGCGACGCAGACGTGGGGAGCAGACGTCGGTATCGGACACTTCACAGGTCAGGACCTGATGCTGGATGAGACGCAGATGGATCGGACCGGTGCTGTAGCGGACTGCGTTCGTGACCAGTTCGCTGACGATGAGCTTCGTGGGGCCTTCGACCCCTTCCAAGCCCCATTCGGCCAGCTGGCCGGCCGCCACCTGCCGGGCCGAGCGGGCAGCAGTCCGATCGTTCGGCAATGTCCAGGAGGCGACGCGGTCCGGGCTGAGGGAACGAGTCCGGACGACGAGCAGGGTGACGTCGTCGGACGGCCCCCGACCCGGGAAGGTATCCATCGCCCGGCTGCACAGGTCCTCCAGGGATCGGCCCGGTTGCGCCAGAGCAGCCCCCAGACGGTTCATTCCCACATCGATGTCGTGATCACGGGACTCGATCAGGCCGTCGGTGTACAGGGCGATGAGGCTTCCCTCGGGCAGTTCGAGCTCCACGGACTCGAAGGGGACCCCCAACCCGGTGCCGAGCGGCGTGCCGCTGGGAAGATCGGCGAAGGTGACCCCGCCCTGCGGGTCGACGATCGCGGGCGGAGGGTGTCCGGCCGCTGCCATGGTGCACTTCCGCGTGACCGGATCGTAGACGGCGTAGACACACGTCGCACCCACTGCGGCGGAGCGCTGGTCCGGAACGTCGGCGTCCTCCTCCGCCAGTCGCTGCACCGTGTCATCGAGGTGGGCCAGCACCTCGTCGGGGGGCAGTTCCATGTCGGCAAGCGTGTGGACGGCGGTACGGAGCCTGCCCATGGTCGCGGCGGCGTTGATGCCGTGCCCCACCACATCACCGACGACGAGGGCCACCCTGGCGCCGGACAGTGGGATCACGTCGAACCAATCACCTCCGACGCCGCGGTCCATATCCGCGGGCAGGTAGCGCGAGGCCGCCTCGACCGCGACACCGCCCCTCAGACGGTGCGGGAGCAACTGCCGTTGAAGCGTAAGAGCCACGGAGTGTTCCCGCGCGTACTGGCGTCCGTTGTCCAACGACTCCGCGGCCCGGCTGACGAGTTCTTCGGCCAGGAGCCGGTCGACCTCTTGGAACGGCGCCGGGTTTCCGGTGCGAAGGAAGAAGGCCACCCCCAGCAGGGCCTGTCGCGCGCGGATGGGTACGACCATCAGAGAGTGCACGCCGCTCTCATGGATCTTCTGCGCCCTCACGGGGTCCCGGTCGATCCAGGTGCCTGGAGCGGTGTCCACGATCGGCTCCAGGTGGGACCTGCCGGTGTGCAGGGCGTCAGCGATGGGCGAAGCAGGCGGCATGGGGACCGGCTCACCGCGCACCCACGGCGACTCCGGGGCCCCTTCGTGGATCGAGGCCACCCCGGCCCGCCGGAAAGCGGACAGGCGTCGGCCCATCGGACCGACGCGGACCGGGGGCCCTTCGCCGAACGGGACCGGCTGCTCCAGGTCGACTGCTGCGTAGTCGGCGAACAGTGTCACGGCAATGTCAGCCAGTTCCTGGCTGGTCTGCATCAGGTCCAGAGTTCTGCCCAGGCGCATACCGGCCTGGCCGAGGGCGGCGAGGCGCTCGCGCAACCGCCGCCTCTCCGTGACATCGACGTCGATGGTGCACACTCCCAGCGCTCTGCCGTCGGCGTCCTGGAGGCAGGAGGACGAAGCGGCGAACGTGTGCTCGCGAAGCGGACCCGCCGCGGGCTTGGGCCGCCGGTACTCGTGGACCCTGGTGGTGCCGCTCTCCAGTACCTGCCGCATCACCGCCTCCAACGCATCGCGTTCGGCACCGGGCAGTACATCGGCAGAACGACGGCCGAGCCTTCGGTCGCGGGATATACCGTCGTGACTCTCCATCGCGTCGTTCACCCAGGCGCAACGCAGCTGCGGGTCACGAACAGAGATGCCGATCGGCGTGCGGATGAGAAGCGACTCCCGCGCGGATCCGTTCACCGCCTGGCCGACGGGCGTGCCCACGTCGCTCACGGACATGAGCCATCGGATCGATTCGTCCTGCCCCCGCAACATCGAGATCCGCAGGTCGACGTCAAGCATGCGACCGTTTCGGTGGCGGACCGCCGTCGCGCCCGGCCAGCCGTTCTGGGTACGGCACTGCTCGACGTACGCCGACATCGTCGGCGCTGCCTCGGAGCACGGCAGTACGAGTACAACAGACCGACCCATCACGTCCCCGGCCGAGTACCCGACAAGCCGCTCGGCGGCCTGCGTCCACGCGACCACCGTCCCCTGCTCGTCGACCATCGCGATCGCCGGCTCGGATGTCTCACGCGTCTTCGGATCTTTACGACCGAGTGTCACATCGTCAGTACTGGTCATGGGGAAACACTGCCCTCAGATAGGTGGGAGGGGACCGATACGGGCCACGAGCGGATGCACGGACGGCTGCGAGCCCAGGAACCACGGCAGGGTGGGCACTTGAGCGGCCCGTCAGCGTTCTCGATCCCCGCGGAGACGCAGTCACCGAACTGGCTGCCCTATGCCCCTTTTGGGTAATTGACCGGATGGGACTCTGCTGTGTGACACCGCGGCATCCGCAGCTGAGTTGGGGCCACCCGGGTGTTGTCCACTGCGAGGCGGGCTGATGCCCGGCAGGCTGCGGCGAGCCCGGCGACGGGGAGGCTCACCGACTCCGGGCTCGCGGGAATCTCGCAGGTGCCCTGCCACCGGGCGAGGAAGCCCCGCCGACCGGTGCGATCACTGGACGGGCTCGGCGCCCTGGGCGCGAATGAACTCAGGCGGACGGGCACTTGGTTGCCTCGCTCTGTGCCGGGGCGCCCGGTCGCATCGTGCAACCAGGCGCCCCTGCACAGAGCTCGGCGATCGGGCACGGCCCTCCTGCGCTCAAGCGGTGGCCCGCGCCGCCTCGTTGATCAGCCGTGCGACGTCTCCGGGGTGCGACACGCTCACCGCGTGAGAGGCGGTGACGGCGACAGACGTGGCCTCGGCCCGCTCGGCCATGAAGATCTGCGTCTGCAGCGGGATGTTCAGGTCCTCCGTAGCCACGAGAACCCAGGACGGGATCTCCTTCCATGCCGGGGCGGAGGCGCCTTCGGTCAGGGCGGCGTTGGTCACGGGACGCTGGGTGGCAGCCATGAGGGCCGCCGTTTCCTCTGGAACGTCGGCGGCGAACTGGTGGTGGAACTTGCCCATCTCGATATACAGGTCCGCGGTCTGACTGCCGTCGGGGAGCGTGAGAGGCACCGGGTGGAGCGCCTCACCGAGGCTGCTGCCGGGGAACCTGCCCGCGAGGTCCACCGCGCTCTCACCCTCGTCAGGCACGAACGCCGCGACGAAAACGAGCGCCTTGACGTTGTCGAGGCCCTTCGCGGCGTTGCTGATGACGGCGCCACCGTAGGAGTGCCCGGCGAGGACTACGGGGCCCTGGATCGAGGCCACGAGCTGCCTGACGTACTCGGCGTCGCTGGTGAGTCCGCGCAGCGGGTTGCCGGCGGCCACCACAGGGAAGTCGTGCGACTGGAGCTCCTCCACGACGCCGTTCCAGCTGGAGGAGTCCGCGAACGCGCCGTGTACGAGAACGACGGTCGGCTTCTGTTCACTCATGGTGATTCCTTTCAGAGACATGCATGCATACGCGCGCTGTCGGGCGTACGGGTGAGGCCTGAACCGTGCTCGCTACTTCAGCAGCGACATCGCACGAATAGGCCGATTCACCCTGTATGACCGAGCGGACCTCCTGGATGTGACACGCGACGGGAGCAAGGTGATGTCTCACAGCACCGCACGGAATTGAAGGGTGGTGGGCCGCCTCCACTCGTGACTCTCCGTCCGCCGGATGAGCGGCGCACCGTGCGGAATGCCCTCCGGTGCAGGGACGATCGCGGTGCTTTGTCCAGGAGCGACGCGCGGGAAACTGTTTCGCCCGTACGGCGGTTGGGGCCGTCGGCCGAACAGGCGATGGGGCGACCCACCGGATGTGGCGCCGCGGGAGGCCGACGCCCCTCTTCTCGGCGTGGTCGTCGTCGAGAGTGCATTCGTCGACCAGGTCTGCGACCGGGACGCTGAAACCGGGGTAGGCGCGCCACTCCCACACATTGCCGTGTGCGCCGCCGCACATGGCCGGTGCCCGGGGGCACCCGGAGCGGCCCGCACCGTGGGGCGAAGGCCCGAGGGAGACGTACGTCACTGCACGTCGCTGTCACGGCTCGCCGGGTGATCCGGTCAGTTCGGTGTAACTGTCTCTACACCGAGGAGATCCCACCATGGAATCGCGCATCAACTACTTCGGCAATGCTCTCGCCGGCAAGGTCATGAAGCACCTCAACTCGGCCAACAAGGTGGTTGCCGATTCGACCCTGCCGATCGTGACCCAGGAACTGGTGAAGATCCGCGCCAGCCAGATCAACGGCTGCGGCTTCTGCACCGACATGCACACCAAGGACGCCATCGCCGCAGGTGAGCTGCAGCAGCGTCTGAACCTGGTGGCGGTCTGGCGCGAGGCCAAGGTCTTCACCGATGCAGAGCGGGCGGCCCTGGAGATAGCCGAGCAGGGCACCCGCATCGCGGACGCCGCGGGCGGTGTCACGGACGACGTCTGGGCGAATGCCGCCAAGTACTTCGACGAGGACCAGCTCGCTGCGCTGATCTCACTGCTCGCGATCATCAACGCCTACAACCGCATCAACGTGATCAACCAGCAGCCCGGCGGGGACTACAAGCCCGGCATGTTCGGCTGAGACGAACCGGCGTCGCCGGACACCCACCGTCCGTCTCCTCCGTGGCCTGGGCCAACGACGGGGAGACGGACTCCCGGTGTCCAAATGCGCCGAAGCGGACCGTGCCACTGGGCAGGCCTCCTTGATGCCGTCGTGCGAAACGCGGGACGCCGCCTCCTGGCGGCTCCGCCTGCCCCGCCGTCACACCACGACGGGGCACAACCTCTGGTCGGAGACCCTGTGAGTGGCTCCGCGCCGCAGCGGCGTGCCGCCCACAACGGTTGTAAAATTGGCTTGGCCCGAAGGGGGCACCATGCACGCTGCGGATGACACCGACTCGCTCGAAAGAGCGACCGAGGATTTCCTCGCGGCGCGTCCGCGGTTGTTCGGCGTCGCCTATCGCGTGCTCGGCAGTTCCGCGGATGCCGAGGACATCCTCCAGGAAGCCTGGCTGCGGTGGCAGAACACCGACCGTGAGGACATCATCGAGCCGCGGGCCTTCCTGACGACAGTGACCACCAGGCTGGCGATCAACCTGGCGCAGTCCGCCCGGATGCGGCGGGAGTCGTACGTGGGACCGTGGCTGCCCGAGCCGGTCGACACCAGCCGGGACCCGAACGTCGGCGCGGAACGCGCCGAGGCGGTGGAGATGGCGGTCCTGCTCGTCCTCGGGAAACTGAACCCGGTGGAGCGGGCCGCATACGTGCTGCGGGAGGCGTTCGACTACCCCTACCCGCAGATCGCCGAAATCCTGGATACGAGTGAGGTCAACACTCGCCAGTTGGTGAGCCGGTCGCGCAAGCATCTGGCCGCCGAACGCAAGGAGCAGCCGGTCGGCCGGGCCGAGCACCGGCGACTGCTGCAGGTCTTCCTCAGCGCGGCGCAGACCGGTGATCTCGCCACGCTCGAGCACGTCCTTTCCGAGGATGTCGTCAGTTACTCCGACGGGGGCGGCATCCGGGGCGCGTCGAAGATCCCGGTCGTGGGGCGTCAACACGTCGCTCGGTACCTCAAGGCATTCGCGCCACAGTTCTGGCCCGGGGCGGAAGTCAGCTGGGTCGAGGCCAACGGCCTGCCCGCCGTCCTGGTCACCTCCGACGGCAGCGCGGTGGCGCTGCTGTCCGTCGACGCGTCGAACCGCGGCCTCGAGCGGATCATGTGGATGATGAACCCGGTCAAGCTGGAGCCCTACGTGACGTCGCTGGCCGCCTGAAGCCCCTCACTCCGACCGGCACCCGATCCGTCCGCATGCGGCGACGCCTCTCTCGACGGTATGTCCCGCCCCTGTGGGCCGTGCGGACGGTGCGCAGTGGCAGCGCTCGCCGCCGGCCACCGGCTCCCTCCCGCGCCGCCTGACGACTCCTGGGGCGGCTCGGAGCAAGCGTGCGTGGACGGGGCAATGCTCGGGCAGAGGCCTCCACCCACGGAGGGCTGCGCGGTGTGACCGGCCTCCCCCTCGCCACCTCACCGGCGTCCGCGAGGGCCCACACCCGACGTGGCGCCGTGCCGGCGCTTCACCGGTGACCCCGGCGCCGAGTCCCGCCGCGGGGAAGGCGGGCGACCCCAGATGCCTGACTGCCTCATCGGGGGCAGGGCGCACAGGGAGGATGGGCGCGGCGGCGATGGCGCACCGCCCCGCCGTCCTCAGCTCTGCCGCCGGGTCAGCGGACCGTTCGGGCAGCGTCCTCGATGATCTCGGTGACCTTGTCGGGGTGGGAGACGCTCGCAGCGTGCGAGGCCTTCACCTCGACTGTATGGGCCCCTGCCCGCTCGGCCATGAAGGTCTGGGCCTTCAACGGAATATTGCGGTCCTGGGTAGCCACCAGGTCCCAGGACGGGATGGTCTTCCAGGCCGGTTCCGAGGAGCCTTCCGCCAAGGCCGCCTCGGTCACGGGACGCTGGGTGGCCGCCATGAGGTCGGTGGTGTTGCGTGGGGCGTCCGCCGCGAACTGATGACGGAACTTCTCCTCCTGGATGTACAGGTCGGTGCCCCGTGTGCCGTCGGGGTTGGTCACCGGGGCGGGGCGCAGGGCCTTGCCGAGGGTGCTGCCGGGGAACTTGCCCGCCAGGTCCAGCGCGCTCTCGCCCTTGTCCGGGACGAAAGCAGCAATGTAGACAAGCGCCTTGACGTTCTCGTTGCCGGTCGCGGCATTGCTGATGACCGCGCCGCCGTAAGAGTGTCCGGCGAGGACGATCGGGCCCTTGATGCCTGCCAGCACGTCCTTGAGGTAGGCGGAGTCGCTGCTCAGGCCGCGCAGCGGGTTGGCCGCGGCCATGACCGGATAGCCCTCGTGCTTGAGCTTCTTGATGACGTCGTTCCAGCTGGTGGAGTCGGCAAACGCTCCGTGGACGAGCACGACGGTGGGCTTGGGATGCGAGGCCGAGCCCGTGACGGCGCTCGCCGGGGCGATCGAGGTGGCTGTGAGAGCGGCGGCGAGGCCACCCGTGGCCAGGAGGGCGAGCGGGGTGCGGGAACGGCGGATGACGGTGCGCTTGTTCATGACCTTGCCTTTCGAGGTGGTGGAGTCGGCCCGGCCCGAGGACGGATCGACAACGACGCGTCGCAGCGTTCGCCCACTGCTTCGGTGGGGTGGCCAGGACCCGGTACCCGGAGGTGACCGGTCGTCGTGGCCGCTGCGCGTCGCGAAAGAGCCGAGGCAATGCCCCTCGACCCAGGCGCGTCCAGGTGGACGAGCCCTAAGAGGACGTGCCTGCAGTTCTGTTGTGCAGGCGGACGGACCGCCGAGGGGCGAGAGCCATGGCATCCCTGGGCTGCTGAAACGGGGTAGTCATGGCGCGCTCCTTGCACAGCGGACGTGCACGCTGCCTCACCCTTCATGACAGACAACCCGTGGCAGGTGTGACACGTAGCGAGGAGAAGCTTCTTCTCGAGCCGCCGTGTGACGGCCTCCTCGCGCGTGACTCCTGTGCGCCCGGCGGGGCCGGTCGCGCTCCTGCCGCAGCATCGCGGCCGCACACGCACCATCCCGCGGCGGGCCGATGGCGCGACGCGGGCACCGTAGGGCAGATGCGCGGGGCGGGTGCGACGATGGTGGGAGGCGAGGTGGCGCGGTGGGAGCGGGCGCACCGAGCGGATGGGCAGGGACGCCTGACCAGGCGCGGGAGTCATTGGCCCGGTGTCACAAACAGCGAGATCCGCCGGTCGTACTCGGAGACGAACCAAGCGATCGGAGCGAACGTGGCTATCACCGAACGACGACTGTCCACCATGGTCCTGGTGATCGGAACGGGCGGAGCGGGACTTCGGGCGGCGATCGAGCTGGCCGAGGCGGGCATGGACGTCCTCGCCGTCGGCAAGCGCCCCAAGGAGGACGCCCACACGGCCCTCGCGGCAGGGGGTATCAATGCGGCCCTGGCCACCATGGATCCCGAGGACAGCTGGCAACAGCACGCAGCGGACACTCTCAAGGAGAGTTACCTGCTCGCCGACCCCCGCACCACCGAAATCGTCACCCAGGGCGCCGCCCTTGGGATCGACGACCTGGAGCGCTACGGCATGGCCTTCGCACGGGAGGGGGACGGCCGTATCTCCCAGCGTTTCTTCGGTGCGCACAAGTTCCGGCGCACCGCCTTCGCCGGTGACTACACGGGTCTGGAAATCCAGCGCACGCTCGTCAGGCGGGCGAGCCAGTTGACCATCCCCATGCTCGACAGCGTCTACATCACCCGACTGCTGGTGCACGACGGTGCGGTGTTCGGGGCCTACGGCTTCGATCTCAACGACGGGACGCGCTACCTCATCCACGCCGACGCCGTCATTCTCGCGGCCGGCGGTCATACCCGCATCTGGCGACGCACCTCCTCACGGCGCGACGAGAACACCGGAGACTCCTTCCGGCTGGCAGTGGAGGCCGGCGCGCGTCTGCGCGACCCCGAGCTGGTGCAGTTCCACCCCTCGGGAATCATCGAGCCCGAGAACGCAGCAGGCACCCTGGTCAGCGAGGCGGCCCGCGGGGAGGGAGGCATCCTGCGCAATGCGCTCGGCGAGCGGTTCATGGTGCGCTACGACCCCGAGCGCATGGAACTGTCCACGCGTGACCGCGTTGCCCTCGCCTCCTACACAGAGATCAAGGAAGGTCGCGGCACGCCCAAGGGCGGTGTCTGGCTCGACGTGTCCCACCTGCCACGGCGGACGATCATGAACCGTCTGCCAAGGGTCTACCAGACGCTTCTGGACCTGCAGATGCTGGACATCACTCGCGATCCGATCGAGATCGCGCCGACCGCGCACTACTCGATGGGCGGAGTGTGGGTCAGGCCCGAGGACCACAGGACCGACGTGCGCGGCCTCTACGCCATCGGCGAGGCCTCCAGCGGCCTGCACGGCGCCAACCGCCTCGGCGGCAACAGCCTCATCGAGCTGCTGGTGTTCGGCCGCATCACGGGGCAGGCGGCAGCCGCCTACTCCCAGGGGCTGACGGCACAGGCGCGCTCGGCCGCAGCGGTGGACGAGGCCCGCCTCGAAATCGACGGCCTGCTCGCCGCGGACGGCCCGCAGAACGTCCGTGCCCTGCAACGCGCCATCCGCAACACCATGACCGAGCACGCCGGCGTCGTCCGCCACGAGGAAGGACTGCGCGCCGGTCTGGCGGAGCTCGCCGAGATCGGCCGGCGCATGGAGGACGTCGGGGTCCACCCCGACATCGCCGGCTTCCAGGATCTCGCGCACGCCTTCGACCTCAAGTCCGCCGCCCTCGCCGCCCGAGCCACGCTCGAAGCGGCGATCGAACGCAGAGAGACCCGCGGCTGCCACAACCGCAGCGACTACCCGGACATGGATCCCGCGCTCCAGGTCAACCTCGTCTGGTCCCCGACGACGGGAATCACCCACGAGAGAATCGCTCCCGTTCCGGACGAGTTGTCGGCTCTGATGGAAGACGTATCGACCGAAGGGAAGCTCGCGGAGTAACCGTAGCGTTCGGTGAACTACGGGAGGACGAACCGAACAGTCCGCCCTCCGAGAAGGGGCCGGGGTGACCGTTTGTTCAGGAGAGCCAGTCGGTGTAGTGAGTGGGAGCGAGGCGGGCACTGCGGTCGGTGAGGACATCTCCCGGGACAGCAGCGAACATGCCGGAAGCGTCGTCGTCGGTGATGACGGAGCGCGCATCACCCTTGGCGGTGAGAGTGAGCCGACCCAGTTCGTCGAGGGGGTAGATGTCAGGTCCTGCGATCTTGAGGACGCGGTTCAGAGGGTCCCCCGCGGCGACCTCGCTGACGACCGCCGCGACGTCTGCGGCCGCAATGGGCTGAATGGGCGTGCGGGGAAGGCGGATGGTGTCGCCCTCGGCCGACGAGGAGAGCACGGCATCCATGAATTCCATGAACTGCGTGGCTCGCACGATGGAGAACGGAATGGGCCCTGCCTTGAGGAGCTCTTCCTGCAGCGTCTTCGCCCGGTAGTAGTCCATGTCAGGCACTTGGTCCACGCCGACGATCGAGAGGATGACGAAGTGCCGGACGTTCGCTTTGTCACTGGCCGCGAGGAGGTTGTCCATGGAGGTACGGAAGAAGTCGATCGAGGCGGCGTCGAAGGTGGGGGAGTTCGCCACGTTCACGACGGCGTCGGCGCTCCCGACGGCTTCGTCCAGACCCTCACCGGTGATGATGTCCACTCCCGTCGACGGGGAGTGCGGCGTCGCCTGGTGTCCTTCAGCGTTCAGGTTCTTCACGACCTTCGACCCGATCAGGCCGGTTCCTCCGATGACAGCGATCTTCATCTCTCCACCTCTCCTGTCCATACCCCGTTCGGCTTCACATGAGCGCGGCAACCTCGCACAGGACACCGGGGACCGCGTGCTCATGGCAGAGCGACCCCGCCCTCCGGCGAGGCGGCGGGTGCACCTCCTGCGACGGGGCTCCACCTCCAGGAAGCACGTCCCCCGGCGGGCTCGCAACTCCGCCCGACGACTGACGCCCCGCCCATGTGACGAACACATCGACCGGCCGGTCACTGGTCGAGTCGAGTCACGGCATCTCACACCACTGCGCGCCTGTCCTCAATCGCCAGGCCCTCCCCTCGAACTGATCCCGAAGCCGCTCGAGCAGGGCCCGTGCTCACCACCGACAGGAACGGCGCAATCAACTTCCGTCGCTCCTCAGTGAGTTGTCCGCGTGTCCGATCCTGCCGACCGGATCCGTCCTCCACGCAGACCGGGACCGGCACAATTGATCAGGACATCGCACAGGCCCCGGGGCGCTCCCGGCCCATAACTCCTCCGTGCTTCTTCCGTTGAGCAGGCACGAGGCCGGACACCGCCGTCCCGACGGCGCCCCGGTTCTCCCGTCCGGCCACCGACAAGCGGAACGGACTGCGGGGGCACACCGTGGAAGCAGTACATCCGAGCCGGATCGGAGAGGTAATGGAGAGCACGGACGACGACGGACTGCGGTGCCTGGTGACCGGCGCGACGGGATACATCGGGGGCCGCCTCGTGCCCGAGCTCCTGGACGCGGGCCACACGGTCCGGTGTCTGGCGCGAAGCCCGGAGAAGCTGCGGGACTACCCGTGGGCGGGTGAGGTGGAGGTGTCCAAGGGCGATGTGACCGACGCGGAGTCCGTCGCAGCCGCCATGCGGGGCATCGAGGTCGCCTACTACCTGGTGCACGCCCTGAGCAGCGGGGCGGGGTTCGAGGAGACGGACCGGAAGGCTGCCCGGATCTTCGGTGAGCAGGCGCGCGCCGCGGGCGTCCGGCGCATCGTGTACCTGGGCGGGCTCACCCCGGCCGACGTTCCCGCGGAGGAGTTGTCGCCGCACCTGCGTTCGCGGGCCGAGGTCGGCCGCATCCTGCTCGACTCAGGTGTTCCGACCACCGCGCTGCGTGCCGCTGTCATCATCGGCGCGGGTTCCGCCTCCTTCGAGATGCTGCGGTACCTCACCGAGCGACTGCCCGTGATGGTCACACCGAGCTGGGTGTCGACCCGGATCCAGCCGATCGGGGTCCGGGACGTGCTGCGCTACCTCGTCGGCAGCGCGCGCATGCCCTCCGAAGTGAACCGCACCTTCGACATCTGCGGGCCCGACGTCATGACGTACCGGGCGATGATGGAGAAGTACGCCGAGGTGGCCGGACTGCCGCACCGGCTGATCCTTCCCGTCCCGATGCTGACGCCGCGCCTGTCCAGTCACTGGATCGGGCTCGTCACCCCGGTGCCCGCCTCCATCGCACGTCCGCTGGCGGAGTCCTTGCGGTACGAGGTCGTGGGCCACGAGCACGACATCGCCGACCACGTGCCGGACGGCGCCGGGCAGCCCTTCTCCTTCGCCACGGCTCTCGGCCTGGCCCTGCAGAGGGTTCGCGAGGCCAGGGTGACGACCCGGTGGTCCTCCGCGTCCACCCCGGGCATCCCCAGCGACCCGCTGCCCACCGACCCCGACTGGGCGGGCGGCAGTCTGTACACGGATGTGCGGGAGCACGACGTGGACGCCTCACCCGAGGCGCTCTGGCGGGTCGTCGAGGGAATCGGCGGTGACAACGGCTGGTACTCCTTCCCCCTGGCCTGGGCGGTGCGGGGATGGCTGGACCGGCTGACGGGCGGCGTGGGACTGCGCCGGGGCCGGCGGGACGCCCAACGGCTCCGCGTAGGGGACTCGCTGGACTTCTGGCGGGTGGAGGAGATCGAACCCGGCCGCCTGCTGCGGCTGCGCGCCGAGATGCGGCTGCCCGGTCTGGCCTGGCTGGAGATGTACGTGGAGGAGGGCGAGGGCGGCCGGTCCCACTACAGGCAACGGGCCATCTTCCACCCGACCGGGCTGCTGGGACATGCGTACTGGTGGAGCGTGTCGCCGTTCCACGCGATCGTCTTCGGTGGCATGTCGCGCAATATCGCGCGGGCGGCGGGCAAGGGCGGTGGGTCGCGGTGAGCGTATCGGTGGTCCTGTTCACGTCCGACCTGCGTCTCCACGACCATCCGCCCCTGCACGCGGCCCTCGCGTCGGCCGACGAGGTGCTTCCGCTGTTCGTCCTGGACGAGGGCATCGAGAACGCCGGGTTCGGCGTCCCGAACCGGCGTGCGTTCCTCGCCGACTGTCTCCTGGACCTGGACGAAGGGCTCCGCGGCCGGGGCGGACGGCTGGTGATCCGTTCCGGCGAGCCTGCTGAGGAGGTCTGCCGGATCGTCACGGAGACGGGTGCGCGCGACGTTCACGTCGCGGCGGGCATCAGCTCGTACGCGCACCGCCGCGAGGAGCGGCTGCGGACGGCGCTCGGATCCCAGGGCTGCCGGCTGCACGTCCATGACGCGGTGATCACTGCGGTGGCGCCGGGCGCGGTGGTTCCCTCCGGCGGGGGCAGGGACCACTTCGCGGTCTTCACGCCGTACTTCCGCCGCTGGTCCGACGAGCAGGTACGGTCCCCCTTCGGGGCGCCGCGGACCGTGCGCGTTCCGGAGGGTCCCGCGTCCGAGGCGGTGCCCTCGCGTGCCGGCCTCACAGGGGTCTCGGCGGGACTGGCGGAGGGCGGGGAGAGCGAGGGCCGCCGGCGGTTCTCCGGGTGGTGCCGTCACGGACTCGCAGAGTACGAGACGCAGCACGACGATCTCGCGGGCGACGGCACCTCACGGCTCTCCCCGCACCTGCACTTCGGCACGCTCTCCCCCACCGAGCTGGTTCACCGGGCCCGTTCGGCGGGCGGTCCGGGCGCGGATGCCTTCGTACGTCAGTTGTGCTGGCGGGACTTCCACCACCAGGTCCTGGCCGCCCGGCCCTCCGCTGCCCGCTCCGACTACCGTTCGCAGCACGACCGTTGGCGCACCGAGCGGTCGGCCGGGGAGGAGATCGCCGCCTGGCAGGAAGGCCGCACCGGCTATCCGGTGGTCGATGCAGCGATGCGCCAGCTGCGCCACGAGGGCTGGATGCACAACCGTGGGCGGCTGCTGACCGCGAGTTTCCTCGTCAAGACGCTGTACGTGGACTGGCGGATCGGCGCGCGCCATTTCCTGGATCTGCTGGTGGACGGGGACATCGCCAACAACCAGCTCAACTGGCAGTGGATGGCGGGAACGGGCACGGACAGCCGGCCCAACCGGGTGCTGAACCCGGTGCTGCAGGCCAAACGGTACGACCCGGACGGCGCGTACGTTCGCCGCTGGCTGCCCGAGCTCGTGGGGATCGACGGCGGTGCCGTCCACGAGCCGTGGAAACTGCGGGCTGCGGAGCGCGCCCGGTACGACTACCCGGAGCCGGTCGTCGACCTGGCCGAGGGGCTGGCCCGGTTCAGGGATGCCCGCGGACTCGACTGAGGGCCGGCCCCGTTCAGATGCCCGCGGACTCGCCTGAGGGCTGACCCGGTTCAGTCGCCCGCGGACTCGGCCGAGGCTGCCCGTCACGGACCTGCGGGTCAGCCCTCGGGGCGTCTCAGACCTTGCGCCAGCGGGCGTTGGCCCAGGAGAAGGCCCCGAATGCGGCCAGGCCGAGCGCGACCAGTACGAGCAGCCAGGGGCCCGCCGGGGTCTCGGTGAAGGAGCGCAGGGTGTCGTCCATGCCCTTGGCCCGGCCCGGTTCGTGCCGGACGGCCGCGGCGATCGCGAACCCGCCGGCCGTCGCGAAGACGATGCCGCGGACCGCTCCGCCGAACACGCCGGTGACATCGACGGCCTGACGGACCTTCTTCGTCATTTCGGACATCTTCAGGTGCTTGTGGTACTTACGGGTCACAGCCCGGAAGGCGATCCAGAGGCCCGCTCCGACGACGACGGCGCCCGCGATCCCGACGATCCACTGGCCGCCCGTCCATTCCAGGGCCTTCGCCGTGACGTCGTCGGTCTGCCGGTCGCTCGATCCACTGCCGCTGCCCTGGTCACCGGCGGCGTAGGAGAGCACGGAGTACGACACGAAGCCGTAGAAGAGGAAGCGGGCGGCAGCCATGGCGCGCTTGCCCGGCTTGTCACCGTCGGGGCCCGCCTGCCCGAAGAGCGCCTCGGACAGGCGCCAGAGGGCCATCCCGGCCAGCGCCACGCCGAGCGCCCAGAGCAGGACGATCCCGAAGGGCTTCTCCGCTATCTCGGCGACGGCGCCACCTCGGTCGGCCTGTTTCCCGCCGCTGTCGGAGAACGCGATGCGCAGCGCGAGCAGTCCGACCAGGAGGTAGATCGCCCCGCGCGCGACGAACCCCGCGCGGGCGCCCGCGGCGACGGCCTTGCTGTTCGCGGCTCTTCTGGCAGTACGACGTCCGTCCGCCGACAACGCGTTTGTATTCATGAACTGCCGGTTGCCCCCGAAGCAGCGATCAATGCCCGCCCGCCGCTACGGACCCGCCCTACTCCTCCGCAGCCGCCTCCACCTGCCCCTTTGCACGCCTGCCCACGACGGCGGCGGCTCCCAGTGCGCTGCCGGCGAAGGCGAGGGCAAGCGTCCAGGGCCGGTCGAGCACGTGGTGGGTGGCGTGGTCCAGGGAGTAGCGTCCGGCGCCGGTCAAGCCGATCGCAGCGGCGGTGAAGCCGAGGAACGCCGGGTACTCGTAGCCGCCTCCCATCGCGAAGAAGCCCGCAGGGGCGTGGACGGCGACAGCACCGGCCATCGTGCCGGCAGCCGCGGCCCCGGCAGCCGGGGTGGCGAGACCGAGGGCCAGCAGGACCCCGCCGCCGGCCTCGCCGAGGCCGGCGGCCACGGCGCTGTACTTGGGCGGGTGGAAGCCCATGGCCTCCATTCCCGCGGTGGTGCCCTCGATACCGCCTCCGCCGAACCAGCCGGCCAGTTTCTGGCTGCCGTGGGCGGCCAGCACGGCTCCCGTACCGACCCTGAGTATGAGAAGTCCGAGGTCACGCCGGTTGATGCAGG
Organism: Streptomyces sp. NPDC005566; assembly: GCF_040605575.1. NCBI lineage: Bacteria > Bacillati > Actinomycetota > Actinomycetes > Kitasatosporales > Streptomycetaceae > Streptomyces > Streptomyces sp. NPDC005566. The sequence goes on along the minus strand of NZ_JBEXDB010000010.1, from coordinate 90,084 downwards.
TCATGGGAGTCTCCCGTCGACGCGGAACGAGCGGAGGAACGAAACCGTACGAATCCACTGTCGTCGGGTCCGGGCGGCAAGGTGCGGCAGTGCTGGGCCGTTCGGGATCCGCTTGTGCGGGGACTGCGCTCCGGGAGTCGCGGAGTGCGACGTACGTCATTGTGCAACTAGTTGCACAATGACGTTCCCCTCGTCTACAACTGGCACGACGACACTGTGCGAGGAGACCCGGATGAGCCCGTACCCCCACCTGCTGAGCCCGCTCGACCTCGGATTCACCACCCTGCCCAACCGGGTGCTGATGGGGTCGATGCACATCGGCCTGGAGGAGGTCGAGCGCGGTTTCGAGCGGATGGCGGCCTTCTACGCGGCCCGTGCACGCGGCGGAGTGGGCCTCATGGTCACCGGCGGGATCGCGCCCAGCGCCCGCGCCTGCTCCTTCCCCGGTGGCGCCAAGATGACGAACGAGGCCGAGGCGGCGCAGCACGCGGAGGTCACCGCGGCCGTGCACGCGGCGGGCGGCCGGATAGCGATGCAGATCCTGCACTTCGGGCGCTACGCACACCACCCGGACCTGGTCGCACCGAGCGCTCTCAAGGCGCCGATCAGCGGGTTCACCCCGCACGCGCTGACCGACGACGAGGTCGAGGAGACCATCGAGGACTTCGTGCGGGCCGCGGAGCTGGCACAGCGCGCGGGCTACGACGGCGTCGAGATCATGGGCTCCGAGGGCTATCTGATCAACGAGTTCATCGTGGCCGCCACCAACCACCGCGAGGACCGCTGGGGCGGCAGCTACGAGAACCGCATCCGGTTCCCCGTCGAGATCGTGCGCCGGGTACGCGAGCGGGTCGGCACCGACTTCATCCTCATCTACCGGCTCTCCATGCTGGACCTGGTGCCCGGCGGCTCCACCCTGGAGGAGGTCGTCCAGCTAGCCCGGGAGATCGAGGCGGCCGGCGCGACGATCATCAACACCGGCATCGGCTGGCACGAGGCCCGCATCCCCACCATCGCGACGTCCGTGCCGCGCGGGGCCTTCACCTGGGTGACCGAGAAGGTGCGCGGTGCCGTCTCCGTACCGCTGGTGACCAGCAACCGCATCAACACACCCGAGCTGGCCGAGGAGATCCTCGCCTCGGGCCGGGCGGACATGGTGTCCATGGCGCGGCCGTTCCTCGCCGACCCGGACTTCGTCGCCAAGGCGGCCGAGGGGCGTGCCGACGCGATCAACACCTGCATCGGCTGCAACCAGGCATGTCTGGACCACATCTTCAGCCTGCAGATCACCTCCTGCCTGGTCAATCCGCGCGCCTGCCACGAGACCGAGCTGGTGCTCTCGCCGACCCGTACCCGCAAGCGCGTCGCCGTGGTCGGCGCAGGTCCCGCCGGTCTGGCGTGTGCGGTCACATCCGCCGAGCGCGGGCACGCGGTGACACTGTTCGACGCGGCCGACGAGATCGGCGGCCAGCTCAACGTGGCGCGCCGGGTGCCCGGCAAGGAGGAGTTCAACGAGACGCTGCGCTACTTCCGTACCCGTCTCGCCGAGGAGGGCGTCGAACTCCGGCTCGCCACGCGTGCCACATCCGCCGAGCTCGACGGTTACGACGAGATCGTCCTGGCGACCGGGGTCGAGCCCCGCTCCCCCGCGATCCCCGGCGTCGAGCACCCGAGTGTCGTCAGCTACCTGGACGTCCTGCGCGACGGGGCGCCGGTCGGCGACCGGGTCGCGGTCGTCGGGGCGGGCGGCATCGGCTTCGACGTCGCCGAGTTCCTCACCGACGGCGGTGACGAGGCGAGCCTGGACCCGGCGGTGTTCTTCCGGCAGTGGGGCGTGGACACCGACTACGCGGACCGCGGCGGGCTGCGCGCCCCCGAGCGTCCGAAGTCGCCCCGCACCGTGCATCTGATCCAGCGCAAGGCGAGCAAGGTCGGGGCCGGACTCGGCAAGACGACCGGCTGGATCCACCGCACCGAACTGCGCCACCGCGGTGTCACGATGATCGCGGGCGCCTCGTACGACCTCATCGACGACGAGGGCCTGCACCTCACCGTCGACGGCGAGCAGCACCTCCTCCCGGTCGACACCGTGGTCCTGTGCGCGGGCCAGGAACCGCGTCGCGAGCTGTACGAGGAGCTGCGTGCCGCAGGCCGCCCGGTGCATCTGATCGGCGGCGCCGATGTGGCTGCCGAACTGGACGCCAAGCGCGCGATCCGTCAGGGCACGGAGCTCGCCGCAGCCCTGTGACGGCTCCGCTCCACCCCTCCTTAGGATGCACTCCATGTCCCTCCCGCACGCGATCCTCACCGCCCTGCTCGAGAAGCCGTCGTCGGGGCTGGAGCTGACCCGCAGGTTCGACCGGTCGATCGGGTATTTCTGGCCGTCGACGCATCAGCAGATCTATCGCGAGCTGGGGAAACTGGAGCAGGCGGGGCACATCCGGGTCCTGCCGTCGCCGCAGCCGGCCCGCGGGCAGAAGAAGGAGTACGAGGTCCTGCCCGCGGGCCGCGACGAGCTCACGGCCTGGGTGGCGGTGTCCGAGGATCCGCGCCCGGTCCGCGATCCGCTGCTGCTGAGGATGCGGGCGGCAGCGGTGGTCGGGGCCCCGGGGCTGGCCGGCGAGCTGCGCCGGCATCTCGCCCTGCACGAGCGGCAACTGCAGGAGTACGTGGACATCGAGGAGCGGGACTTCCCGCCGGAGCGGACCGCGGACGAGGACACCCTGCGGCATCTGGTGCTGCGCGGGGGCATCGATCTGGAGACCTTCTGGACCGGCTGGCTCACCAGGGCGATCGGCGATCTGGAACGGCTCGGGGCGGACGAGGGCCCGGCTGCCTGAAGCCGGGTTTTACGGACCGCAGACCGACGCCGTGACCGGTTCGGGCATCAGCCCCAGCGGGTCGGCGGCCCGAGGGGCGTTAATGACCTGACTGCCCACGCCGACCGGGCTGCTGCCACCGGGGCTGCTCGTCACCGGGCTGCTGTTCGCCGGACTCGTGACGACCGGGCTCGTGACGGGCGGACTCGTGACGACCGGGCTCGTGACAGGCGGTCGGCTCGCGCCCGACGCGCTGCTGATGACGACCCGCGACGGCGCGTCCGCACCGGCGGGGCCGGGCGCGGTCCGCTGTTGGGCGCGGCTGAGCAGGATCACGCCCCGTACCGCGGCCGCCGCGCCGAGGAGCGCCGGGACCAGCCCGGTCACGCCACCCTGCAGGCGTTCGCCCAGCAGAGCCAGACCGATCACGGCGGCGGCGATCGGGTTGGCGAGGGTGACCACGGCGAGCGGGGCACCGAGGCCGCCCCGGTAAGCGGTCTGGGACAGCAGCAGGCCGCCCATGGCGAACACGGAGACGAGCAGAGCCACCGTCACCAGCCGCCAGCTGAGCAGCGGACCGGTGTGGCCGGTGGCGGCGACCGTGAGCGTCTGGGTGAGCGCGGAGGCCACGCCCGAGGTGATGCCTGAGGCCGCAGCGTGCCGGAGGCCCGGGCGGGCGCCCGGACGGCTGAGACCGGCGACCAGCGCCATCGTCACGGCGGAGACGCCGAGTGCCTCGGGCAGGCTGAGCGTGTCGTGCGGGCCGGCGCCTCCCGCGGCCATCAGCAGGGCGCCGAGACCGAGCAGGGTGAGGAGCGTGCCGCGCCATTCCGTACGGCTGACCTTGCGACCGGCGGCGCGGGCTCCGAGGGGGACGGCCGCGACGAGAGTGAGCGCGCCGAGTGGCTGGACGAGGGTGAGAGGTCCGTACTTGAGCGCGGCGACATGCAGCAGCGCCCCGCCGGCGTTCAGGCCGACCGCCGACCACCAGGCACCCCGGCCCATCAGCCGCAGCACTCCGGTCGACGGTTCGGTGCGGCCGGCGAGCCGTGCCTGTGCCACCGCGGCTGCGGCATAGGCGGCTGCGGAGACGAGTGACAGCGCGACGGCGAGAAGGGTGGCGTTCATCGCGATGCTCCGGATGGTGCGTACGGCCCGGACGCGGATGCGTACGCGGGGCTCGGGACGGGTGAGGGCGTGTACGGCCCGTCCGTCGGGATCCCGGAGTACTGCCGCGGCAGGTGCGTGTGGAGGGGTGCGGGGCGCGGCAGCCGGATCGCCGCGAAGACCACGGCCAGCAGCGCGGAGACGACGATCGCGTCGAGCCAGTAGTGGTTGGCCGTGCCCACGATGACGAGCAGGGTGACGAGCGGGTGGAGCAGCCACAGCAGGCGCCACCGGGAGCGGGTGGCGACGATCAGTCCGACGGCGACCGTCAGCGCCCAGCCGAAGTGCAGGGAGGGCATCGCGGCGAACTGGTTGGCCATCGAGTCGGTCGAGGGCGTGGCCCCGTACACCGTGGGGCCGTACACCTGTCCGGTGTCGACGAGAGCGGCGGCGTCCAGCATCCGCGGCGGTGCGAGGGGGAAGAGCACGTGCAGGACGAGCGCGGCACCGGTGACCACGGCGAGTATGCGGCGCGACCACACGTAGTGGAGCGGCCGCCGCCAGTACAACCAGACCAGGAACAGCAGCGTGACGGGGAAGTGCACGGTCACGTAGTAGGTGTTCGCCGCCTGCACGAGCGTCTGGCCGTGGAGCAGCACGCCCTGCACGGCCGCTTCACCGGGGAGGTGCAGTGCTCGCTCCAGGTTCCAGACGTCCCCGGCGTTGCGGTAGGCCTCCTCGACGTGTCCGTTCGCGGCCTGCCGGCCGAGTTTGTAGACGAGGAAGAGTCCCGCGACCAGAAGGAGCTCGCGGACGAGGGGCGGTCGGGCAGAGGTGTCCGGCTCCCGGTCCGCAGGCTCGCTGCGGGTGTGCATCACCCGTGCCCCCTTGCTGACGAAGCGCTGTTACGGCGGCATGGTCGAGTCCATGCCGTATCGATACGCCAGTGTACCGATACGTTGACGTATCGGTACACTGGCGTATCGATACACTGGGGTGCACAGAGTCCTCGTCGCAGAGCCGCAGAGAGGGAAAAGCGCATGTCATCGCCCGGTTCCACACAGCCGGCCGGTTCCGCACAGGAGTCGGCACCCCCATCGCGCCGGTCGAAGATCACACCGGAACGGGCACACGAGCTCTACACGGCCGTGCTGGACCTGCTCCGGGAGAGCGGCTACGAGTCACTGACCATGGAGGGTGTCGCCTCGCGCACACGGTGCGGCAAGTCGACCCTGTACCGGCAGTGGGGATCCAAGCCGGAGCTGGTCGTCGCAGCCCTCCACAACACCCGCAGGCCGGTGCTCGCGGACATCGACACGGGCACCCTGAGCGGCGATCTGCACGCGGCCGCCCAGGCCGTCTGCGCGGCGTCCGACCGCGACTCCACTCTCGTCCACGCACTCGGCCACGCCGCCCTGCAGAGCCCCGACCTCCTGCGCGCCCTGCGCGAGGCACTGATCGCACCGTCGATCGCCGCGATCGACGGCATGGTCCGGCGCGCCGTCGACCGCGCCGAGATCGAGGCGGACAACCCCGCGGCCGACTACGTCGCCGCACAGATCCTGGGCATCATGCGCGCCCGGCCGCTGCTGGAGGGACGGTACGCGGACGACGCGTTCGTCACCCGCTTCATCGAGTGCGCCGTCCTTCCCGCACTCAGGCTCCCGGCGGCCCCACCCGCGCCCCGATGAACGTGGGCCGTCGTCCGAGCGGATGACGACGGCCCGCCTGCGCCGCACCGTGGGGACGGGGGTGGCGCGCAAACCGGCAGGCCGGCGGCTTCCGAGAAGCCGCCGGCCTGCCGCTTCGCTTCGTTTCCCGCGCGCCGGCAACCACCCACGCCCGTTCTCGTCTTCTTGACGATTGGGCGCCGCCCCCATTATCGTCGCCATGACGAGAAAGAGGGGGATCACCATGGCCGACATCACCCGGCGCTTCGGCTGGCGACACCTGCGCTCCGCGCCCACGGCCCACATCCGCCACCACAAGCGGGGTGAGCTCAGCCATGACGGCCCCGGGCTGAGCTTCTGGTACCGGTCGCTCACCGCCGCGCTCTCCGAAGTCCCGGTGAACGACCGGGAGCTGGCGATGGCGTTCCATGCACGTACGGCCGACTTCCAGGACGTCACCGTGCAGGCAACCGTCACCTACCGCATCAGCGACCCGGCCGAGGCCGCCGCCCGGCTCGACTTCTCCGTGGACCCCGACACCGGGGTCTGGCGGAGCGCACCGCTGGAGCAGATCGCCACCCTTCTCACCGAGACCGCACAGCAGCACACCCTGGACGTCCTGGCCCGGACACCGCTCGCCACCGCCCTGGTGGACGGGGTCGCTTCGGTACGCGAACGGGTCGCCTCCGGCCTCGCCGCCGAACCACGGCTGCCCGCCACCGGCATCGACGTGGTGGCCGTGCGCGTCGTCGCCATCCGCCCCGAGGCGGAGGTCGAGCGCGCCCTGCGCACCCCGGCCAGGGAGCAGATCCAGCAGGAGGCGGACCGGGCCACCTACGAACGCCGGGCCGTCGCGGTCGAGCGGGAACGCGCCATCGCCGAGAACGAACTCGCCAGCCAGATCGAACTGGCCCGCCGCGAGGAGCAGTTGGTGGACCAGCGAGGCATCAACGCCCGCCGCGAGGCCGAGGAGAAGTCCGTGGCCGACGGCGTGCGCACGGAGGCCGAGGCCGACCGCAAGGTCCGTCTCGCCCGTGCGGAGGCGGAGGCCGCCCGCGAGGTGGGCTCGGCCCGCGCCGAGGCCCAGACGGCCTGGCTCCGGGCTCACGCCGAGGTGGACCCAGGAACCCTGCACGCACTGGCCGCGACCCGGCTGGCGGAGAACCTGCCCCGGATCGACAGCCTCACCCTCTCCCCCGACGTGCTCACCGGTCTGCTCGCCCGGCTCGGCAGGACGGATCCGGAGGCGCGGGCGTGAGTCTGGCCCCGCGTGCGGTCCTGGTGCACCGCACCACCGAGTACGAGGAGCTGCTCGCCCGGCACGGGACACACGGCCAGGCAGCGTTCTTCCTCTCGTCCCGTGGCAGGTCCATCGACGAGGTGGCCGGACGGCATCACCGTACGAAGCAGGCCCTCACCGAGGTGGCTGCCGCCGTTCCCCTGCAGTGGCGCCGTTCACAGGTGGAGCGTGCGGACCTGGACCGCTTCCTCTTCGGGCCCGAGGACGTGGTCGTCGTGGTCGGCCAGGACGGCCTGGTCGCCAACGCGGCCAAGTACCTCTCCGGACAGCCGGTCCTGGGCATCGACACCGATCCGGGCCGCAACCCCGGCGTCCTCGTACGCCATCGCGTGCGGGACGCGGCGGCGCTGTTCCGGGCAGCCGTCGCACCGGGTGACCGGGTGGAGTCGCTCACCATGGTCGAGGCCGTCGCCGACGACACCCAGCGGCTGCTCGCCCTGAACGAGGTCTTCTGCGGACCGCCCGGCCACCAGACGGCGCGCTATCGCATCGGCCCGGACGGCTCCTCGGCGGCCGGGGAGTCCCAGGCCTCCTCGGGCGTCCTGGTCGGCACCGGTACGGGCGCGACAGGCTGGCTGCGCTCCCTCTGGGGCGAACGCGGCAGCGCGCTGCGGCTGCCGGGCCCGTCCGATCCGCGCCTGCTCTGGTTCGTGCGCGAGGCATGGCCGTCGCCCGCGACCGGTACGTCACTGGTCGCGGGCGAACTGGGCCGGGGCGAGGGACTGGCCCTCACCGTCGAGTCGGACCGCATCGTGGTGTTCGGCGACGGAATGGAAGGCGACGCACTGGAGCTGACCTGGGGTCAGACAGTTCGGCTCGGAATCTCCGCCACTGCACTGAATCTGGTGGTATGACCCCTGGGAAGCACCCTTCGCACCGAGGCCGGATTTGTAACTGATATCTACATGTATCTTCCGCGTGTCCGGCGGGCCCGATACTGATCGGACACCGCACATCGAGCCGGCGCTCGTGACGCCTTCCACGGCTGAGCGGAACGCTCGACCGAGGAGACCACTGTGCTGGGTGCGATAGGCCTCGACGCCGTCCAGGAGATCACCTACCGCGAACTGGTCGGGCACGGGGCGGCCGATGCCGCACACCTGGCGGGCCGTCTCGCACTGCCGGAGAAGGATGTCCTCCAGGCGCTGTACGGGCTCGAGCACCAAGGGCTGATCACCCGGTCCGCCGAACGGCCCGACTGCTGGGTGAGCGCTCCCCCGGCGGTGGCCCTGGCACCCCTGCTCTCCCAGCAGCGCCATGAGCTGGAGTGCGCGGAGCTGGCGGCGGCGAGACTGGCCGACGAGTACCGGCCCGAGGCCGTCGCACCCGGCGTGCGTGACGTGATCGAGGTCGTGACGGGCGCCCAGGCGGTCTCCCAGCGCTTCTCCCAACTCCAGCTGGGGGCCGAGCGGGAACTCTGCCTGCTCATCCGCAGCCAGCCGCTCGCTGTCTCGGCCGCGGAGAACACGGCCGAGGTCCTGGCCATGGCGCGGGGCGTGAAGTACCGCGTCGTCATCGGCCGGGAGATGTTCCCCGGACGCGAGGGCGGGACCGTCGATCTGGCCGGTCTCGCCGAGTCGCTGGGCCGGGGCATGGAGGTGCGGGTGGTCGACGAGGTTCCGACCAAGCTGGTCATCGCCGACGGCTCGCTCGGCATGCTTCCGCTGAGCGACCCCGCCACGGAACCGGCGGCCCTCGTGGCCCGGTCGAGCGGTCTGCTGGTGTCGCTGGTGGCGCTCTTCGAGCAGGTGTGGAGCCAGGGGCTGCCCCTGACGCTGGGTGGGGGCGACGAGATCGAGGAGGCGCCGCTGCCCGGGCCCGAGCCCATCGATCTCCAGATCCTCTCCCTGCTGCTGGCCGGTCTCACGGATGTGGGCGTCGCCAAGGAACTCGACCTGGGCGCACGGACCGTGCAGCGGCGGATCAAGCGGCTGATGGACCTCAGCGGGGCGTCGAGCCGGCTGCGCCTCGGCTGGTACGCGAGCGAGCACGGCTGGATCACGCGTACGCATGACTGAGAAGCTGCCCTGTCGACTCCAGAGCTACAGGGAACTGAGGACATGACAGCCGACTCCGGGAACAGCTCCACGCGCAACACCCGTCCGCCCAAGGCGCAGGCGGGTTTCGGCGTGGGCGTCGTCGTCCAGGACGCGCAGGGCAGGATCCTGCTCGGCAGGCATCACGAAGGCACCTGGGAGCTGCCTGGGGGCATGGTCGATCCGACACATGAGTCGGTCGCCGCCGCTGCCGTGCGCGAGCTGCGCGAGGAGACGGGGCTGGACGTCCCCGAGGAAGCGGTGACGGTCTTCGCGATGCTCCATGACGTGGTGGCCGGGACCATCCGGATCACCATGGCTGCCCTGGTGTCCGTGGAGTCCGCGGTCGCCGAGGTGACCGAGCCGCATCTGATCAGTGCCTGGCGGTGGACGTCTCCCGATGAGCTGCCGGACCTGCTGTTCGACCCGTCGGCCCAGATCCTGGCGGCCTGGCGCCCGGATCTCGCCCTCGCGCACCCGCCGGCGCACCATCTGCGGATCGTCGAGGACGGGCCGCGGCGGTGAGCGCTGAACCTACAGAGGTTATTCATTTGCCTAAAGGTCATAGGCACGCTTAGCGTCGTACTCATGAGAGCCGTCAGCGAGCAGGACATCCGGGCATCGTTCGTCAATTGTTCCAAGGGCGAGGCGAAGCGGCTGCCCCTGCCCCGCGACCTCGACGACCGCCCGTGGGACGACCTGGACTTCCTGGGGTGGCGCGACCTGTCCGCACCGGATCGGAGCTACCTCGTCACCGAGACGGACAACGGGCTCACCGGCATCACGCTCCGCTTCCCGTCCCAGCAGCGGGGGTTCCTGCACCGCAGCATGTGTTCGGTCTGCCTGACCACACATCCGGGCAGCGGCGTCTCCCTGATGACCGCGCGCAAGACGGGGCAGGCGGGCAGGGACGGGAATTCGGTGGGCATCTACCTCTGCACCGACCTCGACTGCTCCCTGTACGTCAGGGGCAGGAAGCTCCCGGCACCCGGCGGGCGCTTCGAGGAGTCACTGACCGTGGGCCAGCAGATCGAGCGGACCAGGACGAAGCTGTTCGCCTTCCTGGGCACTCTCTCCGCCTGAACGGCCGAGCCCATCGGGGTGCCTGCGGATGCGGTTCAGTGGGAGCGGATGTACGAATAAGGGACCATTCGTGCGATCGGAGTAGACCGTGGACGACTATCCGCTCCTCAATCTCTTCCTGACCATGATGTACATCTTCCTCTGGGTCCTGTGGTTCTTCCTGCTCTTCAAGGTGATCACGGACGTCTTCCGCGACCACTCGCTGAACGGCTGGGCCAAGGCCGCCTGGTTGATCTTCGTCATCGTGCTTCCCTACGTGGGCGTCCTGGTCTACCTGATCGTCCGCGGCCGGAGCATGGGCCAACGGGACGTCAAGCAGGCGAAGGACCAGGAGGCGGCCTTCCGGAAGTACGTACAGGAGGCCGCCGGGCCCGAGGGCGGCTCCGGAACCGGCAAGAGCCATGTCACCGAACTCGCCAAGCTCGCCGAGCTGAAGGACAGCGGCCACATCGACCAGCAGGAGTACGAGAAGGCCAAGGCGAAGCTGCTCGCCTGATCCGCCCGCCTCCGTCCATGTCTTCCCGAACGGTCACCTCACGGCCGGGAAGACATGGACGGCGGCGCGTGCGCGTGGCACCACCACGGTGAGGCTTGACCCGGCAGGAACAACGGCCATTTCCAGCGCGGCAGTTGCAGCCGGTGGCCGACCGCCGGTGCGAGGCCGGTGCGAGCGGCGCCGGGAACACCGGTACGAGCTGGTGGAGTTGACCACCGATCCGTCACGTCCGCACACGGGAGCGGCAGTTCCGCCGCACCTAGACTGGTCAGCCACCCCACCAGGCACTCGTCGAACGACGAGCCGGGCGACCGGGAGGTCCCGACATGGCCAGTAAGTTCACCGAGCTGGCGATCGACTGCGCCGATCCCGGCGGTCTCGCCCGGTTCTGGTGCTCGGTCCTCGACTACGAGGTGCAGGACGAGGACGACGAAGTCGTCACCATCGGTTCTCCCGCCGTCCCTGAGGGCAGGAACCGTCCCGGTCCGGTGCCACCGACGCTGACGTTCGCGCGCGTGCCCGAGGGGAAGACCGCCAAGAACAGGCTCCACATCGACGTCAACCCGACCGACAGGGAGCAGGACGAAGAGGTCCGCCGGCTGCTCGACCTGGGTGCTCGGCACGCCGATGTCGGCCGGAGCGGCGATGAGAGCTGGGTCACACTGGCCGACCCGGAGGGGAACGAGTTCTGCGTCCTTGCGGGCCGCTACCCCTGATCGGGTCCCACGCACAGCGCGGGACCAACGACCGAGGGCCCTGCCTCACCGAAGTGAGACAAGGCCCTGACCTGGGCTCGAAGCCCTCTTGCACCGTCGGGACGACAGGATTTGAACCTGCGACCCCTTGACCCCCAGGAGTAAGGGTCAAGGGTATTTTCTGGATATAGCAGACTTAATCCGGGCGCGAGTTGTGCGTGTAGGCATGCATCGTGCACCACCGCGCGTAGCGTGTGGTCCCCAACTGGTCCCCACGCGCCCCCTTCCCATTGTCCGGCCGACGCCTCGCGCGAGCACCTCAAGCTCCTTCGAGATCGCAACCCTCCAACCACCTACGGGGTCATCAGGGTGGCCCCGGGGCCGGGTCGTAGGGTTGAGGACCTCCGCTGCCGTTCCCACGTAACAGCCAAGAGTGCGCTCGCTCGGTCACGCAGCAGTCCACGCCAGCCGCGATCTCGGCTTTTGCTTTGCCCCTCGAAGCCGGTGTCCCAGAGCACCCGTTCCCCTCTCCTTCCTCGAACGATGCGGTGCCAGTAGAACCAGCTACTGTGGCGGCGCACCGGATTACTCGGGGAGAGTGACGGGGATGGCAGCCAGCAATAGGTACGGCGCCCTGTGTGCCGCCGAGTTGTGCGCGACTTATGTGCCGCCCGGTGGCGGCATTCTGGTCCGTGGCGAAATCGGCTGGCTTACCTATTGCCCCGACGACGACCCTGCCCTTGGGCCCCGCAGATTCTCGGCCAACCCCGATGAGCGTGACCATGAGCCGATGATCGCCTTCCTTCTTGCTCGCCTTGACGAGGAGGAGGCCACTGCCGGAGCCGCAGGTATCACCCATTGGCGGCATTGGCCGGCCCGTAGCCAGAGGGTCGTCGACGACCACGACGAGCTGGTTGTCGCCTGTCCGCTGCGGGATGTTGCCGATCAGATCGCCACCTGGGGCCCAATGTCAGCCGTGGCGAACATCGAAGCCCGCCGTATGGTGCTGGATCTGTACGAACAAGCCGCACTGGGGCCCGCGCGCGACGCCCTCCGTCAGGCGGTACAGGCGCTGGTGATGACCTACCGCGATCATGTCGACTACGACATCTCATGGACTCTGCGCCAACAGCTGTAGTCTCGCGCCCCGAGTCAGGTGGACCGTACAGTCGGGCAAGTGCGGACGGTATAGGCCTGCACACGCTACCCACCCCTCCCTGATTTCAGGCAACGCGTCCACCGACGCACGTGTCCGTCTAGGCCGTGTCCGATGGGTCGCGTGACGCTCCCGCTGGGAACTCGTTCCGTGGGTCATGGGGCGGGGAGATCTTTCGGATGCAGAGTGGGCTCGACTGGAGTCGCACTTGCCGGTGAATCGTGGGCGGGGTGGACGGTGGCAGTGTCACCGTCGTGTGATCAACGGGATCCTGTTCCGGCAGCGGACCGGCCTTCCCTGGCGGGACCTGCCTCCCTGCTTCGGTAGTTGGAAGACGGTTCACGACCGGCATCGACGGTGGTCGGCGGACGGAACGTGGGAGAAGATCCTGCGGGCCGTCTAGGCCAACGCCGATGCCGACGGCCGGGTCGACTGGAGCATGGTTAGCGTCGATTCCACGACCTGCCGAGCTCATCAGCACGCGGCTGGCGCCTCCACCCGCACCCCGAAGATCCCGGGACGGCGCAATAGCCCGGCGCGCCACCGCCCCGATGAGGCCCTGGGACGCTCGCGAGGTGGCCTCACAAGCAAGATCCACCTTGCCGGAGAGGGCGGGCGCCGCCCGCTCGGGTTCATCATCACGCCCGGCCAGTGGGGAGATGCACCTCAGATGATCCCAGTGCTGGAAGAGATCCGTGTGCCCCGGCGGGACGGTGGACGACCACGCACCCGGCCCGACCATGTCGGGGGAGACAAAGCGTACTCGTCACGCCGCAACCGGCGTCACCTGCGCAGACGACAGATCAAGCACACCATCCCCGAGCGGAGGGATCAGCGGGCCAATCGTCGGCGCCGCGGCAGTCAAAGCGGCCGGCCCGCAGGGTTCGACAAGACGATCTATCGTCGCCGAAACGAAGTCGAGCGGACGATCAACCGGCTCAAGAACTTCCGAGCCGTCGCGACACGCTTCGACAAGCGGGCGTATGTCTTCCACGGGACGGTCACCGTGGCTGCCATCCGGCTGTGGCTCCGTCCGCAGTGAGACGTCCCGTTCAGAGCGCCTCGGCGTCCGGGTAGTGGTGGCGCAGGTCGCTGAGTACGCCCTCGTTGACAGCCCTGACATCCCACGAGGAGCTGTCGAACTCGGTCAGAACCACCATCAACTCGTCCCCGGCGAACCCACGTGCTTCGGCGTCGATGAACTGCAGGAAGGGGGTCGTCAACGACAACAGTGTCAACGTATCCATCCCCGCGTCAGGGGACCTTCTCCGAATCTCGACACAGCGAGGGTCGACGATCTCGTCGAACTCGACGCGCCACGTCAGGTCCAGGCCGAAGCTGCCAAGGCGAACCAAAAGCTCAGCCAGGGTCACGTAGTGCTTCCCGTGCCAGGCACGAAACCTGATCCCCTTCATCGACGCCTCTACTGCGGCTATATCGCGCGGCACGCAACCCCCTTCGTCCAGAGAACACTAGGCCACGTCCCTGATCAGCTCACCAGCCCCATCGGACACGGCCTAGGAGTTGTCGTCAAAGTGTCACGCCCACATCAGAAGCGAGGCGAGGGTGACAGCTGCCTGGTAGGACTCGGCGGTCTTGTCATAGCGGGTCGCGATGCCGCGCCATTGCTTCAGGCGGTTGAAGCACCGTTCCACGACGTTGCGCTGCTTGTAGATCTCGCGATCGACCACTGGTGGGCGTCCGCCGAGGCTGCCCCGCCGGGCCCGGTTGCGGACCTGGTCGGCCCGTTCCGGGATGGTGTGCGTGATCCCCCGGCGCCGCAGCCAGGCCCGGATCGCCTTTGAGCTGTAGCCCTTGTCTCCCAGGACGTGATCGGGCCGTATGCGGGGTCTGCCGGGACCGATGCGGGGCACCCGTATCGCGTCCATCACGGCGGTGAACTGGGTGCAGTCGTTGGTGTTCCCGCCGGTGAGAACGAAGGCGAGCGGTCGTCCGACGGCATCGCAGCCCAGGTGAATCTTGCTGGTCAGCCCACCTCTGGAGCGGCCGAGTGCCGGGTTTCGGAGTCCCCTTTTCGGGCTCCGGCGGCGTGCTGGTGGGCTCGGACGATGGTGGAGTCGACCGACACCAGCCAGTCGACCTCACCGGCCGCATCAGCCCGAGCCTGGGCTTCGCGGAGCATCCGCTCGAAGGTGCCGCCCTTGGCCCATCGGCGGAAGCGGGTGTGCAGCGTGGCCCAGGATCCGTACCGCTCCGGCACGTCCCGCCAGGCCGTGCCGGTCCGGAACTTCCAGACGATCCCGTTGAGGACCGTCCGGTCGTCCAGCCGTTTCCGCCCTCGCTCCGACCTGGGCAGCAGAGGGCGGACGAACTCCCACTCGGCATCCGACAGTTCATGGCGACGTATCACCCGACCATGATCCACCACCCAAGATCATTTGACGACAGACCCTAGATCGATGCGGACTGAAACGACGTAAACGGCGCCGCCGCCGCGTATCGGAGACAACTGTCGTTGCTGGCTCATCGGGCCGGCCGCACCAGTGGTGCCACCGCGGTTGGGATGAACGGCACGCAGTACCTCTCATCGAGGGAGGCTCCGCCCGGCAGAAGCCTCACATCGATTCGGGAATCACCGCTTCAGTTCATGTAGAACACCCACCACCCCATCGGAGTCCCGAACTTGAAGGCGAAGGCAGGTTCGAACGCACTGGAGTGCTCCTCACCGCAGATCCCGATCAACTGGGACTGGAGGTCGTCACCGTCGACGCGCCGGAATGTTCACGCCAACGCGGACCAAAATCCGGGCCATGCCCGGGCCAGCCACCCGTCACCTGCCCCAGCAGTCTCTGTCAGCAGTGATCGAGATCGACCCCTCTCTGTCTCTCCCGGGCTGCCGACTACTGACTGGGTGCCCACGCGGCGAGGCCCTCCAGCCAGCTCCTAACGCGCCGGGACCACTCTTGAATCTCGAACGCAGCCCGCGACCGTTCGCCTCCGTACTGGTCCAGCACGGCAAAGCTCGCGTCAACCACCCTCAGGGCTTCGTCGGGACGTCCCTCGTCGCCGAGCAGAACGGCGAAGTTGATCAGGCTCATGGCGTGATCCGTCCAGACACGCCGCGCCTCCTCCGGAGTCAGAGCGTCATAGATTTGGGCGGCCTCGGCGACGGCCGTCCGAGCCTCACCCTGCCGTCCCAGGTCTCCCAAGCGGCTGCCCAGGTTCGTGAGACTCCTCGCCAGATCGCCCCCGGCCGCCGGGGCACCCAGCTCCGCCTTTCGGCGCCCGATGAGGACAGCCTCCTCGATAGCCTGGAGTGCCTCACTGTGCCGGCCTGCCTCCGCCAGGCGGTTGGACAGGTTGTTCAGGGTCATGGCGTGGCCGGCGCCGAAGACGCCGAAGTCCCGGCGCCTCAGCTCCCGGTACAGCGTCTCCGCTTCGGAGACCGCGCCGAGACTCTCCCCTGCCCGGTCGGCTTCGCCCAGTCGCACGGAAAGGTTGCTGAGAGCCTCGGCAAGACCAGTCGAGAAGGAGACGGAGGCGGAGTCGGCCCCCACCAACAACAGCTCCCGGTACACCTCCACGCCCTCCAAGGCCGCAGCAAGCGACTCCTCCCGCTCCCCCATGGAAACCAGTTGGCTCGAGAACGTCAGGAGAAGACGGGCGAATTCCAGCCCGTAGGTGCCGATGTCCCGTCTCGCCAGATCTCGAATCCGCCGGACGTCCTCGGCGACGACCTCCTCCGACGCTCGGTCGGCCGTCGGGCCTCCGGACGCAAGGGTGAACGCCTCGGCCAGGGCGGCGGCCGAGGGTCTGCGGGCGGGGTCATGCTCCAAGCAACGCCAAAGAGTCCGCAGGAGCACCGCGCCGATCCCGGGGTTGGTCAAGGGACCGTGTCCCGAGTTGTCGGCCCTGGGGTCGCTCCACCGTCCCGAGAGGAAGGCCAGCAGCAGCGCACCGACGGCGTGCACATCGTTCTGCGGCGTGAGCGACCGCCCGTCGTCGTCCGCCTCCAGGTAGGTGTCGCTGAGGGGCAGCACGTCGCGGTGAGCGCTGTCGACTCCGTCGATCGTCGCGGTCGCCCAGCCGACCAGCCGGACGTCGCGGTCGGTCACGAGAACGGCCAGGGGTGAGAGCGAGCCGTGCACGAGCCTCCGGGAGTGGGCGAGGGCAACGGCCTCCGTCAGGCCCAGCCCGATCCGCAAGAAGAGCTCCTTCGGGACCGTTCCCCCGTGTTCGTCGAGGACGGCGCGCAGGTTCGGTGCGGGCGGTGAGGACGGGGCGTCTGCGCGGCGGTGGACGCAGCTCGCCGCGACCCACGGCAGCTCCCCCGTAGTGGGCGCCGCCACGCCGAGGAGTGCGGGGGCATGCATGCCCTGCATGCGCGTCAGGCACTCGGCTTCCGTCCGGACGAGGTCCCGCGCGGTTCCAGGGTCGCGGGTATGCAGCACGACCGGCGCCCGGACCGTGGCGACGGTGCCGTCATCGTCCTCGGCCAGGTACATCGTCAAGTGGGGCCAACCATGGGTACTGCGGCCACGGAGCCGGAACCGACCGAGCCGTACCGGGTCCTCCGGCAGGAGCTCCACCCAGCCGACTGGCAGGGCCTCACCCGAGGCGTCGTCGTACGCCTCGTCAGTCCCGGCAGCTGCTGCGTCCCGGGGCCTGGCAGAATCCCCGCTCTCGCCCCCGGGGACACGGGGCCGTTCCGGTCCGGGCGTCACCGGCCCGGTATCGGCGGACGGGATGCCGAGTCGCGTCAGCACCTGCTCCCGAAGCCAGCCGAAGGAGCGTGCGGTGTCGTCGATGACGGCCGCGCCGTCCGGGTGTCCGACCCATGCCGGGAAGACCGGGGCGCGGCCGACGGCGGCCTCAATGTGCCGCGTCACGGCCTCGGCGGTGCGCAGCAGTTCCCTCAGGGAGACGGCGCTGAGGAGGACGCGCCGGGCGTCGTCCGTGAAGTCGAACCGCCTATGGTACGGCAGCCGGTCCGCCCCGTCGGAGTCGAGCTCGTGCATCAAGCCCCCCAGGAACACCTCCATGAGGTGGCCGATGTCTGTCGGTGGTCCGAGGGCGGCCTGCACCAGGCGCATCACTGGCGGCGTGGCGGGGGTGACGGCCGCCATGTGGGCCGCGAGCCGATACGCGTCGGCGGTCGCGGCCTCCCTGAAGCGGAGTACCGCTTCGGCGGTGTCGCCGTCCCGGGCGCCGGCTGCGGTCCGGCTGGAGCTGGGCCGGCTGGCGTCCCATAGTGGGAGGAGCGCTGTGCCGCCGGGTGAGGCGACGAGCCACGCCCAGTCGGCGACGGCCGCAGGGGTCGGCGCGAGAACCGGGACGGGTATGGAGTCGAAGCGGACGAGGTCCGGCGGCAGGTCCGGGTCGGTGACGTGCCAGGCGCGGGTGGGGCCGCCGCGGCGATGGGTGGTGACCTGCCAGCGCCGTGCGCCGATGCCGGTGCTCGCCCAAAGCCGGGACGGCAGTGCCTGGATGATCGCGGTGGGACCGCAACGTCCCCAGCGGTCGGTCACCTGGCGCATCCCGCCGTCCCGCCAGGCTTCGCCCACACCGTCGCTGACGACCAGGACGAGGGTGTTGCCTGTCGGGTCGCACAGGGTCTCCGGCGTAAAGAGCCGGCCGCGGTGACGGTACGGGCTGGTCCGCAGGGACGGAGTGCCGCTGCGCGTGTCAAGTCCGTACACACGCACGTCTCGGAAGGCCCCGGCACGTTCCATCAGCGCCCGAACATCGGCGGCGAGCCGCTGCCAGAGGACCATGGAGACCCCGTCGTCAACCACGAGGGCCAGGGACAGCCAGCGAGTGCGCACCGCACGGGTGGCAGTCTCGGGCACGCCCGTCTCAGCGATGGCAGCGACGGTCCGTGTGACGTCAAGTTCATGCTGGCGCCGGTCGGGGAAACGCTGCCGCAGCGGCCGGAGGGACTTGCCGAGCCGGAGCTGCCCGGCGCCGAGGGTACTGCTGTCCGGGGCGCGGACTGCGACCGCCCGCGTCAGGCCCGCGGGCGCCTGCGCGTCTTTGTCGGGACTGGGCTCCGCTGAGGCCAGGAGCGGACGCGCGGATTGCTTCCTCGCGGACTCTGCAGCGGTCGGCTCTGGTGCGGGCTCCGCGGTCTCGGCCGCCGGCACGGTCGGCTCGTCGTGGTGGGACTCGCGGTGCCGCTCCGAGGTTGCAGCGGCCGTGCCGGCGGAGCGCGCCAGGGGCCCGGAGTCTCGGGGCAGCTTCCCGGCGAGCCACATGGCGTCGAGGAGTTCCTCGTGGGAGAGCTCCACCCCGCTCTCGGCCAGGGCCTTCGTCACGCGCGAGATCACGGCGTCACACGGCTCCGCCGAGACGGTGCAGGACGCCTTGGATGAGGGAAGCCGCGTCGAGGTTCACGCCACCTTTGCGGAGGAATACGGCGTTGAGCAGCTGATCGGTGGCCAGTTCGCCCTCGGCACGGCGTTCGAGGAACTCCCGCAGCAGGTCGTCGGTGTCGTCCAAGGCGTCGGGGCCGAGGTGCGCGGCGACGATCTCCCGAAGCCGCCGCTCGTTGGGCTCGGGGAGATCGAGGCGGACGCAGCGCCGCAGGAAGGCGGGCGGGAATTCCCGTTCGCCGTTGCTGGTGATGACTACGACCGGGAACTCAGCGCAGCGGACGCGGCCGCGCGTGACCGGGGCGGTCTCATCCAGGTTGTCGGTCCGAACGTGTACCGGTGCGTGGCTCGCGGGCAGCCGGGTGAGTTCGGAGATGGCGAACTCACCCTCCTCGAAGACGGTCAGCAGGTCGTTGGGCAGGTCGACGTCACCCTTGTCCAGTTCGTCGATGAGCAGCACGCGGGGGCGCTCCCGGGGCACAAGCGCGTTGCCCAGGGGGCCGAGCCGGATGTACTGGCCGATGTCCGGTTCCGTGCCGTCCGCGTCGTGCCGCAAAGTCGCCTCGCGCAGCCGGCCGACAGCGTCGTAGTGGTAAAGGGCGTCCTGAAGTGTTGAGCGGCTGTTCACTGGCCACTGCAGGACACGGCCGAGCGCGAGTTCGTGGGCGATGGCGTGGGCCAGCGAGGACTTGCCCGTGCCGGGCTGCCCGGTCACCAGGAGGGGCCGGCGCAGGTGGAGTGCCGCGTTCACCACCTCTACCTCGTCGGGGCCGATGAGGTAGGGCCGCGGGTACGGGACCCTGTCACCGGTCACGGTCTCCTGCCGGTCAAACCGGCGCCACGGGGGTGCGGCGGGGAACGGCGCCTCACGGCGCTCACCGTCCCCACGGAACAGCCACCAGTCGTCGCCTCCGCCGTCGGAGGATGAAAGCCGAGGGCTTGTACCGGCCAGGGGCTCTGAGGTGGTCATGACGCGTGCGATCCTCTCCAGGGGTCACTCAGTTGAAGCGACTCAGTCCGCGGGAGACGGCCTTCCGGTTCCCACACGAGGGAGGGCCGTGCCCGCAGCTCCGCCGGGCAAGCCGCCGAGTCGCTCCGGAAATCCCGGACCCGCTCGGGAAGTGCCTCCAGGTCGCCAGCGGGAGCCAGGATCTCCAGTCTCCCTGCGTCCTCGTAGCCGATGGCCCCACGGTCCCACAGCACGACCGGGACGCCCAGGACGAGACATGTCAGCAACCAGGACCGGCGCTCGTCGGCGGGGCCGTGGAGGACCACCCGCGCGGTATCACGATGCTTGGTCTTCAGCAGATTCACAAGCTGCCTGGCGTCGCCGGACGTCCGGCTGGTGACGAGCACCGACGCGCGTCCGTTCTTCCACCGGCGTTCCTGGTCGCCTTCGCGTTCCGGCCTCTGGTCACTGAGTTCCGGGCAGCTCAGGGAAACACGGTAGTCCGCTCCGATCGGCCACGCCGGAAGGATGTCGTCGAGCGCTCCGGGCTCCCATTCGTCGACGGCCAAGTCGAGCCCCGCCCGGTCGACCACGACGGTCACCCACGGCACATGGTCGCCTTGCCCCGGCTCCTGGGCCGCGGCGAAGACCGCCTCGCTCAGGCTGCTCGCCGCCTCCCGCGGGGTCTTGGGCTCCGACTCCGCCTCCTTGAGCACGCGGTACGAACCGTCGCCGCGGACGAGCAGAATCCGGGCCCGGTACCGGTTGTCCCCCGCGGCGGGGTCGTGTGCCAACTCCATCACGACCCGCGACACTGGCGACACTGCGCGCTTCGCCCACTGGGCGGCGTCCGCACGCCGCTCGCCCAGGGCCCCGGCGTGGATACCGAGCCGCCGGGCAGTCTTCCCCGACCACGCGCGCAGGTCGTCGCCCAGCCCGTCGCCCGCGGCCGCCGCCACGTACTCGACGAGCCGCAGCAGCGCCGGCACCGGCGGGGCGCCCTCGGGGCCGCTCACACCGTCGGATAGATCCTCCAAGCCCTCGACCACGCCGCAGACGTCGTCCTCGCCGAGCTGCGGACGGGTGAGGATCTCCGGGAGAACGACGTACCGCAGCGCCTCACCGGCTGTTCGGGGCAGCAGCGCCGGCTGCTTCTCGCAGACCCGGCGTAGCAGGCCGATCAGGGCGTCGTACTCGTTCACGGAGAGCAGCGACGCGCAGTCCAGTGGCCTGGCCCACGAGAACAGATGAGTCAGAGCGGCGCGAGCCGTCCCCTGCGCGCTGCTCGCGAGGGCTTCGCCGAGCGACGGGAGCGCCCGGGGATGCGCCATGAGGAGCGCCACGAGGTCGGCAGCAGTGGGTTCATAGCCCTGGGCCTCGTAGCCCAGTTCGCGCGCCAGGGCCCGGGCGTGATCGACACGGACGCCGGGGTACGAGAACAACGGCGCGAGCAGCTTTTCCAGTTCGCGCGCATCGGGCGTGCGCTCGGCGGCGGGCCCGGCCTCGGGCAGGGACGCGCCGATCGCACTCAGCTCGGGAGACCGACCGGTTTGCTCCTCGACGTGGGACACGAAGCCGCCGTCCCCGGCGAAGGAGGACACCGGCAGGGCGATCAGTCGGCGGGCTCCGTAGGCGTGGTCCTCCTCGGTCACGACGCCGACGAGGTGGCCGCCGCAGAAGATCGCCGCCCCCGAGGCCCCGCCCCAAGCGTTCCCGCCGTCGGTACGGGCGGTGGGGGCCGGTCCCTGGTCAAGGACGTAGCGGTCCTTGCCTCCGGAGAGGACCGGCAGGAGACCGCGCAGGTGCTCCGGCCCCCGGGTCTCCCCTTTGGCGGCCCAGGGGTAGCCGAGGCCCTCGTACGGCAGCGGCGCGGTGCCCGCGGGGCAGCCCCAGCGGACGGAGCCGGCCGGATCGATCTTGCGGTCGATGCGCAGCAGCGCGACGTCCAGTCCGTCCGGGTGAGCCCAGAGCAGCTCCGCGTCCACGCGCGTCGTCTCGCCGTCGAGGTGGTGGCCTACGCGTACGGTGATGACCGGCCACAGCGTTCCTGTGTCGCGGTCCTCCAGCACATGGCGGGCGGTCAGTACGAGCCGCGGGGCGATCAGATAGCCGGAGCCGACGGTGAGACGCCCCTCACCGGTGCCCCCGCTGCGGATCAGCGCCAGTCTGCGGCGATCCACGTCACTCCTCGTCCAGCGACCCGAACTCGTCGTCGCCGATCTCGGGGCGCGCGCCTCCGAGGGCCCGGTCCTTCACCGACAGCTTCAGAACCAGCTTGTGGGTACGGACGGTGGCTTGGTCGCCCCCCGCGCCGACGGCAACCACGCCGAAGGAAAGCTTGCCGTCTCCCTTGGCGGACTTGCGCAGTTCGAGCTGGAGTTCCAGCTCCGCCTCTTCGACGCCGAAGGCGAACTGCTGGTTGGCGCCAAGCCGCTGCGCTTCGTATAGCTCTTGGCGCAGCTCCTCAATGGCTGCGGCCAGACCGATAGTCGACACCTTCGCCCCGCCCCCGGTTCAAGACAATCAGAAAAACAGTAGGTCGCCGGTACGGTACAACGCTCGCGAGACACTTCACACCTCAGTCGTGGACAATCGCTTAGGGAAGGGGCCGTGCATCGCATGCCGCCGCGCAAGAAGAAGTCCACCGAGCAGGAGGAGACTTTGGGCGCCTCCACCTCCAAGGAGCTCCAGGCGATCCTCTGGAAGGCGGCCGACAAGCTGCGCGGCTCCATCGACACCGCCCTGTACAAGGAGTTCGTACTCGGGCTGATTTTCCTGAAGTACGTCTCCGACGCGTTCGAGGAGCACCGGAGCAAGCTTGCCAAGGAACTTGTCGAGGACGGCGTCTCCGAGGACCAGATCAGCAACTTCCTGGAGGACCGCGACGAGTACACCGGCGCGCACGTCTTCTGGGTACCGGAGACCGCCCGTTGGTCCTGGATCTCCGCGAACGCCAAGAGCCAGGGTGTGGGCGAGCTCCTCGACGAAGCGATGGACACGGTCATGCGATCGAATGCCTCTCTGACCGGTGTTCTCCCCAAGGTCTTCAACCGCGACAACATCGACCAAAGGCACCTGGCCGAACTCGTCGAACTCATCAGCGACGCTCGCTTCGGCGGCACCGCCGACAGGCCAGCGCAGAACGTGCTGGTGGAGGTGTACGAGTACTTCCTCGACAATTTCGCGCGCGCAGAAGGCAGGCGGGGCGGCGAGTTCTACACCCCGCAGTCGGTGGTCCGGCTGATCGTGGAGATTCTGGAGCCGCACAACGGGCGCGTGTACGACCCGGCGTGCGGCTCGGGCGGCATGCTCGTCCAGGCGAACAAGTACATCGAGGCACACGAGGGTCACGGCTACCAGGCCGACATCGCGGTCTACGGCCAGGAGCTCAACGAGCGTACCTGGCGCCTGGCCAAAATGAACCTCGCCATCCACGGCATCGAAGGCAACCTGGCCGCCCGATGGGGCGACACCTTGGCCGACGACAAGCACCCGGACCTCAAGGCCGACTTCGTCATGGCCAACCCGCCGTTCAACATCAAGGACTGGGCACGGGACCGGAGCGACTCCCGCTGGCGGTACGGGATTCCCCCTAGCAACAACGCCAACTTCGCGTGGCTCCAGCACGCCGTCTCAAAACTGGCCGACCGCGGGACGGCCGCCGTCGTCCTCGCCAACGGCTCGCACTCCGCGCCCAGAGTCGAGGCCGAGATCCGCCAGGCAATGGTGGAAGCGGACCTGGTCGCCTGCATGGTTGCATTGCCGCCCCAACTATTCCGGACGACCCAGATCCCGGCCTGCCTGTGGTTCCTGACCAAAGACAAGTCCCCCCAGAGCGCGAAACGCCTGGACGACCGGCGCGGCAAAACCCTCTTCATCGACGCCCACGGAATGGGCGAGATGGTCGACCGGACCGAGCGGACTCTGACAGAAGCTGACCTCGCGAAAATCGCCAGCACGTACCACGCCTGGCGAGGCACGGCATCAGCAAGGGAAGCAAACCTGGCCTACCAAGACGAGTCCGGCTTCTGCTTCTCGGCGGACCTGGCGACTGTGCGGGAGCATGAGTACGCGCTGGCCCCGGCACGTTATGTCGGCGTCGGCCGTCCGATCACCCGGGAGCCACCAGCGGTTCCGCGGAGCGGCCCCACCACCCTGATGAAGGACCTATACGCAATCTTCGACTGAGAACCGTCAGCGAGAGCCCCGGCTGGGCAGGGTCTCTCAGGCGGATAGAGCGAGACCATAGGTCGCAAACTCCGTCTGCCCCCACACTGTCGTCACGACTGCACTACGCCACCTGGGACGGCCGCGCCCCTCGACGGTGCTGTCCTGCCACCACTACTGCACCGCAGCACCTGTCATTGGTCGGACCCGGACCATAAGCAGGAGCACAGGCCGCTACCGGCAGAGGCGTCGGATGGACACGGCCGCACGGGCATCGGCCCGCAGAGGGAAGAAAGTGCGCACGTCAACGGACCGCATGGCGCACCTTGACCGGGTCAAGGTGCGCTTCAGCCCAGTCAATTGCGCTGGTCCCCAACTCGGTCCCCAGCTGGTCCCCAGGAATGATCGAAAGGCCGCTTCAGATTTCCTCTGAAATGGCCCCTGACCTGCGACTTCGTAAAGTCGGGACGACAGGATTTGAACCTGCGACCCCTTGACCCCCAGGAGTAGAGGTCATCCCTTTTGTCTGCACATACAGCTAGAAATTAGGGAGCATGGCGCGCGGCGACGTGCGTGCCGTTCAGGTGTGCGGACACCGTGTGGTCCCCAACTGGTCCCCATAGGGCACGTTCCGTTGGCCAGTGATCGCCGCAACAGCAAGGCCCACACCGCGCAACGGTGACTCATCCGACAGTCGTGTCTGTTGGACGAGGGTGGAGCGGCCGGGCTCTCGGAATCCGGCCGTATCCGGGACGTTGGAATGGGGGTGAGGTGGCGAGGTCGGTGAGGTGTCGCCTCAGTGGGCGGGCAGACGGAGACAGGTGAAGTCCTTCGTGGTGAGGACACCGAGGAGGTCTTCGCCCGCGATGGCAACGGCGTCCACCCTGGCACCGGGATGGACGCGGAAGGCGACTCGATCCGCGTCGGCGTCCAGGAAGGTCAGGCTCTGGTCGGGGCGGACGACAAGTGCGAGGCGGCGGCCATGCACGGTCAGCAACCTGAGGATCGGGGAAGCCCGACGGTGGCTGATGTCCTCATAGCGCCACATCGGCTTGCCCGAGAGGGCGTGGAACACCGAGATTCCGCCGTCGAGCAGGACGCCAATCACCGGTTCGCCGCGCCACAGGGCCAGGTGATGGCCACTCAGCGGAGGGACGGAGGACCTGAGCAGAGAGAAACCGGGCGTGCCGTCTGGGAAGGAGTAGACCTGGATCCCACCGCCTTGTGCGTGTGGCACCGCGGCGAGCAGGTTTCCTTCGTGTTCGACGTACTGCACCGGTGCCCCGTTGCCGTGCGTGCTCCACTGCCCGATCAGCTCTCCGTCCAACGACCATGCTCTGAACCGGTCGCTGTGGGGGCCGACGATCACGTCCTTGCCCTGGAGCCGGCCGAGTCCTGGTGTCAGACGGTTCGGGAGTCGCAGGTCGAGCGGGTCTTTGTCGAGGAAGGTCACGTGGGTCGGGCCCCAGAACATGTCCTGCCAGCTGTATCGCAGGGGTGGCAGTTCCGGGTGGCCGACTGTGCGGCGGTTCGGGGCCGCGTGCCCGCGCGGGGGAGTCACATCATCCCCCGTGGCGGCGTCGAGGAACCTGTCGAGGAGGAAGAACGACTGGCGGCCGGCGTACTGACCGGCGCTCAGGGTGGGCCGGAGCCGGCCGCGGTGTTTCCGTCGGCTCGGCGGGCCCGTCGGTGCCCGCAGGGTCCACACCCTCGGAGCAGGACTGTCACCCTGCCAGGACAGGACGTGATGTCCTTGGGCGTCTGCCCGGACATGGCGGAAGAACGCGGGGGTTCCACTGACCGTGGCGGCAGCCCGCGGGCGGCCGTCGAGGCCGACGACCCCAAGTTCGTCGTCGGGTTCTCCGTAGCAGAGCAGGAACTTCTCACCGGGAGCCGAGACGAGCTCCGCCCAGCTCAACCGCCGGTATTCCGTCCACTCGGCCAGGGTGTTGCTGCGCACGATCCGCTGGCGCTGCCGATCCGTCGCCAGCGGCGGATTCGCGAGCGTCGAAACCACCCACGTCCTGTCCTCCCACACGGTCACGGAAAGGATCACGTGGCCCTTGGCGCGGCGTGGAGGGGAGGACCTCGTCACCCGCCACCCTGCGCCCGGGTCAACGGCCCACTCCCAGATCCGTCCGTTGCCCACGCTGTCCACGTCACTGCCAGCGATCACCACCACGAGTCGCCCCGCGCGCATGCCCATGCCGATCCGCCAGCCGCCGCGCGATCCGTACCACCACAGGGGTGTGTGTCCGACGTGGGGCACGGGGACACGCGTCAGTCTCTTGCCGTCGGTCGGATCCACCAGGAGGATCGCCCCGGGTTCCAGCAGCGCCACGACGGGCCGGCCTTCGACGTCCGTGACGGCCCACCCGAACGCCCGAGTCTGCACCGAGGGTCCTGCGGGGGCGAGGGTACGCAGATCGAAGAGCCCGAGCACCGCCCGGGAACCGAACCCCTCCTGGGCACCGGACAGGACGAGGAGACGCGAGGACTCCGCGCCGGGCAGCGGGGCGAGGGCTCGAACGGGATGAGCGGCGGCGCCCGGCAGTTCGCCCAGGCTCGTTCCCGTGGCGAAGTCCCACAGCCGTACCCGGTTCGGGGTCTCCGCCGTGACGACCACCTTCCGACCGTCGAAATCCAGCAGGGTGACAGCGGTCACCTCACCCTCGTAACTGCCGATCGCCCGGTAGCCCGCGGCCCTGGCGTCGAGGGGCAGGGTCCACCGGGTGTCCCAAGGCGGACGCTCGCCGCCCCGGGCCCCTGCCGCTTCGGTGAGCTCATGGGCGCCCGACTGAAGCGCGGACAGCTGGAGTTGGGCCAGCCTTGCCTGTGGATCGGGTTCCCGGGACAGCTCTGGCCCCACTTGGTCGTAGACGGCCCGCGCGGCTCTTGCCGGAGCGGACCGTACGGTCGGTAGCCCCCGTTGCAAGGCCGTCGGTTCGGCGTGGACGAGAAATCCCGGGTCGCAGACCAGGTCGTCGAGGAGGCCGCAGCCCGCGGCATGGGTGGCGAGGTGAGCCAGGATGTAGGGGTCCGCTCCCGACCAGTCGCGCAGGCCCGTTGCCGCATCAGTGGGGACGAGGGAGAGCAGGGCGCGGGTGATGGCGGTCGGGGCACCAGGTGCCGCGTCCGCGCGCAACTCGACCGCGAACGACTCGTGGTAGAGGCGGTAGACCGAGCGCCCGTCGTCGTCCAGTTCCTCGACGATGTGCGCGCCCGCGGCCCGCATCACCCACCAGATATCGTCCGCCGTCACCGGGACGCTCGTCAGCTCCGAGGCGATCGCCGGCCACACCGTGGCACTGGGCAGCCCCGTACCCTGGGCCAGGGCGAGGGGAAGCAGCAGGGAGCGGGCTCGGTCGGCGTGTTCGTGGAGCTGGTCGCGCAGGGCCCAGCGGAAGGCGGGGCCGGCTGTGAGGGACGGTCTGTCCGTGGGACGCGGGATCTGCTGCCGCCAGCCGGGGGTCTTGGTGTCGAGAGGGCCGGGGCGGTGGGCGAGAGCCCGGGCGATCAAGCGGGCGACGAGGTAATTGTTGCCCTCGGCGTGCGCGGCGATTGCCTCGGCGACCTGCCGGGAGCTGGCGACGCCCTCATACGCTCCGGTACTGCCGAGACCGTCGGGGGCCCGGAGCAGCTTGTGCGCGTAATCGGCCACGTCCTGAACGCTGCCCCATTGCGGGTCGTCCAGATCCAGGGTGGTGAACCGGCGGCCCAGGGTTTCGACAATCCCCGGTCGGGTGCCGACGAGGAGCCGTACACATGGGATCTCCGCAAGGGGTGCGAGAAGCACCGAAGCGATGTGTTCGGCCTCGCCGCCCCTGCCGTCGCCGCTCGCCGTGCCCGCCTCGTCCAGGGCGTCGATCACGAGGACGAGCGGTTCGGACCGCTCCGCCAGAGCATGCAGCAGTTCCTCCCGACCGGTGCCGCCCGGCAGCCCGGCCGCGTCCGCGACCGCCGCGACCAGGTCGGACAGCAGTTTGTGACGGGCGTGGATCGCCGCGTGGATACGCCCCTTTTCCTGGAAGACACCGAGAAGCCACTCAAGGTCTCGTGGATCGGCGAGGCCGGTCAGTTCGCTCAGGTCGGGCGGACGGGTGACCTCGGAGTTCTCCACGACAAGACGGCCGAGCAGTGCGGACTTGCCCACGCCGGGGCTGCCGGTCACCACGAGTTGACGCTGGGCACTGAACACCGTCCGGCGTGGCCGGATGTCCGCGGTCACCATTCTGTGCATGAGGTACTCGTCGTCGTCCTTCCCGTGCACCCACGCCGTCAGGGCTCGCAGCGCTTCACGCCGCCCGGTGAAGTACGTCCCCCGCTCGGCCGTCCGTTCGGTTCCCCGACCCCGTGGTCCGAAGTGGATGACCATTTCCTCCCGTCGCCGTCGCCCTTCCGCACTGAGCGCGACGCGTTGCTCGGAGAGGTCGACGCCCTCCGCTGGAACGTCCGGTGCGTACCGGGGGTTCGGGAACAGCGGGACCTCGTCGCCGCACAGGGTGCCGAAGGTCGCGTGCTGGCCGGGGCTGCGCTCGGCGAGCTGTTCGTTGACCCGGTCGACGACCTGTTCCACGAACAGCTTGCGCTGGCGCGGGCCACCGAGCGTCGGGTCGTCGACGGCGTCGCGCAGGGCCTCGGCGAAGGCGCCGTCCGCGGCGAGTTCGAGTGGCCGGGCAGCTGCGATGACGGAGAACGACGTGAGGCGGTGCTGGTCGGCCTCGCGCGTCGCGGTCAGGCTGCGGGCCAGTTCGCGGACGGCATCGACGGAGCCCTGACCGGCGTAGCAGGTGTCGATGATCAGCAGGAGGCGCCGCAGGCCAGTCTCCGTCACGATGCCGACGACGTCCTCGGTGGCCAGGGCCGTGCCCTTGAGGCGCCCGGGGCGGCTGTCCCTGCACAGGAGGTAGTGGCGGTCGTCGGCGCTGCGGTCGCCGTGGCCGGTGTAGTAGAGGACCAGAGTGCCCTCGCCTCGGTCGTCATCGGACTCGGCCCAGTCGGCCAGCTCCGTGCGCAGTCCCTCGGTCGTGCAGCCGGAGACCCGGCGCGCGGTACCGTAGCCGAGCCGGGACAACACTTCGGCCATGACGTCGAGGTCCAGGTCGACGTCCGGCAGTTGATCGAGGTGTTCGTACTCCCGGTTTCCCGCGACGAGCGCCCACCGAGGTACGGCGGTGCCCGTCATCGCGCTCCCCCGGCCAGGCCCTCGGCTATGGCGGCGCCGGTTTCGGCGGCCGTGAGGTGGTGTTCGAGGGCGTGGGCGCGCCAGCCGTTGTCGACGAGGACGTCGTCGACCGTTCTCGTCGGGTCCGGGAAGAGGGGGGCGAGCCGTTTGGCGAGGGCGACGACGTCCCGTCGGTCGCACAGGTTGTGCCATCGGCGCACTCCACCGGGCCACGCGCCCCGGCCCGCCTGGGGTGCCGGGCGCAGCCGGTCGAAGACCAAGTTGGGGATGCCGAGCGGAGAGCCGATGGTGACCAGGGTCGTGACGGGCCATTCGGGGTGGGCGCACAGCGCCTCGTACGCGATCACGGATCCGAGGGAGTGGCCGACGAGCACGCGGGTCTCGGGGGTCACACAGTCGGCGATCTCCCGCTGGACGCTTGCGCGGACGACGTCGTCGGTGAGGTAGCGGTGTACCTGTTTCAGGACCCCGATCAGGAAGCGGTCGGCCACGCCCGCCAGAAACGACGATCTGCTGAGCGCGTACAGCGCTCGTTGCACCGAGTACGGTACGGCGGCCTTGCTCCGTGCCGTGCCGATGCCCGACGGGTCCGGCGCGGGCACCCGGTCCGGCTCCAGCCGGTTCGCCTCCCGCCAGAGGGCCAGCAGCAGTTCGGTTTCGAACGGATCCGTCACATCACGGTGGGCGTAAGCCGGTTCGCCCTTGGCGGAGGTGGTGCCGGGCGGTCGGAACCAATGTCCGTAGAAGGCGACTTCCACGTCGTCGGGCTTGAGCGGCGGGCCGTCGGCCAGGCGTACGCCGTCCAGCAGCGCGGGCGCGACGCTGCTGTGGAGCGTGTACTTGCCCAGGTACTGGTTTCCGACGCCGTGCACGATCACAATAGCTGCCATCGATCTGCTTCCCCCCGCAGGTCCGTCAAGTGCCGAGTAAGCCCGAGATCCTACCGATGGGACACAGCGGTGCGAGGCACCCCCTGTCAACGCCTCTCCGGCGCCGACACCTTCGGCCAGTGTTCCTGGAGCGTCCGGGCAGTCTCCATGATCACCAGCCAGAGGTCCGCGCCGGGGCGCTACAGGGCGTACAGGCGGCGCACGGGGTTGGTTCAGGGCGACTTCGACTGTGGATGGCAGCGGGCTGCCGCCACCCGCTACGCTCAACTCCAGCCCCGACCCACCGTCGGAGTCAACGCATAGAGCCTCCATCGATCCCGTAGCGACTCACCTGGCGTCTGAGCTCGCGGATGATGTCCTGCCATTGCCAGGAATCGCTGCCGCACCACTGTTCCTCGTCGACCGGCGACCAGGCCACCAGTTCCTCCAGGCGGTTGATCACCGTGGAGGTGTCGGTGTCGGGAATTCCGCTCATGCCGTCGAGTCGCTGCTTGATATCGTGCAGTTGGTGAGCCGCACGGTAGTAGGACAGTTGGGTGTCGCTGAGCCTGCGCATGGCGTAGCCGCCGCACCTGCTGCACCCACCCGCCAGGAACTACGGATCGCGATCGTCACCTGGATCGAACGCACCTACCGCCGCCGGCGCCAGAAACGCCTGGCCCGATTGACCCCCGTCGAGTACGGAGCCATCATGACCCCACCCGCAGCCCTGGCTGCATAACCCCGCTGTCACCTACTCGTGCAGCAGTCCCTCCTGAGCCGCGATGTCGGTTGGCAGGTTGGAAACCCAGTACTTGACCGGCTCGTTCTCCCCTTCTAGCCATTGAGCGATCAACCACCGCAGTGCGACACCGTCCAGGGTGGGTTTCGGGCGGCGGCCGGCGAGGCGGACACGCACGAACACGCAGCGAGCGGACATCGCTGGTTTGGAGCCCTTGCGCCAGGCGACCGTGACCGCTCGTGCACGTCCGGCGGCCAGGGCGTGCACGCGCAGGCTGACCGATCGGGTCCGGTAACGGGGCAGACCCCCGGCCCTGGTGCACTTCGTGGCTCAGGTAGTCAGGGGCCGGCGCTTCGAAGGCCGACTGCCCGCAGGTCCTCTTCGTCCGATCTGTACGGGTAGGAGTGGCCGTGGTCAAGGCTCTTCTGGAGGAGCGCCCCTTGTTCCTTGTCGACGTGGAAGACCGATCGGGCAGCGCATTCCGCGCACTTCTCGCACGTGAGGAATGGTCCTAGCGGGTGCAGTCCTTGGTCGCGATCGGCCAGGTACAGGATGGGCGCGATCCGATCGGGTCCGGTGTACCTAATTCTCTCAGTGGGGACCACCGGATGGTCTCCCATCAGCCGCCGCAGGGTGACAATGTCTGACTGCTCATGGCGATCCCACACCACCTGGGTCACTTCGAGCAATTGAAGGTCAGCGAGGAAGAGCGCTCGGTCGATGAGCAGGCGCAGGCTGCTGTGGGCCTCGTCGAGCTTGGCGGCAGAGACCGCAGGCACGTGTGTACGACCGTGGGCGTCGCCGTTCCGCTTGATGTTCAGACTCTGGCACGCCTCCTGAGCCTCGTCATCCGCGAGAAGGGCCGCGAGATCGTGGAGGGGGTGCTCTGGAGGCAGGTCGGACACGCCCGCTGCTTCCCCGATCTGCTCCAGGACCCGCTTCCAGTCCCCGAAGCCGGGGCCACCAATGCCGCCCGCGATCTTCCGTTTGAGGGTCCCCATTGCCTTGAAGCTGATACCGGCTTCGTGCGCGAGGGCGACAGTGGCCAACGCGCTGTATCCAAGCAGTGTTTCCGCAGCCTCAAGAACTGCTGAGTACTCCTTCCCCTCGTCGTCCTGGCCGCCAGCGGTTTTCTGCGCCTCGACGTTCCGCCACCGCAGCGCGATCGGATAGGGGTACCGCGTACGAATGATGAAGCCTGGATCGTCCAGTTGAGCGGCGGCGAGCGATCGGAGACGAGTTACCTGGCCTGCTTCGATGATGCGCCGCCTGGCTCCCTCCGAGCCGGTGCTCCGGTCGTCGAAGACTGAATTTGCCAGCCTTCCGGCCTCTGCTGCCCACCCTCCCAAGCGTTGCTCGGCAACGGACAGGTCGGTCAGCGCCGCAGACAGCGCCCGGTCATCGTTCGGCAACTCCAACTTCTTCAACTCGGACAGTCTGAGGTGTTGTTGAAGCGATCCGACTGCGAGAGAACCGACAACGTTGGAGCGCAGGAACGCGAGGACCAGCCGGGCATGGTCTGCCGTCAAGGGCTCGACGGGCCGCAGTACAAGAAGGCTTCGCACAGCAACAGCGGGCAGATCGACCTCCCTGACCACGGCAGCCTTCGGGCGCCCGGACACTACTGAAGACAGCAGGATGTCGCCGGCACGGAGGCGAAGGTGCTCTGGTACTTCACTTCGCCAGTCGTCGGCTCCCGGATCTCGCTCCGCGATCGCACCGTCTCGCCCGATGTTCTTCAGCCAGATGAGCCGCACGGCTCCCGGATCGGTCGAAGCGCAGGGGCCGACTGCGGAACGGGCGTTGAAGGCCCATCCACGCAACACCGATTCGAATACTGATGCGAACGGCAGGCGGTCTGCCGAAGGCGATTCCTCGCGTTGCTGGCCAGCGCCGGACAAGTGCCCCCCAGAGGTCTCGTGGTGACGAGATCCTACGGCCCGACGGAAGCTGCGGCCCCCGTCACCAGCAACTTACGGATCGAGAGCGGAGATGCCGGCCGACCAGCGGGCCGGGAGGAGGAGATCCGCGCAGAGGTGCAGTCCCTGGTGCGCGAGGCGAAGTAGGCCGCTGCGACAAGCGCGCGACACAAGGCGCCCAGCCACAGACTCAGAGTCGCATCAGCGGGTGGGCTAAAGTCGCCGAAGCCCGTAAACACGGTCCAATGACAAGGTTAATCATGGAGCTGCTCGACAGGGACCTCGCTGAGCTTGCCCTCGTCGCGCTCGTGCAGTAGCTGTTTCCCGCCCCACCACGTGCCCAGGGGGTCAGCATTGCCATCCCGGGGCCGGCTTTACGAAGTCAGACCGGCAAACAGCGGCCCGCCCCGGTGTTACGCCGAAGCCAGTTCCCGCGCGACCCCTCCAAGATCCCGATCAAGCTCTGCCAGGGTGTCCGACAGGGAGGCCCGAGGGCCGTCATCGATCAGGAGGTCGACGTGCTGGGCTTATCCGTCCCCTTCCCGGATCTTCATCACGGCCGACGCTGCGCTCAAAATCCCTGCACAGACCACTGGTCCCCAGAGCTGGTCCCCAAGTCAACCTCGCCGAGCAGTCAGACCAGTTAGAGGTCCTAACAGAAGTCTCGGACGATGTGACTGTCGGCTTGGATGCTCGTTGGACTGTTCGTGGGGAAGAAGAGTCACGTCCGTGGGTGGTCTCGGACGAACTGTGGTCGCTCATCGAGCCGTTACTACCTGGACCGGGGCCGAAGTTGGTCGCCGGGCGGCCGAGAGTTCCTGATCGGCAGGCGTTGTGCGGGATCTTGTTCGTGCTGCATACGGGGATCCAGTGGGAGTATCTGCCGCAGGAGCTGGGCTTCGGTTCGGGCATGACGTGCTGGCGACGGCTTGCCGCATGGAACGAGGCCGGCGTCTGGGACCGGCTGCACCTGGTGCTGCTGGCCAGGCTCCGAGCCGCGGGGAAGCTCGACTGGTCGCGGGCGGTGATCGACTCCTCCCATGCCCGGACCGCTCGGCGCGGCCCAAAAGCGGTCCCAGCCCGGTCGACCGCGCACGGCCGGGCAGCAAGCACCACATCCTTGTCGAGGGGCAGGGCATCCCACTCGCGGTGTCCCTGACCGGTGGAAACCGCAATGACGTCACCCAGCTCATGCCCCTCCTGGCGAAGATCCCGTCGGTGCCGGGTCTCGTGGGAAGACCGCGTCGGCGGCCCGACATCCTGCTTGGCGATCGTGGCTACGACCACGACAAGTACCGGCGCCTGGTCTGGGCGCAGGGCATCAGGCCGGTGATCGCCCGCCGAGGAGTTGCGCACGGATCCGGCCTCGGCGTTCACCGCTGGGTTGTCGAGCGCACGATCGCCTGGTTCCACGGATTCCGACGACTCCGCGTCCGCTGGGAGAGAAGAGACGACATCCACGAAGCCTTCCTCGGCCTCGCCACCTGCCTCATCACCCACCGCCACGTCCAACGCCTTTGTTAGGACCTCTTAGGGGCCTTGTGGTCGTGGTAGTACTCGATCCTGCCCACTTCGATGCTGCTCCTGTCTGTCAAGCGCCCAAGGACGCGCGGCGTTCTCTGCTTTCGACGCTGCTCTCGGTGTCGTTCCATGTTCGAGGTAGGCCGTCATACCCATGGTGCGGGCCTCGATACCTACCGTGGCCCGACCAGGTAATCCCACACCGGCCCGAACACTCCCGGGATCCACCGCTGAAGCTCAGAAGACGGCACCCAAGCCACCTCCGCAACCTCCCGTGGCGATACGACCCGAGCTTCGCCCGACAGCCATTGGCACACCACGTAGGCCACCCTCCTGCCGGTGGCAGGGTGCACCCGCTCACCCAGCACCGCAACGGCTCCACCACTACACCAGCCTCCTCCAGTGTCTCCCGCGTGGCAGCATCCTCGACGGACTCCCCCGCCTCAACCTTCCCCGACGGGAACGTCCAGACGAGACCGCCAGCCGGGACCGCGCGACGGATCAACAACACCCGTCCCTGATGCGCCACCACCGCGCCCGCGATTAGCCCATCCAGCGACACCTCAACTCTCCCTCTGAATTACCCTATTGACTGCATCCGGTCCGCCCAAGACGGACATCATCCACGGCATGGCAACCACAACAATCAGTATTCTGCCCACCGCTGGTGTGGCACTCCTTGCAGCAACTGTCGCCGCCTACGCCGCCCGCGGCAACAGCACCCGCGCCGGCTTCGACCTTGCCCGCACCCTCTACAACGACCTCACCTCAGGAGACACCGCCGCCTCCCGTGGCTCACTTGAGTTCTACCGGCGCGGCAGAAGCAACGAAGACCCTGACGAGGTCATGGACCACTACTTCAAACTCCTCTGGCAGTTCGAGCAGATCAACGCCGGACGCCAATCCCTCAAACGCCAACGCCTACTCAATGGCACAGGCCCTGCAGCCCGCTTCCTCGACGAAATGATCGACTGGCACGTCCGCGAATGGGGTAACCGCTGGATCGACATCCGCAGCCAGCTCGAATCCGCCCGCGACGAAGAGATACACGACGAACACAGCCTCGACACCTTCTGCCAGCTCCTCGCATCCGTTGCCCCAGGCCACTGGCAACTTAGTCGACTGAAGGAGGTTGTCGCCCAGCAGAGGGCTGCTCGAGAACTGCGAGAGCGCGAGGAGCGCGAGAGGACGGCGGCACATCCTCCATCCGCGATGACCTGAGCCCGACCACGCGCCACGGCCCCAAGCCTCGGCTCTCCCTCCGAACCGCATCGTTCACCGCATCTCCGGGACCCCGGCCGGACTTGATGCCGCCATGATCGACAGCCACCTGGTCAAGAGAAGGGTGCACCCGTGGTGAGCATGGATAGCCGACGTCGCGGTCTTGGTGATGCTCGGCGCCGTCCCCCCTCAGGCTGCCCTGGATCATCGAAGTCGACCGGGCGCAGGAAGGCACTGGGACCTCACCTCCAGCGCTGGCATCTTCATCACCAGACTCCGAACCGCGCATCGCCATCGCAGCCCGGTGCCTGGGGCGTAGCTGTTGCTGGAGATGGCTGCCTGGTCCGTGGGGCACCCGAGATATGAGGCGGCCCCACCAGCGGGGGTGCTGGTGGGGCCCGGGGGCTCTCGCGGCCGGGGGGTGAGCGCGGGTCAATGCCTCTGCTGCCCCGTCATCCTGGGGTTATCCGTGTGACTTTTCGGCACGCCTGGGAAGTAGGCACTGGGGCCCTTGGCCGACCACATCGAGATCGCCGCACAGCGCAACCAGGTGATCCAGTCGAGCCCCTCGCTGGATGAACGAGCACGTGCCAAGTGTGCCGCCGCCACCTGCCGCGCCCTCCAGCAGTGCGGCGCTCCCAGGACACCAGCAAGGCCATCCCCATCGTCAGGGTCGACCTCGCTGTCGGTGACGCGGGCCAGCCCCAGCTTCTGCCCGATCGCGCTGATCGACCAGGCCCGCCGGTGGTCGACGATCGCACCCGCGGGTGACTGAGGGGGCCACTCTGCGCATGCGACGAACGTCATCGCAAACGGTAGCCACCTCCGGATATCTCGTAGCAGGCGAGGGGAACATAGCCGCACATCGCCGGTTAGCCAAACCGGCGTTTGCGCGGACGATTGTTGTCCACCGTTTACTCCGAGCACCACGCCGGATCGATCCATCTGCGAGCAGCGACACCCGCCGCCGACGGATTTCCCCGGAGTCACTTTGGTGCTCCATACCACCCGGAGATTCACCACACTTGCCCACCGAACCGATAACAGCCTACCCAGACCGCCATCCGCGCACGAATAGTGTGGACGATGCCCCTTTCGTCCAAGATGACAGCAGGTCTTCCCTCCTGGCTAACGCCTGGTATTCGACGAGCGACCTTGCCACCTGCCTGCGTGTAGACTCCTCGACCCTGCGCCGTTGGCGCACCGCTCGGCCTCCGTCCAGGGCCCGCCGTTCATCGCCGTTTCGGAACGCGTCATCATGTACAGCGCGCTCGACGTTGAGGCATGGCTGCACAGCCACCGGACCGTCCCGCGCCGAGAAGCCTGATGGCCGAGAAATCCGTTGTACCGGTCGGTGTCCGGCTCACCACCGATATCGAGTACCGGCCTGATCGCCTAACCCCCTACCGTGCGCGAGTCCGCTGGTTCGATCCGGCTACGAAGCGCCGTCTTTCCTTGTCGGAAGGAAAGGCGGACGAGGACGAAGCACAGGAGTGGCTCCAGTCCATTATGGAAGCCGCGGAGGCAGGGCTGGCCCCGTCGCTCGCCACCATGAAGCTCGCCGAATACGGTGATGCGAAAATGGATCTCGCCCTGCGCGGACTGGAGTTGAAGACACTCGACCCATATCTCGCGGGCTGGCGTACTCGTGTCGTCCCCGCCCTGGGCCATCTCCCGGTCCGAATGATCACTAACGGCGTTGTCGACCGCACCGTGCAGAACTGGATCGCCGACGAGCACAGCCGCTCAACAGTGAAGAACACCATCGCCGTCCTGGTCCGCGTCATGGAGCAGGCTGTCCGTGACGGCATCATCAAGGTAAACCCCGCTCGGGTCACCGGCTGGCAGAAGCTCTACAAGCAGGCCGAGGACGAGCTCCTCGACCCACGCGCGCTGGCCCTCCCCGACTGGGAGACGCTCATCGCACTGGCCGACGCACTCGTCGCCGCATCCCACGACCAGTACCGGGGGTGGGGAGAGGTGGTCACCTTCGCCGCGTGCACCGCCGCACGAATCGGAGAGATCTCAGGCTGTCGCGTCGGGGACATCGACACGACCCAGTGGATCTGGACCGTGCGGCGCCAGACCACACCCGCACCCGGCGGACTGACCGACAAGGGCACCAAGGGCAAGCGGGCCCGCAAGGTTCCCATCGTCGAGGAGATCCGCCCCCTCGTCGCCCAGCGCATCCTGTCGGCCGGCCCCGATCCCGACGCCCGACTGTTCACCGGCCCACGAGGCGGACGCATCTCCACCGCCGTGCTGCGTGACGCCACACACTGGGACGACGTAGTCACCAAGCTCGGCTACGAACATCTGCGCCGCCATGACCTCCGGCACACCGCACTGACCTGGTTCGCCGACGCCGGAGTCCCCGTACACGTCCTACGCAGGATCGCCGGCCACGGTTCCCTGACCACCACCCAGCGCTACCTGCACCCCGACGTACACAAGATCACAGCAGCCGGAACGGCGCTCTCGGCCCACTTCAACGCGCTGCGCGCACCACGCTCGCTGCCGAGCCCCATCGTCATGACCCGCTGACCCGGTCAAGGACGCTGGTCCCCAGCTGGTCCCCAAAAACGGTCAAGGGCCGGTTTCGGATTGCTCCGAAACCGGCCCTGACCTCGACTCTCTCGAGTCGGGACGACAGGATTTGAACCTGCGACCCCTTGACCCCCAGTCAAGTGCGCTACCAAGCTGCGCCACGTCCCGCTGCCCGTCTGACCTGGTCTTTTCCCCTGGTTGAACGCGCATGAGAACAATACCGCACTTGGACGGGTGGTCACGAACCCGATTCCGGCCCTTGACCTCAACCATGCTTGATGTTCAACGCTGGGCGGCATGACGAACACGACTGCCGCGCAGCCGGTCCACGGGTACAGCGACCTGCACCGGCTGATGAGCCTCATGACGGGTGACGAGAAGCACGGGCCCGCCGCGACCTCCACGCTGGACGCCCTGTGGGTGCTGTACGACCGGGTGCTGCGGGTCTCGCCCGCCACCGTCGACGCCCCCGACCGCGACCGGCTCCTGCTCTCGAAGGGCCACGGGCCGATGGCGTACTACGCCGTG
Source organism: Streptomyces sp. NPDC005566 (assembly GCF_040605575.1). NCBI lineage: Bacteria > Bacillati > Actinomycetota > Actinomycetes > Kitasatosporales > Streptomycetaceae > Streptomyces > Streptomyces sp. NPDC005566. Next base: position 51,742 of record NZ_JBEXDB010000010.1, on the reverse strand, counting down.
CTGGCCGCACGCGGCTTCTTCGGCGAGGAGCTCCTGCCCGGCTTCGGGTCGTACGACTCACCGCTCGGGCACCACCCCGACCGGCTGCTGGTACCGGGTGCCGAGATCGGCAGCGGGTCCCTCGGCCACGGACTCCCTCTGGCCGTGGGCAGTGCGCTGGGGCTCCGGGCGCAGGGACTGACCGACCCGCGGGTCTGGGTCCTGACGGGGGACGCCGAGCTGGACGAGGGCAGCAATCACGAGGCGATCGCCTACGCGGGCCCGGCCCGCCTGGAGCAGCTCCACACCCTGGTGATCGACAACGCCTCCGCGTCCCACGCCAGGCCCGGGGGCATCGCCGCGCGGTTCGAGGCTGCCGGCTGGTCGGTCCTGGTAGTGGACGGCCGGGACCACGAGGCGCTGTACGACGCCTTCACCGCACCGCATCCCGGCAGGCCGCACGCCGTGATCGCCCGCGTGACGCCCAAGCGCTGAACGCCGTACCTCCAAGCAGGACGACGCCGAAACAGGACAAAGGAGACACTTCCCATGGACACCATGCGTGACCGGTTCATCGCCACCACCTCACGACTGCTGGACGAGGACCCCCGCCTCGCCCTGGTGCTCGCCGAGATCAGCCGGGACGGTTTCGACCGGGCCGAGCGGACGCACCCGGACCGGGTGATCAACGTAGGGATCAGGGAACAGCTGCTCATCGGGGCAGGGGCCGGAATGGCCCTGACCGGGATGCGGCCGCTCATGCACACCTTCGCCAGCTTTCTGGTGGAGCGGCCCTTCGAGCAGGTGAAACTGGACCTGGGACACCAGGGGGTCGGCGGTGTGCTGGTCAGCGCCGGGGCCTCGTACGACTGGCCGGCCGGGGGCTTCACCCACATGTCGCCCGGCGATATCGCGCTCCTGGACACGCTCGACGGCTGGACGGTGCACGTGCCGGGCCACCCGGACGAGGCCGAGGCGCTCGTGCGGCAGGCAGTCGCGGCGGACGGCCGCGTGTACGTGCGCCTGTCCCTCCAGTCCAACGAGCGGGGCCGCCCCGTCGGCGGGACCGGCTTCGACACGGTCCGCGAGGGAACGGGCGGCGTGGTGATCGCCGTGGGACCGATGCTCGACAACGTGCTCGCGGCGACGCAGGACCTGGATGTGACCGTGCTGTACGCGACCACGGTGCGGCCCTTCGACGCGGCGGGACTGCGCCGGGCGGCCGGCGCGGGCCCGGCCGCCGATGTCGTGGTAGTCGAGCCCTACCTGGCGGGTACGTCCACGGCTGCAGCGGGCGACGCACTCGTCGACCTGCCCCACCGCGTCCTCGGGCTCGGGGTGGGCCGGGCCGAGCTGCGCAGGTACGGGCAGCAGGCGGAGCACCTGGCGGCGCACGGCCTGGACCCTCGCGGCCTTCGGCAGCGGATCACGGAGTTCCTGAGGACCTGAGTGCCCCTCAGCCGCCGGAAGCGGGCGGAAGGCTCAGCTCCGGGTGGGCGTCGAGCAGCTTGCGCGGGGCGGCCTGCCGCCAGGAGTCGGTGAGGACGGCCGTCAGCTCGGCCGCGTCCTCCAGAGCGGCGAGCCGCACCCGCAGCCAGGCGTAGTTGTCGTCGTGGCCCTCGCGGACGAAGAACTTCTCCGGCTCGGAGGCGATCAGCTCGGCCCGGTCCTCGACCGGGCACTTCACGCCGATGGTGGTGTCGTCGTCGCCCAGGGCGGCGAAGATCTTGCCGGCCACCCGGAAGGTGGGCTTCCCCCAGGCGAGCTTCTCGGCCGTGTCGGGCAGGGCCAGTGCGATGGTGCGTACATCGTCGGCGGTGGTGGTCATCGACGGTCCCCGATCCGGTGAGCTGCAGCGGCTGCGGTCCATCCGACCGTAGTGCCCGGCACCGACAATCACGGGAAGTCCCACCGAGCGCTGCCGACCCATTGACCCCGCCGAAGACGTGAACCTACTCTGAACAACGCACTCCAGAAAGCGCTTTCTACACCCCACAGTCGGCTTCAACCGCACAGGGAGCGCCCAATGAGCAGCCGCCCGTTACGGAGCAGTCCCGCGTCCCGCGCCCTCCCCCCGCCTCTCATCGCCCTCACCGCGCTTCTGGCGCTGATCCTCGGTCTGCTCGTGGCCTCGCCACCCAGAGCCCAGGCAGCTCCGTTCCGTGTTCTGGTGTACTCCGAGGTCACGAACTTCACCCACGACTCGATTCCCGCCGGGATCGAGGCGGTCAGGAAGCTCGGCGCCGAGAACGGATTCGAGGTCGAGGCGACGGACGACTCGGCCGTCTTCAACGACACCGATCTGGCCCGCTTCCAGGCGATCGTGTTCAACAACACCAACTCCACACCGGAGAAGGGTGACTTGCTGACCGCCGATGAGCGCGCCGCCCTGCAGAAGTACATCCGGGCCGGTGGCGGATGGGTCGGTCTGCACGCCGCGTCCGCCAGTGAGCGCGACTGGGACTGGTACGAGGGTCTCGTCGGCGCCATCTTCGACCAGCACCCGGCGGTGCAGACCGGACGCGTCAAGGTCCTCGACCACGCGCACCCCTCCACCAAGGACCTTCCCGACCTCTGGGAACGCACCGAGGAGTGGTACAACTGGCGCACCGACCCGACCTCCAAGGTGCACACCCTCGCGCAGATCAAGGTGCGCGACGGCGTCGACGGCCTCGACGAGGGTGTGGACCATCCGTGGTCCTGGTGCCAGAACTACGACGGCGGCCGTTCCTGGTTCACCGCAGGCGGCCATGCGGCCGCGGCCTTCCAGGAAGAGGGCTTCGTCAAGCATCTGCTGGGCGGCATCGAATGGGCCGCGGGTGCCGAGGAGGGTGACTGCACGGCCACCCGTACGGGCTCCTTCCAGCGCACTCCGCTGGCCACGGGCGATCTCGCCGACCCGTTCGAACTGGCCGTCGCCCCCGACCGACGGGTGTTCTTCGCCCAGCGCACCGGAAAGCTCAAGGTCATCGACCAGGAGACCATGAAGGTGTCCACGGCGCTGGACTTCGCGTACACGCCGGAGATGACCAGTCAGTCCGACGGGCTCCTCGGCCTCACGCTCGATCCCGGGTTCGCCGAGAACAACTGGCTCTATCTACTGCATTCCGACAAGACCGAGAAACGGCTGAACCTCTCCCGCTTCACCGCCTCCGGGAACACCGTCGATCCCGCATCCGAGAAGCGTCTGCTGACCATCCCGACCCTGCGCGGCGAGGGCAGGGCCAACTCCCATATGGCCGGCTCGCTGACCTTCGACAAGGCCGGCAATCTGTACGCGGCGACGGGCGACAACACCGATCCGTTCGCCTCCGACGGCTTCGCGCCCATCGACGAGGGCGAGGGCCGCCGCGCCTGGGACGCACAGGGCACCTCCGGCAACACGAACGACCTGCGGGGCAAGGTTCTCCGGATCACTCCCGAGGACGACGGCACGTACACCGTGCCCGAGGGCAACCTCTTCGCACCGGGCACGGACAGGACCCGCCCGGAGATCTACGCGATGGGCATGCGGAATCCGTTCCGGATCACGACGGACCCGCTGAGCGGCGCGCTGATGGTCGCGGACTACGGCCCCGACGCCAGGCAGGCCGTTGCCGGACGCGGGCCCGAGGGGACGGTCGAGTACACCCGCATCACCGAGGCGGGGAACTTCGGCTGGCCGTACTGCACCGGCGACAACACCCCCTTCAACGACTACGACTTCACGACGAAGACCTCGGGTCCGGCCTTCGACTGCGACGCACTCGTCAACGACTCGCCGAACAACACGGGTCTGCGCGCACTGCCGCCCGCCCAGCCGGCGACCGTCTGGTACGCCTACTCGGCGTCCGCCGGATTCCCGGAGCTCGGCACCGGGGGCGGCGGCCCGATGAGCGGTCCCGTCTACGACTACGACCCGGAGAACACCTACCGCACCAAGTTCCCCGAGTACTTCGAGGGGAAATGGCTCACCTACGAGCTGACCCGCCGCTGGTTCAAGACGTTCTCCTTCCAGCGGGAGGGGCAGACCTTCTCGGATCCGAGGTTCGCCCCGGTGGCGGCCGGCGATCTCCAGTCCATCAACGGCGTCTTCGAGGACATGGAGTGGAACCAGCCGTTCGACGCCGACTTCGGCCCGGACGGGGCGCTGTACGTCATCGACTTCGGGCTCGGCAGCGGTACGGGCCGTGGTGGCAGCAACGAGGGTGCGGGCATCTACCGCATCGACTACGTCGGTGACGGCCGACTGCCCGACGCGAAGATCACCACCGACGGTGACAACGGCTCCGCTCCCCTGACCGTCGCGTTCTCCAGCGCGGGATCCGGACTTCCTGGCGAACAACCGGTCACGTACGCCTGGGACTTCGACGGCAACGGCAGCACCGACTCGAGGGAAGCGAACCCCTCGTACACCTACCGGACCAAGGGCCTGTTCACGGCACGCCTCACGGTCACCGGGCCGGGCGGGCTGACGGCGCTCGCGGTCCAGGACATCACCGTCGGCAACAACAGACCACAGGTGACGATCCAACAGCCGCCGGACGGTGGAATGTTCAGCTTCGGCGACACCATTCCCTTCACCGTGAAGGTGAAGGACAAGGAGGACGGCCGGGACGCGCCGATCGACTGCTCGCGGGTCGTGGTGCAGTCCCAGCTCGGCCACGACACGCATCTGCACCCGCTCGACAACTACACGGGGTGCACAGGTGAGATCGCCACGGACGCAGGTGACAGCCACGGGCCGGGCCAGAACCTCTACTACGGGATCACCGCGCAGTACACGGACAAGGGTGCCCCGGACTCCCCCGCGCTCACCGGCTCGACATCACTGACGCTGCGCACCACGTTCCGGGAGGCGGAGCACTTCACCTCGACCGGAGGTGCCCACGACGGTGTGGTGGTCGCGGACCGGGCGGATGGCTCGGGCGGCAAGCGGCTGACGGAGATCGAGGACGGCGACTGGGTCGCCTTCGATCCGGTGAACCTCAAGAACATCGCGTCGGTGACGGTCGGCGCGTCGTCCGGCGGCCTCGGCGGGTCGCTCGAATTCCGGGCCGGTTCACCGGACGGCCGGCTGCTCGGCTCCGTATCCGTCCCGAACACCGGCGGCTGGGGCTCGTTCGTGTCGCCGACCACGGCACTCAAGAACCCCGGCAGCAGCAGGAAGCTGTACGCGGTGTTCACCAACCCCGGGTGGAGCAGCGAGAAGGCCGACCTGCTCTCGGTCGACTGGCTGCATTTCAACGGCTCCGGCGTGGAGAAGAAGCCCGGTACGAAGGTCGGGGTGAAGGCGACCCCGGCCGGTGGTGCCGCGCCGCTCGCGGTGTCGCTGAGCAGTGCGGTCGAGCCGGTGAGCGGGCGCACGATCGCCTCGTACCACTGGGACTTCGGTGACAACACGGATCCCGCCGTCCCGGAGGGCGCGACCGCCACGCACACCTATGCCCGCGCGGGTGCGTACACCGCGCACCTGACGGTGACCGACGACAAGGGCGACACCAGCACCGGATCGGTCCGGATCGACGTGAGTGGAGGGGAGTGACGGCATGAACGGCACACGAAGGGCGTTTCTCGGTTCGGCCCTGGGCATCGCCGCGGCCGCAGCAGTGGGTACGGGGACGGCGTCGGCCGCACCCTCCGGCTGCCGCAGGCGCATCCCCCCGTCCGGCATCGGCATGCACCTGTACACGATGCGCACGCCGCTGGCCACGGACTTCGGGGGCACCCTGGAGCGGCTCGCCGAGATCGGCTACGCCACGGTCGGGGTGAGCGGTCGGCACGGCAACAGCGCGGCAGACATCCGCCGCATGCTCGACGGGACCGGCCTCGAAGCGGTCCTCGAACACGTCGCTTACGACATCGTCAGGGGGGCCGGGCTGCCGCAGGCCCTGGAGGACGTCCACACGCTGGGAGGGCGGTGGATCGTGGTGCCCAGCCTGCCGGGATCCCTGCACTCGCCGGCCGGATACCGGGAAGTGGCCCGGGAGTTCAACAGGGTGGGACAGGCCGCGCGTGACACGGGACTGAAGCTGCTCTACCACAATCACGGCAGCGACCACGAGGTCGTGGACGGGGTGAGCCTGTACGACATCCTGCTGGCGGAGACCGATCCCGAACTGGTCGGTTTCGAGCTGGACCTGTACTGGGCGGCGAACGGCGGCGCCTCGGCTCCGGGTGAGCTCTTCGTGCGTCATCCCAGGCGGTTCCCCGCACTCCATGTGAAGGACATGGCGCCCGACGGGGGCTTCGAGGATGTCGGGTCGGGCGTGCTGGACTTCCCGGCGATGTTCGACACGGCCCGGCAGGGTGGGGTGAAGCAGTGGCTGGTGGAACACGATTCGCCGGCCGACCCGTTCGCCTCGGCGCTGGCCAGCTATACGTATCTGTCGCGACTGCGGTACTGAGGTACTGAGACGGGCGCGGACCGGCCCCGGGATGAGCGCATCGCCCCCGGGGCCGGTCCGTGCGTTCAGTGGGCGGCAAGCAGTTCCCCGTACCAGGCGAGGGTGGCGTCCAGGGCTTCCGGGAGCGGCGTCGGGACCAGCCCGTAAGCCTTCTCGATCGCCGAGGAGTCGACCGTCTGCCCCTCGGTGTGCTGGTAGAACATCTCGGCGTACTCCGCCATGAAGACCTCGTCGAACGGACCGAACGGACGAGGCTCGCCGACGACGGTGATGTTCAGGGGGCGGCCGACGCGCTCCTCCGTCATGGCGAGGATCTGCCGGGTGGTGAGCGCGGGAGCGGTGGGCAGGTGCCAGACCCGTCCGTCACCGTCCGGATTCTCGCCGAGGGTGGCAAGGCCCGCGGCGACGTCCCCGATGTACGTGTAGCTGTGCGGCAGATCGATGTCGCCGAGGGCCGGGACCTCTCCCCCGGTGAGCGCGGCCGGGAAGACGGCGCCGCCCAGCGTGGAGTTGAGCACGCCGGGGCCGATGAAGTCGGCCGACCGGCCCAGCACGACACGGACGCGGCCCTCGGCGTGCGCCGCGAGGTAGCGGGCGTCCAGTTCGGCGCGCATCACGCCCTTGCGGGTGGTCGCGTTCCACGGGGTGTCCTCGGTCATCACCGCCCCGTGCGTCTCTCCGTACGGGTAGAGCGTGTCGAGAACGACCAGGCGGGCGCCGACCGCCTCGGCGGCGGCGACGACGGCCTCCTGGATCCGCGGCATGACCTCGACCTGGAGGTGGTAGCCGACGTTGACGCAGTGATGGACGACGGCTGCTCCCTCGACGGCGGCGCGGGCGCCCTGGGCGGTGGCCACGTCGGCGGCGAACCGCTCGACGCCCTCGGTCTCGGGTCCCTTCCCGGACCTGTCGACCAGCCGGACCCGGTGGCCCCGCGTGACGAGCTCGCGGGCGAGGGCGCTGCCGGCCGGTCCGGCGCCGAGCACGGTGTGGAGTTCGGATACGGCGGTCATGGTGGGCTCCTTCGCCTCGATGCGTCGCTACGTCGCCTTGCAACTGTTAGAGACTGTAACTCCTGCAATGATGAATCACAACCTCTCTTGTTAGACTCCGTAACGAACGTGAGCACAGATAGCAGGCGACAAGAATCGAGGAGCCGGGGATGGTCTCAGCCCAACAGGGCCCGCGTGCCAGGTACCGGGAGCAGACCCGGTCGGAGATCAAGGACACGGCCCTGCGGCAGCTGGCCGAGTCAGGTGTCGGCGCGCTCGCACTGACCCGTATCGCCAAGGAGATGGGGCTCTCGGGCCCGGCGCTCTACCGGTATTTCGCCAGCCGTGACGATCTGCTGAGCGCACTGATCAGGGATGCGTACGACGACGCCGCGACGGCCGTCGCAGCGGCGGCGGCCGAGGCCTCTGCCGACTCGCAGGGCCCGCGCGGCCGACTGCGGGCGCTGGCCACGGCCTACCGGGCGTGGGCGGTCGCCGAGCCGCACCGCTATCTGCTCATCCAGGGCGCACCGGTGCCCGGCTATGTGGCCCCGGACGACACGCGGGACCGGGCACGCGCCGTGCTCGGGCCGTTCCTGGCGGTCTTCGCGGAAGGGGACCCGGGGACGGAGGTGGGCGTGCTGGTGGCGGAGATGGCGGCCTGGCTCGCCACCGACGAGGCGGTGGGCGCCTGGGTCGCCGAGTATGTGGCGGACGCCGCCGGGGACACGGCGGGGCCGGCGCGGGCGCTGGCGGGCGCGGTGCTCGTATGGGCCCAGCTGCACGGCTCGGTGGGGCTGGAGGCGGCGGGGCAGTTCGCCGGCATGGGGCATCACGGCGACACTCTGCTCGCCACGCAGATGGGGCTGCTCGCGGACGCGTTCGCGCTGTCCTGAACCGGTACTTCCGGTGAGGCGTTCGCACTGTCCCGAACCGGCAGCCGGGCACGGTGTCCACGCTGTCCCGAACCGGCAGCCGGGTGCGGCGTCCACGCAGTCCCGAACGGATACTTCCGGGCGCCGGACCGGGGTACTCCCCCGGTCCGGCGCTCCGTGTCAGTCGTGCGCCGAGGCCGCGCCCAGCAGGTCGCGGATGTGCGTGGCCGCCGCATGGAACTCAGGGCGCCCGAGGGTCTCGCTGTACCCGCGCTCGGCGGGCAGACCCACCTCGATGATCTCGGCCACGGTGCCCGGACGCGGGCTCATCACCACGACCCTGTCGGCCAGGTAGACCGCTTCGGAGATCGAGTGCGTCACGAGGATCACGGTGGTCCCGGTCTCCCGCCAGATCCGGTTGAGCTCCATGTTCATCTGCTCGCGGGTCAGTGCGTCCAGCGCGCCGAACGGCTCGTCCATCAGCAGCACCGGCGGCTCGTGCAGCAACGCCCGGCACAGGGCCACCCGTTGCTGCATGCCGCCGGACAGCTCATAGGGGTACGCGTTCTCGAAGCCACCGAGACCCGTCATCCGGATCAGGGCGTCGGCCCTCTCCCGTGCCACGGCCGGAACCATCTTCCTGATCTCCGCCTGGAGCAGGATGTTGCGGCGCGCGGAGCGCCATTCGAGGAGAGCGGCGCGCTGGAACACGTATCCGATGTCGTGACGCGGCCCCTTGACCTGTTCACCGCCGACCCGGACATCGCCCGCGGACGGGCTCAGCAGTCCGGCGACCAGCTTGAGGAGGGTCGACTTGCCGCATCCCGAGGGGCCCACGACGGCGACGAATTCGCCCGGTTCCACATCGAGCGACACCCCCTGGACCGCTGTGACATCGCGTTCCTTGCCGCGGAACCTGACCGAGACGTCCGTCAGTCCGACGGCCGGGGTGACCGTCACGGCTCCCTCCCCCGGCCGCTGCCGCGTCCTCGCGTCCTCCTTCGACATCGTCATCCCTTCAGCGCCGACTTCTGGTCCCAGTAGTCCGATACGGCCTTGGGCTCGCTGACCATGCCCGCCTCGGCGAAGACGTCGATGGTCTGCTGCCAGTCTGCGTCGGTGTTGACTCCGGGCGCCTTGCCCTGGGTCGAGGTGGTGTGCAGCAGGGTGAGCGTCGTGGCGAACTGCTCCGCCAGCACGGTCTTCGGTGGCAGTTGCTCCGAGGCACCCTCCATCGAACTGACCGCGGGCTCCGGGGCCTTCTCCGCCGCCGCCCAGGACTCGCTGACCGCCTGCGTCATGCGCTTGGCGAGATCGGGCTGGGAAGCCAGGATCTTCTGACCGGCGAGCAGGCCGTTCGAGTAGAAGTTCAGCCCGTGCTCCGAGAAGCGCAGATACGACACGGGCTTGCCGGCCTTGTTCTGCATGGTGGGGCCCTGGTCACTGGCATAACCGAGCAGCCCGTCGGTCTTCCCCGAGATCACCGCGGCGATCTTGCCCGCCGGGTCGGTGTTCTGGACCTTGACGTCCGAATCGCTCATCCCGTTCTTCTTCAGGAAGATCGGGAAGGTCTTCGACAGCGCGTCACCGGCGGTCCCGGCGATGGTTTTCCCCTTCAGATCCGCTGGCGTCGTGATGCCCTTGGCATCGAAGGCCTGCACCGAGGCGGGGGTGGTCTGCAGGAAGACGCCGAGACTCTTCACCTTGACGCCGCTGTCGACCCCGGCAAGCAGCGCGGGGGTGTCGGCCCAGCCGAAGTCGGTCTGCCCGGCGGCGGTCGCCTGCACCGTCTTCTGCGATCCCTGGCCGGCCTGGATCTTCAGGTCGATGCCGTGCTTCTCGAAGATTTTCTGCTGCTTGCCGTAGTAGAACGGCGCGTGCTCGCCGTACGGATACCAGTTGAGTGTCAGCGTGACCTGGTCGAGCTTCTTGCCGGAGTCGCTGGTGGTGGTCGCCGGCTCGTTCCCGCCGCAGGCGGTGACCATCAGGACGAGGGGGACGACACCGATCAGTAGTCTGCGCGCATGCATGGGCTTGGCCCTTCTCACGACGAGGTCAGTACGAGGTGGTGGCGGAGGTTTCCCTGCGGCTGGCGTGCCAGGGGAGCAGGAGCTTCTCGGCGATCTCGACGGCGACGAAGAGGACGACGCCGATCAGGGACATCACGAGCAGCCCGGCGAACAGCATCGGTGTGTCGAGATTGCCGTTGGCCTGGAGAATCACGTAGCCGAGTCCTTCGTTGGCGCCGACGAACTCGCCGACGACCGCGCCGGTCACAGCCAGCGTGACCGCGACCTTGAGCCCCGAGAAGAGGTGGGGCAACGAGGCCGGGAAGCGGATCTTCACGAAGGTCTGCCAGGGTTTCGCCCCCATGGTCGCCGACAGCTGGAGCATCTCCGGGTCGACCGCCTTGAGGCCGGTGACCATCGAGATCACCACGGGGAAGAACGCGATGAGGACAGCGATGAGGATCTTCGGCGCGATACCGAATCCGAGCCAGACGACGAACAGAGGGGCGATCGCGATCTTGGGGACGACCTGCGCGAAGAGCAGGATCGGGTAGAGCGTCCGCTCGACGGTCGACGAGTAGACCATGATCACGGCCGCCAGTACGCCGACAGCCGCCGCGATGAGGAAGCCGAGCAGCGTTTCGTAGGTGGTCACCCAGGTGTGCTGCCAGAGATAACTCGTCTTGCCGGTCAGCACGTCCAGCGTCGCACCGGGTGACGGTACGAGATACGGCTCCACGAGCTCGGCCGCCGCGATCACCCACCAGACGGCGAAGCACGCCAGCAGCAGCGCGACAGGACGCCAGCTCTGCTCGGCCGCGCGGGCGAGCCGCTCCCCCACGGAGGGGCCCGCCCGCCGGGTTACTCCCGCAACTTCTGCGGGGCTCTTGGCCACGGCGCTCTGGCTCACTACGAACTCCCTGCATTTGTGGGCAAGTTGTGGATGGCCGGGGAATATTCGGGCGTCCGGGAAGGCGCTTTCAGAAAGCGCTTTCTGGTAAGGTCCGGCCACGCTAATGACTCATCACACGCAGGGTCAATAGGTCGTCCCGAAGTTCGGGGCTCTGCCACCACCGCACCCTCGGGGGTCGAGTTGAGTGAACGGGAAGCACCGGACCGGCCGCTTCCGCCGGACCGCGTGAGGACGACGCATGTGACCCTCGACGCCGTGGCCCGCGAGGCCGGGGTCTCGCTCGCCACCGCGTCGCGAGCGCTCAACGGCACCACCCGGGTCCGCGACGACCTGCGGGAGCGGGTGCGCTCCGCGGCGGGCAGGCTCGGCTACATCCCGAACGCCCACGCCCAGGTCCTGGCCGGCGCGGGCAGCAACCGTACGGTGGGCGTCATCTGTCATGACGTCAGCGACCCGTACTTCGCGGGGGTGGCCAGCGGTGTGATGCGGGCGGCGGCCGAACAGGACCTGCTGGTGATGCTGGCCTCCACCTTCCGCGAGCCGTCGAGGGAGATCGCGTACGTGTCCATGCTCCGGGCCCAGCGGGCCCGGGCGATCCTGCTCATCGGCTCCGGCTTCCAGGACCGGGCGTGGGAGCGCGCCATGGAGGCCGAGCTGGCACCGTACGTGCGCGTCGGCGGCCGGGTCGCCGTGGTCAGCCGGCACCGCAGCCTGCGGGTGGACACCGTGCAGCCGGAGAACCGCGCCGGTGCTGCAGCGCTCGCACGGTCGCTGGTGGCTCTCGGGCACCGGAGGTTCGCCGTGCTCACCGGACCTGTGTCGCTGACGACGGTCTCCGACCGGCTCGGGGGGTTCCGGGAAGGGCTCGCGGAGGCGGGTATCGCCCTCGATGTGGTCGTGGAGGGCGCGTTCACCCGGGAGGGCGGTCATCAGGCGGCGCGCCGGCTGCTCGCCCGCGAGGGGCCCAGGCCGACGTGTGTGTTCGCCGTGACCGACGTGATGGCTGTCGGCGCCCTGGCCGCACTCCGGGAGGAAGGGCTGGAGGTACCGGGTGATGTGTCGCTGGCCGGATTCGACGACATCCCTCTCGTACGGGAACTGTCGCCGCCGCTCACGACGGTGGCCCTGCCGCTCACCGCGATGGGTGAGACCGTGATCGCGCTGGCGCTGCGGGAACCGGGGGGCAAGCAGCACCGTTCGCGGGTGGTCCGCATCGAGGGCGAGGTCGTCCTGCGTGCCAGCACGGGCAGGCCGCCGGCGGGATGACCGGCCGGTTCAGCCGCGGTGCCCGTTCCGGCGGTCGATCTGCCCGACGAGTTCGCGCGCCAGCAGCTTGATGGTGTCCAGCCCCGCCCGACCCCAGGGGCGCGGCACGGTGTCGACGGCGCAGACCGTACCGAGCGCCACACCTGTGCTGTCGATCAGCGGAGCTCCGAGGTAGGAGCGGATTCCCATGTCGTCGACGACCGGATTGCCCGCGAAGCGCGGGTAGTCGCAGACGTCCTCCAGCACAAGGGCCTTGCGCCGCACGAGGACATGCGGGCAGTAGCCGTGGTCCCTGGCGAGATGACGGATCCCGCGGCCGCTGCTCGCCGCGGCCACCCCGAGGCCGGACCCCTTGCGGGTGCCGGCCGGGGTGTGCAGCCCGGCGAAGAACTGCTGGTTCTCATCGATGAAGTTGACCATCGAGAACGGTGCGGCGGTCACTTCGGCCACCCTGTCGGCGAAGGCGTCGAAGCTGTCGAACGACGTGTCGGTGCGCTCCCCCAGCCCGAGCCTGCGCAGCCGCGCGCCCCGGGCGGGCCCGTCCCGGTCGACCGGTGTGAGCAGGGGGCGTTCCGTCCCGTAAGGGATCACGTACGGGCGCCGAAGCCGGACAGCGGCGCCGGGGCGGTCGCGTTGATGAGGTGCTGGACCAGGGTGACGAGTGCCCCCGTGCCCGAGCTGGCGATCCTGGCGTCGCAGAGCACGACCGGTACCTCGGGTCCGAGGTCGAGGGCGGACCGCACCTCGTCGGGTTCGTAGCGGTAGGCGCCGTCGAACTCGTTGACCGCGACGACGAATCCGATGCCCCGCCGCTCGAAGAAGTCGACGGCCGCGAAGCACTCCGCGAGCCGGCGTGTGTCGGCCAGCACGACAGCTCCCAGCGCACCCTTGGAGAGTTCGTCCCACATGAACCAGAACCGCTCCTGGCCGGGCGTGCCGAAGAGGTAGAGCACATGCTGGTCGGACAGCGTGATCCGGCCGAAGTCCATGGCCACGGTGGTGGCCGTCTTGGACTCGATGCCCTCGAGGTTGTCGGTCCCCACACTGACCTGGGTCAGCAACTCCTCGGTGCTCAGCGGCGCGATCTCGCTGACGGCGCCCACGAACGTCGTTTTGCCGACGCCGAATCCCCCCGCGACCAGGACCTTGAGGGCCACGGGAAAGCATTCGGAGCCTTGGGTGCTGTCAGAGCTGTCGTCGTAGACCATCGAGCACTGCCTCCAGCAGAGATCGGTCGGTGGGAATGTCATGGAATGCGGGGGCGTGCGCGGTGACCGCGCCGCAGTCGACCAGGTCGGACAGGAGCACCTTGGTGATGACGGCGGGCAGCCGGAGATGCGCGGCGATCTCGGCCACGGAGGTCGGGCCGCCGCACAGCTCCAGCGCCACCGTGTGCTCGGGGCCGAGGTGCACCTGCGGCTCGCTCCCCGTCGCCATCACCAGGGAGAGCAGATCGAGCACGGTGGTCGGCCGGGTGCGGCCGTTGCTCACGGTGTACGGGCGGATGAGCCGGCCGGCCGCGTCGTCGAGCAACGGCCCGTCCTGCGGGGCCGGCACGCTCACAGCCCCGGGGTGAACGGTGCTCCGGCGGGTTGCCGGAGCGGGGTCGTCAGGTACGGGCGGACGCTCTTGACCAGCATGGCCATCTCGTAGCCGAGCACTGCGGCATCCGCCTCACGGCCGGAGAGGACGGCGAGACAGGTACCGGATCCGGCGGTCGAGACGAACAGGAGCGTCGAGTCGAGCTCGACCACGACCTGCCGCACATCGCCGTTGTCACCGAACCGGGCGCCGGCGCTGCGGCCGAGGGAGTACAGACCCGCGGCCAGAGCCGCCATGTGGTCGGCGCTGTCGGCGTCCATGCCGTGGACGGATTTCACCAGGCCATCGGCCGAGAGCAGGACCGCGCTGCGCGTGTACGGCACGCGCTGGACCAGCCCGCTCAGCAGCCAGTCGAGGTCCGAGACCTGACCGGACGGCATATCGGTCGTCATGGTGACTCCTTGAAGGTGTTCTCGGTTCGTGGATCCGATTCGGGCAGCCGGAGCCCGAGGAAGTCCTCCCCGGGCGGCTCCGCACCGGCCTGCGCCGCCGTGAGGCCGCGGACCGGCAGCGGGGCCGGGGCGTGGGTCCGCTGCGCACCGACGGAGGGGAAGTGGCCTGGCGTCGTCACGGGCCGGGTGTCCGGCGTCGCACGCTGCGGGGAGCCGTCGGCGGGGTCGTAGGAGGGTGCGGGTTCCGGGTCCTCGGCCGACTGTGCCTCGGCAAGGTCGACCCCCCGCCGGAAGGCGGCCATCAGGCCCGGGTCGTGCAGGGCGTCCTCGTCCTCGGTACGAGGGACGGGGGCTTCCCTCAGTTGCGGTACCAGGTGCTCCTGGTTGCTGCGCCTGGGGAGCTGGGGACGGCCCGGGGCATCGCCGACGGCATCGGGGCCACCGGCGGCACCCGTCACCGGTGCCCTACCGTCCCGGTACGGTGCCGCTGCGGCATCGTTGTCGCGGAGCATGCCCGTGACGGGCGGGGTCGCGGCAGGATTCGGACCGTCGACACGCTCGGCACGGAGCGGCAGCGGCGGTCCCTCACCCGGGCGCCGTGTCTGCCGGGGCGGCTGGTCCAGCCGCGGTGGGTCCTGGGCGGCTTGCGGCAGCGGGGGCTGGGAGGCTGCGGAGGGCAGGGGGGCCGCATCCTGGGCGGGGGGCCGGTGTACGGCTCCGAGCGGCGGAACCGGCGCGGCGCCTGCCCGCGCCGCGGTCTCGTCGTCGATGCCCAGGAGTACCTGCGGCAGCACGAGTACCGCCTGGGTGCCGCCGTAGATGTTGCTCTGCAGCCGTACGGCGATTCCGTGTCTGCGGGCCAGGGACGCGACGACGAACAGCCCGATCCGGCCGTCCTGGAGCAGGTGGGCGACGTTGACCTGGTCGGGGTCGGCGAGCAGTGCGTTCATCCGCTTCTGCTCGGGGCCCGGCATGCCCAGCCCGCGGTCCTCGACCTCCAGGGCGAGCCCCGCGGTGACGCGCTGGGCGCGGAGCAGCACCTGGGTGTGCGGGGCGGAGAACACGGTGGCGTTCTCCACGAGTTCGGCCAGCAGGTGGATCACGTCGGCGACAGCGTGTCCGCGCAGGGTGCCGTCGATGGGCGGCACCAGTTTGACCCGTGGGTACTGCTCGACCTCCGCGATCGCCGAGCGCAGGACCTCGGTCATGGTCACCGGATTGCTCCACTGCCGCCGGGAGACGGCGCCGCCGAGCACCGCGAGGTTCTCGGCGTGCCTACGGATGCGGGTGGCCAGGTGGTCGACGTGGAAGAGGCCCTTGAGCAGGTCGGGGTCCTCGACCTCGTGTTCGAGCTCGTCGAGGATCTGGATCTCGCGGTGCACGAGGGACTGCAGCCGTCTGGCCAGGTTGACGAAGACCTCGACCTTCTGTTCGTCCCCGGTGCTGTTGAAGAGCTGGGACGCCTGGACGACGGCCGCGACGGCCCCGTCCTGCGAGCGGCCCAGTTCCTGGGCGAGCAGGTCGAAGGCGTCGGCATCGGGGGCGGCGGGCGGCGGGGTCCGCCGGGCGGGCACGGGGTCGCCGTTGCGTAGCTGCTCCACGAGCCGTTGCAGATCGGCATCGCTCTGCGCGCTGGCGCGCCGGAGTGCGAGGCAGCGGTCGACGACGCCGGTGACGACACGGTTCGCGCCCAGGAAGGCCGCCGCCACGGCGGCGACGGCCAGCGCCCCGGATCCGCCGAGCGCCGCCAGCAGGCTGCCGGTGGGGCGCACACCGGAGGCGCGGATGGTGAAGATGACGGCCGCGGCCCCGCTCAGCACGGCCGCGACGGCCGGCAGCACGGCCGTACGCAGCAGCTGTGGGCGCATCCGGTCGGGGGCGGGCTGCGCGGCGCGCGGCCTGCTCGCGGCCGAGTGCGATCGGCTACCCGAACGGCCACCCGGACGGCCGTGCCGTCCGCCCTCGCGGCGTTCCGGTCGCGCGGTGGGTGCGCGAAGTTGAGACATCATCGTCCTCGGTACGTGGGGCACCAGGAATCGGTATTCGTGTGGTGACACCTACGGTGGTCGGGCAGGCCTGGGTCAACGGCTGGACAGGCTCGAAAGATATGAGCCCACCGTTGATCACCGGCAACACACGGTAGTCGCGTATTGCCCGAGCCCGCCGCGCAGTTGTCGAACTTGCCCACCATCCGTCCCGCTCTGGTATGAGGGTTCGCATGGATGGCCGAATACGCCTGGCCCCGTTTCCGACCGGTCATGCCGCAGTCGAACTGACACGCCACGGAGGGAATGGCGCCAGAACCGTGCGCCTGCCACTCCTCGAATTCCGTGGCCCGGCCCGCAGGGGACGATCCAGCCGAGGGCCCGCTCTTCGGCATCCGAGGCGTCGATGCTGTGACGGCAGGAAAAACCAAAGAGGACCGCCTCGCAAAAGGCGGTCCTCAGGGGTGATGTTCGGTCGATCAGGTCAGTCCGGTCTCCTCGCTCGCGCAGCGAAATGGACCGGTTCGAGGGAGAATCCGGCTTGCCCGTCGACGAATTCGGACACCCCGACCGCCACCTTCGAGCAGACGACCCAGCTCACGGCGTCCTCGCTGCGCAGCGCGAGCGCCAGCAGCGGATTCGGCCGCGGCCGGAGGTAGCCCGTGGCCGCGATCTCCGCCAGAAGCGCGTCGTCGGCCGACTCCAGGCTGAGACCACGAAACGTGCGCCCGATGTTCATCCGCTCCACCGCCTCGAACCGGAGACCGATCGGTTCCGTGTCCCGACCCTGGCCCGACAGGCTACGGATGAGCAGTTGGGAGTGCCCGATACCGTAGAGCCACAGCTGGAAGGTCAGCGGACTCGACCAGAGGACGTTCTTCCCGGAATCCTGTGCCTCACTCAAACGGGTTCCCCACCTTTTTTCCCCTTGCGGTACCAGGTCACCCTGCTCCATGCACCGGACGACTTGCTGAGCTGGTACATCTCCCACCGTGTCGCCCCCTGCATCTCGGGCGTCGGTTTGAGCGAACTGCCCAGTTTGGCATACGCGACGGGATCCTCGATCCCGTCGAGGTTGACGTGGATGTTCGTCTTGCCGTCCTTGAGGAACTTCTTCACGTGCTCGTACCACCAGGAACTGTCGTCCCATTCCTTGTAGGTGGTGGCCCCCGCTCCATGGCGAAGATGTCCAGAGCCGAATCGTCGCCGCCGACGGTCTACTTGCCCAACGCGATGTCGTCGCAGTTGTGCACGAGGACGGGAGTAGTACCCGCGGCCACGTAGTAGGCGTGCACGCCGGCGATGGTGAGGTCGTGGGTGTGCTGCCGCTCGTCGAAGAAGCGCTGCCCCGTCAGCTGGACTCTGTCGCCCGCGGGAGTGAGCAGCTCCATGCCGGCGCGCATGTCACCGGCGTCGACCCACCGCTGCTCGGAATCGACCCAGAAGGGATGGGTCACCGTCGTGGTGAGTCTGGACGGCCCGTCGGCGGTGGCGACCGTCGGCTGCACGAAGTGCTTGTCGTCCTCCGTGACGATGGTGCGGACGACCTCGCGTGCCGAGTTCTTCCTGGTGCCCGGATCGGTGACAGTGACTTTGTCCCCGAGGGCGACTTTCTTGATCTCCTTCGTAGATCCATCGGCCATCAGGACTTTCGCGCCGGGCAGGAAGCTGTGGTTCTCACACGAGTCCCTGTCCTTCTTTTTCTTTCTCTCCCTCGCCTTCGCCTTCTTGGATTTCTCCAGCGCGTCCCTTGCCTTGTCCAACCTCTTCTCGGCCTTGCGCATGCGGTTGATCGAGTCGTAGAGGTCGTCGATCAGCGTGAGAGCCTTGTAAACAGTGCCTTCAGCGCTGATCCGACGAAGAGGGATCCGACTTCCACCGCGGCCTTGAGGCACGTGCCCACCGATGGATTCGACGCGCAGTCCTGAAGCGCTCCGGTGACCTCGCCGAGGTCCGTGTCTTCGACCGCGTCCTGCCCGCCGCCCAGGTGGCGGAGATGATGGCGGTCAAGCCGACCCGCTTGAACTACTGGCAGCCCCCGGTCGACCGCGAAGCATGCCGCGACAAAGATCACCGAGTTGATGTCGGACATGTGTTCTTGCACGGCGCTGGTGGCGCGTGGCAACCGGACCCTCGTACGGCACGCCGACGGAACGGTACGAGGGAACGCCACCCCTGCCCGACCTCGTCGGCACGTCCTGCATCCACTCCCCGGGCTCCGACGACGGGTGCGGAGCGAGGTTGGAGGTGCCCCGGTGGATCGGCCGCAGCGCACCGTGCGGCTTGCCGCCCCGGAGGTCCAGATGTGCCCGCAGATGCCTGCGACACCGCCGACGAGCCTGAACCCAGCGCATCTCGGGTCAAGAGGCCGATGTGATGGCCGCCCGTCAACGACGGAGGCGCGACACATCGCCCAGCCGGTTCAGTGCCGCCGCCGTCAGCGCCGTGATCGCCGCCGGGAGCGCCGTGCGGACGTCCGGGGCGTAGTGCGAGGAGTGGTTCGGGGGGATCTGGGCCGGTGAGGCCTCCCACTGTCTGCGGCCCGTCGTGCCCAGCATCCAGTAGGCCAGGCGGATTCCGGGTTCGCCGTGAACGGCGAGGCCCGCGTCGCCGTAGAGCGGGAAGTCCTCGGCCGCCATCGACGCGGGCCAGGTCGTGACCCGTTCCGGGCCGTACAAGGCCGTGTGCGCGGACCGGATCGCCTCCGTCGTGTACGGGTCGACCCGGAGCGCCGCGGAGCGGGACAGCGTCGTCAGGTCCGGGTCACGCGGGCAGGCGGAGGCCGCGCACTCGGCCCGGACGATGCGGTCCAGCGCCGCAAGCGCCCGGTCCAGGGTCTCGTCGGTGAGGGCGCGCAGGCCGATGCCGAGTTCCACGGTGTCCGGGACGACGTTGACCGCCGCGCCTGCCTTCACCGTGCCGACGGTGAGGGTGAGTTGGTCCGCAGGGGCCGTCTCGCGGGAGGCGATCGTCTGGAGGCGGCTGATGACGGCTGCCGCCGTGACCACCGGGTCCACCGTGAGGTGCGGGGTCGCGGCGTGGCCACCGCGTCCGTGCAGGATCACACTCAGGGCTGCGCTCGCGGCGGCCATCGGGGTGTGCGGGCCGCCGTGGGCGATCATTCCGACGGGCAGCGGCGCCGCGTGCTGGGCGAGTACGGCGTCCGGGCGGCCGCAGCGCTCGTACAGGCCGTCCGCCAGCATCGCGCGGGCCCCCGTCAGCGTCTCCTCGGCCGGCTGGCCGACCACGACCAAGGTGCCACGCCAGTGGTCTGGGGTGCGGGCCAGCAGGTCGGCCGCGCCCGTGGCCGCGGCAAGATGCAGGTCGTGGCCACAGGCGTGCATGGCGCCGTTCCCGCTGGCGTACGGCAGGCCTGTGCGCTCCGTCAGCGGCAGTGCGTCCAGCTCGGTGCGCAGGTATACGCGGGGACCGTCGCCGTTGCGCAGGACGCCGGCCACGCCGTGGCCTCCGATGCCTCGAGCGACCTCGAACCCGGTGGCGGCGAGCCGGTCCGCGAACAGGGCGGCCGTGCGGCTCTCCTCACCGGAGACCTCCGGGGTCCGGTGGACGTCCAGGTAGAGGGTGAGCGCCGGCCGTACCGCCAGGTCGGAGTGGGCGAGGGCGGGGTGGTGCGGAGTCACAGGATTCCTCCGTGAGGGAGTTGGGTGGCGGCCCGCTGGCGCCGCGTGCCAGCGATGTGTGAGCGCGGGGCATGCCGAACGGTGAGCGGTCGGCGGTGGAATGGGGCCGTACACCCCACGCAGGCGGCCTTCCCCACCTCGGTGGGCCCCCGATCCGGAGGAGACACCCATGAACAAGGACCTGAGCACCCTCGCCGACGAGATCCTGGAGCTCGAGGCCGAGACCTTCGAGATCTCCGACTACTCGGACGCCAGTGAGGTCGTGCTGGCCGGTTCCACCAGCACCAGCTCGACCTCGACGTGCAGCTCCACCACCAGCACCACCTCCTGCTCCGCCTGATCGACGTCAGCCCGGTCACAGGGCACGCCCGGTATCCGTTCGCTCGACGGATACCGGGCGTCCTTGTGGTCGCGCGGCGTTACGGGAAAGGGTGCGGCACCATCCGGATCTCGGCGTCCGCGAGGTCCGTCGTGCGGTGGCCGCCGCGCCGCAGCGCCGTGCGCAGCCGGGGCATCAGCGGGGCCCGCTGACGGTTCCAGCCGAAGTCGATCGGCAGGAGGCCGGGCACCAGGGTGCTGACGGTGCGCAGGCCCATGCGTGCCTGCTCCGGGGTGGTCTGGTCGACCGCGATCACGTCGTGGCCGGCCGCTGTCAGTTCGCCGACGACCGCTCGTACGTCGTCGCTGAGGTCCCCCGTGCGCGGGCGCTGCGAGTCTTCCCACCGCCGGTAGACCTCGTCGAAGGGGCGTACCGCGAGGGGTGCCAGATAGCTGCGGGCGTGGGCGGCCATCCTGGGCAGCCCGTACAGCTGGGCGTGGTCCTTGAGGTGTCGGACCCGGTGGAAGTCGTCGGCCATGGCCTCCAGTTCGGCACGGCGCTCCTCGGTCTGCCGGGCCAGGTGCGGGATGTAGGTGAGGACTTCCGAGAGGGCGCCCTCCACGGCGGACCGGGGGTCCAGCGATGCTGCCGCGGCGAACGACAGGGTGCCGGGGCCGCCGTCGCGGCGTACGGCGACGGCGGTGGCGACCGGGATCGCCAGGTCGACGCGGTTGTCCAGGACGTGGACGTCGTAGCCCTGCAGCGCGGCCCGTTCCGCCATGGCGGCGGCGGTGGGGCCGCCCACCGTCGCCAGGTCGATCTCGGTCAGGCGGGCGTTGCCGTACCAGGCGTTCAGGAAGGCGTCGCGTTCGACGAGTTCCAGGAGACCGCCGAGGACCGCCTCCTCCAGGCAGCCGCCGATGGCACAGCCGTTGGAGCACTCGAAGACGAAGTTGTCCGCGGCCAGCCCGGCGCTGTAGTAGACGAGGCGGGAGGGCACCAGGAGCGGTCGGTCGTCGCGCAGGGACCAGCCCCACTCCCATGGGATGGCCCGGTCCGGGTCGAAGGGGTCGACCATGGGGTCGTCGCGATAGGTGTTCGGGGCGTAGAAACCGCAGGTGGCGGGGTCCACGGCATCGGCCTTGAGGTCGTTCCAGGAGCCGGTGACCGGAGTGGTGCGGCCCCGCCGGTGGGTTCCGGCGTAGCGCTCCAGGCCCTCCAGGAAGGCCAGCGTTCGGCTCGTGGCGAAGGCGTTCTCCTGACCGCTCCAGGTGACGTCGTTGAGCCCCGCGTATCCGCGTACGAAGACACTGCCGGCGACCGGTGCTGTGGTCGGTGAGGTGACGTTCAGCCAGGTACCGCCGCCGAGGGCGCCGCAGACCGGGTTGGCGAGGGCGCCCGTGGGGATCGGGTACGAGGAGGCGGCTCGCAGGCGGTAGGTGCCGGGGTCGGGCTTGGGGCGAGTCTCCAGGGTGAGCGGGCGGGGCCGCGCCGGGGTGCCCGGCGGTGCGCAGTCCGGGCAGAGGGGGTCCGCGAGGAGAGGGTACGTCCTTACCTGAAGGGTCATCAGGTCGAGTCGGGAGACCTGGGGAAGTGCCTGGTCGGCCGGGTCGGTGGCGGGAGGTGCGGCGGCAGGGTCGTCATGGAGCAGCGCGGTGCACAGGGCGGCGACGGTGTCGTACACATGGCCGGTGAACAGCGGCCAGGCGCCCGTCGGTCGGGGCCCGTCCGGGCCTCCGGTCTCCAGGGCGTCGCGCTCCGAGCGGCTGCGCAGCCGCTGCCAGCGCAGGGCCAGGCAGCGCCCGCAGGCGGGGGCGGTGCCGTCGCCGCCCCAGGGGCCGATCAGTACGGCGGAGGCACTGAGGTGGACGCGCGCCCCGGCCCTCAGGTGCGCCCAGGGGTCGGGGGCGCCCCGGCCGCCGAGCGTGGCGGCGGCGTCGGTGGCGCCGACCGGGACGACGGGGACGTCCTGGCCGAGGCGGTCGGAGAGCGCCTTGTGGAGCGCGCCCCGCGCCGTCTCCATCGGATGCGGCCGCGGCCGCGTGGGGGCGGTCACGAGGTCCTCGTCCAGCGGAACGTCCTGACCGCGATCACGCCGAAGACGAGCGCGAACACGGCGAGTCCGGCGCAGCCCACCGCGACGTCGGAGCCGTCGCCGCGTCCTGTGAGCGCGTGGGAGACCGCGTCGTTGAGGTAGCGCAACGGCATGACCAGGGAGACCTTCTGCAGCCAGGTGGGCATGGCGTCCAGCGGGAAGAACGAACCGGACAGGAACGCCATGGGCAGCATCAGGAAGTTGGCGACGGCCGCGACCGACTCGGGGGTGTCGGCGAACGAGCCGATGATCACGCCGAGCAGCAGGAAGGTCGTGATGCCGAGGGTCATCACCGGGACCAGCAGCGGCCACCCGGAGGCGGGTTCCAGCCCGAACAGCGGGAGCATGGCCACCCCGATGAACAACAGGGACTGCACCACGCCCACCACCAGGGCGATGACGTAGCGGGATCCGATCACGGCGGACAACGGGGCCGGGGACATCCGGATCAGCCGCAGGATGTCGTCGGAGCGCCACTGCATCAGCGTGAACGCGATTCCGAACACAGCGGCGTTGGCGACACCCCAGGAGAGCACCCCGGCGGCGGTGTACGAGATGTATGACAGGCCGCTCTGCTCGACCGCCTGGCCCCGGAAGATCAGCCCGAAGACGACGAGGAAGAGGAGCGGGAAGGCGAAGGTGAAGAAGAGAGTCGTCCTGTCGCGGACCTGGGCGCGGTAGCCCGCTCCGGTCAGTGCGGCGTACGCGCTCATGGCTGGTGCTCCGTGGTGGTCTCGGCGGTAGGGCGGCGGGGGTTCGGGTCCTGGGCGAGCCGGGCGGTGAGGTCGAGGTAGACGTCCTCCAGGCTGGGGGTGCGGGTCTGTACCCCGTCCAGGCCGACGAGTTGGTCGAGAGCGCTGAGGACCCGGCCGGTGGTGTGGGTCTCCAGGACCAGGGAGCCCCCCTGGACGGTGACCCGTTCGACGCCGGAGATGGCCACCGCCTTCTGCTCGTCCAGCCGGCCGAGCGGCAGCAGCAGCCGGCTCGGGGAACGGGAGGCGTCCACGAGGCTGTGCGGGCTGTCGGTCACGGCGATCCGCCCGTCCACCAGGATGGCGATGCGGTCGCAGAGTTCCTCCGCCTCGTCCAGGTGGTGCGTGGTGTAGACGATGGTGCGGCCCTCCGCCTTCAGCCCGCGCAGTACGTCCCAGAGGTCGCGCCGCGCCTGCGGGTCGAGAGCGGCGGTCGGCTCGTCCAGGAAGATCAGCTCGGGCCCGTGGACGAGGGCGGAGGCGATGGCGAGGCGCTGGCGCTGGCCTCCGGAGAGGTTCTCCACCTGGACGTCGCGCTGCCCGGTGAGCCCCACGGAGGCGAGGGTGGCGTCGGCCGCCGCCCGCGAGGCCCCGTAGAGGGCGGCGACGGTACGCAGGTGCTCGTGCGCGGTCTGCCGGACGAAGAAGGCGGAGGACTGGGTCTGGATGCCGATGCGGGGCAGCAGGGCGGTGTTGCGCGGCCACGGGGACTCGCCGAAGAGGGCGACCGAACCGGTGTCGGCGTGGCGCAGCCCTTCCATGATCTCCACCAGGGTGGACTTGCCGGCGCCGTTGGGGCCGAGGAGGCCGAAGAACTCGCCCCGGCGAATGTCCAGGGACACGTCGTCGACGGCCTGCCGGTCCCCGTACCGCTTGGAGACCCCCTGCACGTGGACGGCGGTGGGTGTGGGTCGCATGGCCTGTTCCTCACTCATGTGGTGCGTAGTTCCTTCGGTTCGAGGGCGGTCGCACGGTCGGGTCATCGGCGCAGCAGCAGGAACACCACCGCGCAGGTGCCGGTCGCGGCGAGGAGGAGCAGGAAGGCCGACCCGATGCCGTACGCGGTGTAGACCAGCCGGGCACGGCGGGGATAGGCGGCGGTGGCCTCGGAGCCGGTCCGGCGCAGCGCCAGATAGGTCCGGGTCTCGCGGGCCAGGTGGGCGGTGCCGAGGAGGTGGCCGAGCATGCGGTAGCCGTCGAGCGGGGGCAGCGGGACGAGGTTGCTGAGTGCCTGGACGCTGCCGAGCAGCAGCAGCCCGGCGAGCAGCGGGCGGGCCGGGTCGTCCTCGGGCAGCGCGTACCACCAGATCCCGAAGGGGAGCAGCAGCACCAGGTTGATGTACGCGCCCGCTCCGGCGATCACGAGTTTGGCGCGCCGGCCGGGGATGAAGAGGTAGTCGTCGACCGTGCAGTACAGCATCGCGGCGGGGAATCGCCAGCGCAGCCCGATCTCGGCGACATGGCCGCCGTAGTGCTGGGCGGCGACGCCGTGGGCCAGTTCGTGGACAGTGATGCTGAACCACAGGAACAGCGCGACGGCGGCCAGGGCGACCGGTTGCCGAATCAACTCGGCTGTGCCGCCGATGAGTTCACCCGGGTGCAGGGCGAGGGCCAGTACCAGGGCGAGGGCGGAGGCCAGCAGCGGCAGCTGTATCGCGCGGTGCAGCAGGGGGCGCAGGGTCAGGTGCAGCCGCGCGGTGGTCGCGTCGGCGTCGGCGACCATGCGGCGGGTGCCGCGCCAGAAGGTGCCGGGGCGGGGCGGGGCGTGCGCAGGGGGTGGCGGGTCGGGCGCACCGTCCAGCAGGCCGCGTGTGCCGAGGAGCCCGAGGAGTCGGTTCCAGCTCTCCTCGGCGAGGCGGCGGCCGAAGCGGGCGGCGTACTCGGGGGCCAGGTCGTCCAGGGTCCTGGTGCCGTCGAGCCGGCAGATGACGAAGTGCTCCTTGGGCCCGATCTCGGACACGGCGCCGGTCGCGGGGTGCCGGATGAGGTGCACGGTGCGCGGGCCGCGCAGCAGGGACGGGCCGATCCGGACCCCGGCCCGCAGCGCGGGACGGTAGGCCCGGGCCGCACCGCGGGCGGCGGCGGACGCGGGGGCCGGGGTGTCGGGGGTGGCGGTCATGCGCCGGCCGCCTTCGGCGAGCCCGCCGGGTCCGGCTCCCTCAGTACCTGACCGAGCATGAAGGAGAGGTACGCCTCGTCCCGGATCGTCACATGGAGCCGGTTATTGGTCATGTGCATGTACGGGGACAGCAGCCGGGGCAGCACGGCCGGCACGTGGGTGACCGCCTCCAGCGGCGCCGCGTCCGCGGGTTCCGCTCGCTCCTGGCCGGCGTCCTCCCGGGCGGGCCCTTCCCGGACGGGGAAGACCAGCTCGCCCCGGGTGGTCAGGTCCTCGATGCGGCCGCGCAGTTCGAGGCAGTGCTCCGCCCAGCCGCGCAGGAAGCCCGGCAGCCGCCCCAGTTCGCCGCTCCTGACGGCCGTCCGTATCTCGGCGAACCGGCGGCCCAGTTGGGGCGCCATCCGCGCGTACGTGGCCTCGTACTCCTCGGAGCCGATGAAGCCGGTGCCGGGGAAGGCCCGGTGCCAGAAGGCGTAGTAGCTGTCCAGGTAGTCCGCGAGCCGGTTCTCCTCGGGCAGGAAGCAGCCGGCCATCACCATCATCAGCTGGGCGGAGGTGCCGAGCAGTACGGTCCGCAGGTGCAGGTTCATGGTCCGGAAGGTTTCGATGACCAGGTCGCTGGAGTGCCGGAAGTGCCATTCCGCGAGCTCGACGCCGGCCGCGCCCCCGTACTTGGCGTACTCCGGGGCGTAGGGCTCGTACGCGAAGGAGTTGTTCGGCCGCAGGTTCATCCGGCCGTCCTCGCCCATGTAGCGGGCGCGGTCCTCACCGGGGAACTCGATGTCGAAAAGCTCGTTGTAGAAGTCCTTCAGGAAGCCGGAGTCCACCTCGTACAGGGCGGGCCGGGTGCGGAGGAACTCGGTGAGCGCCTCCTCCGCCCGGCGCTTCACCTCGGGGGCGGCTCCGGCGTCGGCGGGGCGCAGCCGGAGGCGGACGTGCGGGCCCTCGAGCCAGTAGTTGATGAAGAAGTGGCCCGTGAGCAGCCCTTCGGCTGTCAGCCGGTCCACCAGTGGGCGGACGCAGTTGACCAGCATCGGCTGAGGGCTGGCGGCGTAGAAGACGTGCAGCGCGATCCACTCCCCCGGCGGTGCGGGAGCCGGGTCGGGGGTGGCGGGGCTCGGCGAGATCAGTTTCTGCATGTGGGGCCGTCCTCGGTACGGGAGGGGCGGGAGGTGAAGGTTTCCACGGCCAGCTCGGCAACGTGACGGCCCTGCGCGGAGGTCAGGTGCAGTCCGTCCTCGGTGGGGAGCATCTCGCGCAGGACCACCGAGGCACCCGGTGTCCGGTCCACCAGGGCGTCGAAGGCGGTCAGCGACAGCGGGCTGTCGAAGTCCACGTACAGGGGCTTCGCGCCGGGGGCGCGGCGACCGGCCTCCTGGACCGTGGCGAAGACCTGGTCGGGCAGCCCGTGGACGCGGCGCCATCGCTGCCAGGCCAGGTACCACTGCGCTTCGTCCACCTCGGGGCGGCGGTCCGGGAGGACGGCGGCGTCCGCCGTCCAGCTGCGGCGGCTGATCACGACGTCGCCGTGGGCCACGCGCGGCCGGCGGGTGACGCCGTCCACGGAGGGGCCCTGAGGGACGCCGCCCCAGACGTCGGCCGGCGTCATGGTGCTCGGCGACAGGAGCAGCAGGGTGCGGGGAATCTCCGGCAGGGCCACCGGGACGAGGTAGCCGAGGTAGACGGGGATGACCTCGCGGTCCAGTCGGCGCGAGCGGAGGACCAGGCGGTCGGCGTCGTCGTCGTGGACGAGGTAGAGGTCGTCCAGGTTGAGCCGGGCGGATTCGGGGACGGTGGAGATCTCACCGGGGCAGACGATCTGGTGGTCCGTCATGCGGCCGTGCAGATTGAGATTGCTGGTGATCTGACCACCCGTCACCTCCGCGAACACTGCTTCTCGGGGCTGGCGTTCGCGCAGTTCGCCCCTCAGTCGGGCAGAGAGGCCGGGCTCGGAGGGGTCACCGGTGTCGTCGTAGACGTGGGTGAAACGGCTGAAGGGGAAGGCGAGTCCGCCGTACGAGCGGTTGAGGACGACCAGAGGGCCGCCCCGGTGACCGGGGACGGGCCCGGACACCTGGATATGGTGACTCAGCGGGGTGAAATCACCGGTCAGAGGTGCGAGCTGACCGGCGGCTGAGGTGAGGAGGCCGTCCGGCAGCTGTATCTCCTCCGCCGAACCTTCCGTCTCCCACAGCTCCCGCATACCGGCCACGAAGCTCCGGCGGGTGTCGTCCAGGGTCCGCAGGGCGCTCTGTCCGAGCCAGTTCTCCTCCGGGACGTAGGTGCCGTCCTGGTCGAAGGTGGTGCGCTTGGACGTGAACGAGATGTACTGGTCGAAGAAGTCCTCGTGGAAGTCGTGCACCAGCCCGAGCAGGTCGTCGCAGCGTCCGCCGCGCCCGTAGCGGGCCGTGAAGAAGCCGCGCAGGGTGATGCGCTGGGGCAGCGTGATGTCGAACATGGGCAGGATGCCCTCGACCGCCCTCAGGGCCCGCCCGGTCTCCCCGGCCAGCAGGCCCGGCGGACAGACCAGGTCGCCTCCCGCACTCACGTCCTCGTACAACAGCGTCTGCGGCAGGGCTGGTTCGGCGGCTCCCAACTCCTTCTGCACCTGGAGGAGCCCCGCGCGCAGGGTGCGCAGCAGCGCTCGGCGGGTAGGGACGTCGGCGGCCGGGTAGGCCGCGAGGCAGCCGGCCGGGCCGTCCAGGGCGTCGGCGGCGGTGTCGGCCCAGGGGGCGCCCAGCCCTCGCAGGGCGTGCTGGAACGAGCGCAGCGGGTCCGGGCTGTGTACATCGGTGCGCAGGCCCGGCGCCCGGACCATGCCGAGCTGGAGCAGCGCGGTGGCGTAGCGCTCGCACTCCGCGCGGTCGGCGCCGTGCTCGGCCTGGAGCCAGTCGACCAGATCCCGGTGGCGGAGCTCGTCGCGGCTGTCGAAGAGGCCGAGCAGCCGTTCCAGGGTGCCGCTGGTGCGCAGGTAGAACAGCCGGTCGCGCACGGCGTCGAAGGTCACCGCCGCGCTGTCGTCCCCGGCCGTCACCCACTGCCGCACGTAGCGGACGCGGTCCGCGTCACGGCCCCAGCCCGGGGAGAGGACGACGGTCAGGTCCTGGCGGCGCACCGGGTCGGCCAGGATCAGGTCGGCGATCCTGCCCAGGGCGACGACGTTGAGCCGGACATGGCTGGTCCACTCCTCGCCGACGTGCAGGGCGGCGGTGGCATCCGACGGGTCGCCGTCGAAGGTTCCGGCTGCCACCGCGGTGAGAGTGGAGAAGGGACTGGTCTTGCACGCGGTGCGGTAGAGGTAGGTGAGCGCGGACCGCTCGATCTTCCGCATGCGGCCACCTGGTTGGGCACTCGTGTCGCCCAGATAGCGGTCGATCCGGGCGTCCAGGGCGGGCGAGGCCAGCAACAGCCCTTTACGGAACCGGTCATGGGCCAGTGCACTACGCAACTCAGCTCGTGCAAGGCCCAGTTCCTCGGCCAGCACCGCGGCCCCCTTGTCCAGGAGTCCGCCGTAACGGGCCCGTCCTTCCAGCCAGGCCGAGGTGCTTGCGCCGGCGGACTCGTCCAGGCCCGCGACCAGGCGCACGGCCGCCGGAGAGTCGGCGGGCAGGCGGTTGTTGAAGACCTGGCGGCGCAGGGCGAGCAGGGCCCGGCGGGTCGCGCCGTCCACCGCGTCGGCGGCCGGAACCAGCCCGTGCAGCAGGTCGCTCAGCGCGGCGCCGTCCCGGGCGAGGCACTCCTCCTGGGCCAGGAGGTCATCGGCCCAGCTCCGGGTTCGGGGGCAGCGCAGCCCGTGGACCGTAGCCACGGGCAGACCGGCGGCGCGGAGCACGAAGCGCCTGCCGGGCTCCCATCGGGTGGTGTCGTGGGCGGCGGTGTCGGGCGTCATGAGGGTCATCAGGTCTCCCCGTCAGGCGATCTCGTGGCGGAAGTCGGCGGGCCGGGGTCGCTCGTTGCCGAGGGGCATGATCAACAGGGGCGCCTCGTCCCCGTCGCCCAGTCCGAGCTTCTCGATGAAGGAGATGTTGTCGAAGCCCAGCGCCACGCCGGCGCCGATCCCGAGGGCCGCCGCAGCGACGTAGAACGTCTGGGCCACAGCGCCGGCCGTGCCGACGGCCAGCCGGTAGCCGCGGTCCCCGACCGCGTCCAGGACGGCGGTGGTCCGGACGGTCGGCACGAGAACGGCGGCCGCCTGCTCCAGGTTGTAGTTGGCCAGGAAGTAGTTCTCCTGGAGGAAAGCCCCTTGGGCGCCGGCCTCGACGAGCCTCAGTTCGTCCGCGTCCGGGTCGTAGGCGTACGCGCCGGGCTCGATGCCCTCCACGTGGCTGACGAAGGCGTAGAGCCGGGCCTGCCGCACTGTGCCGGCCGGGTCGGCGTCGCTCTCCAGTGCGGTCGCGGCGCAGGCCGCGAGGACCGCCGAGAGCTGGGCCCGGGTGAGTGGCCGGGCAGCGTCGAAGCGGCCGAAGCTGCTGCGCCGCCGGCGCAGCGTCCGACGTACGGGTACGTCGGGGAAGGCCGGGGCGGGCAGCGCGACGCGGGTGCCGCCGTCGGGCACCGGCAGGGCTGCGGCCGGGACGAGCGCGCCGGAGGCGGGGCGGTCGGCCGCGTGGGCGGTGGTCGCGGTGTGCATCGCGCGCACGGTCGGGAAGTCCAGGACGGTCCGCGACCGTTCGACGTCCCGGTGCCGGACGGCCGGGTCGGGGCCGGGGGCCGCGACCGCGGCGGGGGCCTGCTCCGCCCATCGCAGCGGGACGACGGCGAAAACGCCCTCCTCCTCCCCCGTGGTGCCGAGCAGGCCGTTCAGGCGGGGCTCGTCGAACCACAGCACGGGCGCGGTCCGCAGCCCCCGGGCGCCGGCCCAGATCCGCCAGGTCTGCACGAGCGTGCCGAGGTCGGTGGATACCACGTGGTAGGAGAAGCTGTTGTACTTGAATGAGTTCTGCCAGTACTTGACGCCGAGGATCAGGTACTGGTCGGTCTCCAGCGCCTCGGCGGGCGCGTCCGGGCCGAGAGCCTCGCGGATCCGGGCCGAGACATCACCGGTCAGCAGTCGCTGCACGGCGTGCCGGTGGACGTCGTAGAAGTGGATGCCGGGAGTGAGCGGGCCGGACGGGCCGGCAGCCCAGTAGACGCTGACCGGGTAGAGGCCGCCGCCACCCGCCGTGCCCCGCGACCAGTTGGCGTGGGTGTAGAAGGGCAGGCCGGTCAGGTCGCTGTTGGCCTGGATGCCGAGGCGGCGGCCGGTCAGCCCGTAGGAGTCCTTGAGCATGGCGGAGAGCAGCGGCAGCGAGAAGCCCGCCGGGTCGGGCGCGGTGGCGGGATCCGGGACGGGTGCGCCGGCCGGGAGCAGGCCGCGGGCCGCAGGGGCGTCGGGGAGGCCGTCGCCGTCGGGCAGGGCGTAGGACTCCACGTCGGGGTAGAACTTGCACCTGCGCGGCCCGTCGGGCCAGTCGGGCACGAAGTCGGCGGGTTCCATCGGGACGCGGCCCCGGTGCAGGACGGCGTCGGCGTACTCGTGGGCGTACCCCATGAGGTCGGCCCCCTTTCGGATGGGCGTGCGGTACGGACGGGCCGTCACGGGAACGGGTGCGGGGCGGGGTTGAGGCCGGCGGCGCCGAGGACGGTACGCATCCGGGGCATGCGTCGGGCGCGCTGCCGCGACCAGCCGAAGTCGATGGGGACGAGACCGGGCACCAGGACCTTCACCGTGCGTAGCCCGACGGCGCGCTGCTCGGGCAGGGTCTGGTCGACCACGACGACGTCGAACCCGGCGGCGGTGACGGCGCCTACCGCGCGCAGCAGGTCCTCGCGCAGGTCCGGGGCGACGGGGGCGCCATCGGGGTCCGGCCACACCAGGTCGGCGACGGCGAGCGGAGGCTCCGTCGCCTCCCGGCGCAGCAGGAAGTCGGCGTGCCGCCCCATTTCCGGAACGCCGTAGGCGAGCGGGTGGTCGTGCAGGGTGGTGACCCGGTCGAAGTCCGCGGCCATGGCGCGCAGCCGGGGCTCGTCGCGCCGGGTGCGGCCGACCAGGTTGACCGCGTCGGTGGCGATCTCGCACAGCGCGGCGTCAAGAGCCGATTCCGGGTCGAGCCCGGCGCCCGCCCCGAAGCACATCCGGCCCACTCCCCCGTCGAAGCGCTCGGCGACGGCGGTGACGACGGGGACGGGGAAACTGATCCGGGTGTCGAAGAAGCGGGCCCGGTAGCCGTACATGGCGAGCCGGTCCACCATGTGCCGGGTGGCGGGGCGGGCGCTGGTCGCGGGGTCGATCTCCCGCAGCGGCACCTGCCCGTACCAGGCGAGCAGGAAGGCGTCCCGCTCGACGACCTCCATCAGGCCGAAGTAGACCGCCTCCTCCGTACTGCCTCCGGAGGCGCAGCCGTTGGAGCTCTCCTGGACGAACCGGTTCTCCAGGCCGGGTGCGTGGTAGTAGGCCAGGATCTCGGGGACGGGGCGGGGCTTGGCATCGCGCAGGGACCAGCCCCACACCCAGGGGATCTCCCGGTCCGGGGTGAAGGGGCGCACCCGGGGGTTGGCGCGGTGGAACTCCTCCGAGTACAGGCCTGTTTCGCGGGGGTCGACGGCGTCGGGACCGAGGTCGTCCAACGAGGCGGTGAGCCGGGTGGCCTTCGCGCGGGCGCGCATTCCGGCGTAGCGCTCCAGTCCTTCAAGGACGCCGATGCGCTGGCTGTGCGCGTAGGTGCCGGCGTGACCGCCCCAGAAGGTCTCGCGCAGGTACTCCCCGGACCGGGTGGAGAAGCAGCCGACGGTGGCGGAGGTGGTGGTGGAGGCGACGTCGCAGATGACGGAAGGCCCGAGCGCGCCCCAGTGCGGGTTGGCGAAGGCGTCCACGGGCAGCCGGTAGTCCTCGATCCGGCGCACCCGGAAGGCGCCCGGCCGGTACTTGGGTGCGGGCTCGGGGGCGTACGCGGCGCCCTCGGCGGTGTCCGGGCCGGGCGCTCCGCAGTCGGGGCACTCCGGGTCCGGAACCAGGGGGTGGCTGCGTACGGTCATGGTGTCCAGGTCCAGCAGGTGCACCCTCGGGTACGGTCCGGGGTCCGGCTGCGCGCGGCCGAGGCCCGCCAGGAGCGCGGCCACGGCGGTGGCGGCGAACGGGGTGGCGTACGGCCAGTCGCCCACCGCCCGGGTGTCGGAGCGGAGTTCGAGCCCTTCGCGCAGCGGCACCGAGCGCACGCCCTGCCACCGGCGCGCCAGGCAGGTCCCGCAGCCGGCGGCCCGGCCGTCGGCGGGCCAGGGGCCGACCAGCACCTGACGCCCGTACAGGTGGACGGGAACGGCGCCCCACTCCGGCGGCGTGGCGGCGGCGTACGCGTCACGGTCGCCGAGCGGGGCCACCGCCACGGCGGGCGCGGTGGCGGGGACGAGCTCGCCGAGGGCGTCGCTCAGGGCCCCGGCGAACCGGCGCGCGGACCCGGCCCGCGCGGTCGTCCCGGGGCGCTCGGTGGTCCCGGGGCGCTCGGTGGGCTCAGCCCGCATCGGTGGCCGCCCGGGTGAGCAGGACGCGCACGGTGTGGATGCCGGCGGTGGCCAGGTCGGCCGCGTGCGTGGACACGACCAGAGCGTCCCGGCCGGCGCTACGGAGGCGGTCCAGGAGGCGGGCCCAGTCCGTGGCCGGGCCGGGCGGCGCGGGCTCGGTACGGGTGACCGCGATCAGGCCCGCGTCCAGGTCGCGGAGCAGGGGGTCGCCGGTGTCGGGGGCGGTGCCGGCTCCGCCGTCGGCGTCGGCCGCGTACTGCGCCTCGCCGAGCAGGTCCCGTACGGCCTCCACGACGGCGCCCGCGCGGTCGAGGGCGGCGCCGACGGCCCAGCGGGCGGGTCCGGTGGCCCGGGCCAGGACTGCATGGGCGCCGGAGTGGGCGGGCTCGCCGAGGTCGAGCAGCTCCACCGTGAGGCCCAGGTGGGCGGCGGAGCGGAGCAGGAACGTCACCTCGGGGTCGTCGCCGAGCAACTCGTGCGGGATCACGGCCACCTCCCCGGACTGCCGGACGGCCCGGGTCAGGGCGTCGTGGGCGAGCGCGGAGAGCAATCCGCAGGCGGCGGCCTCCGGCAGGTCGGCCCCGGCACCGGTACCGGCCCGGGTGGGCTCGAAGCGCCGGTCGGCGTTGTCCCGGCCGAAGGGGCGTACGGCCCCGGCGGGCACCCTCATCTGCTCCTTGGTGACGAGCGAGGTGGCCGGGGTCCAGGCGGTGCGGGAACCGGCGCCGGTTCCGGAGGCGATGGTGAGGGCCGCCGGATCCACGGCGGGCACGGTGTCGTCCGGGGCGGGGGCGGTGGGCACCACGTACTCGGCGTAGACGGACGCCGCAGCGTTCAGCGCGCGCAGCCGGGCCCCGGCGGTGTGGTGGACGTCGAAGGCGGTGACGGTGCGGAGGCCGCGCGGGCCCAGACCGAGGGCGACGGAGCCGACCTTCAGCGGGGTCTGTGTCAGGGGCTCGTCCGCGTAGTGGGTGAAGACCCCGGCGTGCGGGTGGACCAGCGCGGAGCGGCGCTCCAGTTCGGCCAGCGGGCCCTGGGCTGCGTCGTCGTCCGGGGCGGTGGCCACGGTCGGCAGAAACGCCGGCCGTGCCGGGGCCGATGACAGGTCGACCGGTTCCGGCGCGGTCGCGGCGTCGGCACAGAACGGGCAGCGGGGGTGAGGCAGCAGCGGCTCCGAGGCGACGTCGAAGGACGCCATGTCCTGGATGAGCAGCTTGCCCCGGGTCTCGGCCGGGAGCGCCTCGGTGACCAGGCGGAAAACCTCGTAGCCGAGCAGGTTGCCGAGCATGGCGGCGAGGGGTCCGGCGGGCTGTGCGCCCGATGTTCCGGTGCCCAGGGCGAGCCCGCTCCACAGGTCGGCGGCGGCCGGGCCGCCGGAAGCGCCGAAGCGCAGGGCGGCGCAGGACCAGCAGCCCCTCGATCCGGCCGTCGCCACCGGCCCGACCACGGCCCGGGGCCCGAACGTCCAGGCGGGCAGCAGCGTCCGGCCCTCGGGGACGCCCTCCCGCAGCAAGGCGAGCACGGTCGCCGGTACGCCGGGCCCAGCGGCGGCCACTAGGATGTCGTACCCCTCGTACGCCGCCCAACCCGCCGGTTCGGTCCGGGCGCCCGGCAGCACAGTCAGCGTCACCGGGCAGTCCTGGTCGGCGAGTTCGTCCGCCTCGCGGTGGACGGTCGCGAGTTCCTCGGCCGTGACTCCGCCGGAACCGTCCAGGAGCGCGGGATCGACGGACACGGTGGCGCAGCCGTTGCGGATCAGCGACAGCGCGCACCAGCGGGCCACCGGGCCGTCACCGAGGACGGCGACGCGGGTGGCGCGGTAGCGGGCGAATCGGGCACCGGCGTCGTCGGCGTAGTGGTCGATGTAGGCGATCTGCTCGGCGAAGCGGGCGGCCTCGGCCGGGGAGACGGCGGCAGCCGCCTCTTCCGCCGGCGGCACCGACCGGGCGAAGCCACGCGCGTAGAGTGCCGCGACGAGTTCGCCCACCATTGCCTTCTGACGCTCCCCGAAGCCTTGGCAGATCTCCTCGACGGATCTGCTGCCGTCCAGGTGCGGCACGAGGAGGGTGGCGAACCGGTAACCGGACTTGGCGGTGAGCTGGAACCCGCCGTCGGCGTTGTGGAAGATCACCCCGTTGGGCGTCTCGGTGTACAGGACGTCGCGGCGGACTCGCGGCCGGGTTCCGGCGGTCTCTGCGTACGGCGTTGTTGCCATGCCTGCGTCACACCTCTTGTTCGGGGGCGGAGTGGGGTGGCCCGGAGGTCCGGGCCTGTTCGGTTGTCGTGCCGGGCGCGGGTCCAGGGCTGACGGGGTGTTACGGGTATGACCGATGAAGCTCTTGGTGCGTCGAGTGGCACAGAGGGCGTACGCCAGGGACTCCGGCACCACGCCGGGTGCGTGCGCTCCGCATCAGCGCAGGGCGGCGGCGCTGCCCACCGGGGGGATCTCCTCGCGCCGGGGCGGGCGCAGCAGAGCCGGTGCGTGCCGGGTGGCGGGTGCCGCCGCGCGCCGGGCGTGCGCCCGGAGCAGGTCATGCATCCAGAAGGCCCCGGACAGCCCCTCCTCCAGGAGGCCCGCGTCAAGGAGCCGCTCCATCACCTCCTCCGCCGTCTCCTCCGGGACGCCGAGTACATCGGCGGCCCCGCCGGTGGTCAGCGGATCAGGGGCCCTCGCCCCGAGGCGCAGATGCGCCTCGGCCAGCGCCGGGGGCAGCCGCTCCAGTGCCTCGTCCAGGGTCAGCGGCACCGACATACGGGGGTCGTCGGCCAGGGTGAGGCGGGCCGGCAGGTCGCGGCGCAACCAGTCGGCGCAGTCGGCCAACGGCAGCCGGGGCCGGGTGAGCAGCCGGGCGGCGGCGATCCGCAGGGCCAGCGGGTGGTGCCCGCACACGGAGGCGAGCAGGTGGGCGGCCGAGGGTTCGGCATCCACCCGTTCGCGGCCGAGCACGGCGGTGAGCAGGGCGTAGGACTCCCCCGGTTCCAGGGTGCCCAGGCGGTGGACGGTGCCGCCGTGCGTGGCGACGAGTGCGGCGAGCCCCATCCGGCTGGTCACGATCGCGGCGCCGTCCGCGTTGGCGGTCAGCAACGCGCGTACCTGGTCGGGGTGGACGACATCGTCGAGGATCAGCAGGGTCCGGCCGCGCCCTGTGGCGGGCGCGGGCAAGGATCGGCGCAGCTGCTCGTTGGCCTCGCGCACGGGCAGCGGGGTGCCGTCGGGGCGGGTCAGCGGGAGCAGGACGCAGCCGCCCGGGTAGCGGGCGGCCACCGCATGGGCGATGTGCAGGGCGAGTGCGGTCTTGCCGATGCCGGGCGCACCGGAGAGCACCGCGACGGGGGCGCGCCCCGAGGACTCCTGCTTGCCCGTCAACAGTCGGGTCAGAGCGGCTACTTCGTGTTCGCGTCCGGTGAAGCAGGGCACGGCGGGGAGCGGTGCCGTCTCGGCTGTCCCGTCGTCGGACCACCCGGCGCCGTGGACCGGCTCCCCGGTGCCGGGGTCCGCCTCTTCCCCGAACGCCGGCTCCGGCGCCCCCGCGTACGGGGGCGGAGCGAGCGAGACGGATGCCCGGCCCACGTCAAGGCTGCCGAGGTCGTCGCCACGCAGGATGGCCAGTTCGAGCCGCTGGAGTCCAGCGCGCGGGTCGACGCCGAGTTCGTCCCGCAGGTACCCCTTGATCCTGCGGTATTCCGCGAGCGCCTCGGTCTGCCGGCCGGTGCGGTACAGCGCCAGCATGAGCTGCTCCACGAACCTTTCACGGCCCGGGTATACGCGCGTAACCTCCCAAAGATCAACGAGGGTTTCACGGCAGCGACCGTGCTCCAGTTCGATGTCGCAGACCCGCTCCAGCACTCGCAGCTGCTCCTCCGCGAGCCGGGGCACCTCGTCCCGGTGCAGGAGGTCGGAGGGGACGTTGGCGAGCAACGGGCCCTGCCACAGGGCGAGTGCCTGGCGCAGGGTGTAGAGCTCGGATTCTCCGCCGGAGGTACCGGCCCGGCCCACGAGCTGCCGGAAGTGCAGCAGGTCGAGGGTCTCGACGTCGGCGCTCATGCGGTAGCCGCCCGCCATCGCCACGACGGCCTGGTCCTCGATGCCGTACTTGGCGAAGATCCGGCGCAGTCTGAGAACACAGCTCTGCAGCGCGGCCTTGGCGGTGGCCGGCTGCTCCTCACCCCAGACGACGCCGCGCAGATGCTCGGTGGAGACCACGGAGCCAGGGCGGATGAGCAGCGCGGCCAGCAGCGCGGTCGGCTTGGAGGGCGGGAGTACCACGACATCCCGCCCGTCGGTGATGCTCAATGGCCCGAGCAGTTGGAATCGCACCCTCGTCCGCCTTCCCTCCGTACCTCGCCTCGGCCGCGTCGAGCCGCGCGGATGCCGTGCCCTCCTGGCCTACTGCCAGCCGAAGTCGTGAGGGCCCCGACCGGAAACGGGGGGGCGCACGTGGTCGGGGGTTGCTCCGGAGGTGAGGGCGCCGGCAGACGCGGCGGCGTGGGGAGCGGTGGCCGCGGCCCCGGTCGCGGCCAGGGCAGGAACGACGAGGGTGACGACGGCGAACCCGGTGAGGACGAGGGTTCTGAGTCCCGGACAGGGAGTGCGGTGGAGGCGAGTCATGTGGGGAGCCCTTCCGACTGTCTGCGGGAAGCGGTCTACAGCATGGCGAGTTTTGTATGAAGTGATGCAACGGTGAAGCTCGGACCGGTGGACCGATGAGGCCATGGCCCCTTCCGTCCAGCCACCGAGCCCTGGCCGCGCCGGCGCGAAAGGCCCTCTGCCCGACGGCGCGCGCTCGTGTCATGATCTTTGCCGAAGCGTCACCGGAGAGTCGAAGAGAATCCATCGCGGCCTGCGGAAATTACCACCCGGAGGTGCATGCCTCCTGGCGAGGAGGGACGATGCTCGGCCCCTTGGGTCTGGACGCCACGGCGGAGGCCGTGTACCGCGCGCTGCTCGGCCGGCCGCACGACACCGCGACGGAGCATTGCTCCCGATTAGGCATGACGTCAGATCAATTCAGGTGTGTCTTGCAGGAGTTGGCAGATCTCTCGCTGGTCCGTCCGGCTGCCGGGGGCGACCCGCGCCGGGTCCACGTGGTCAACCCGCGACTCGGCCTGGAGACGCTGCTGGCCCGGCAGCGGGCCGACCTCGCGGAGCGCGAGCAGCAGGTGCGGGCGGGCGAGGCGGCAGTGGCCGGCCTGCTCAGCGGGTTGCCCGCCTCGGACCCGGTCACGGGCGAGTCACCGGTGGTGCACCTGAACGGTGTGGACCATGTGCGGGACTATCTGGACCGGTTGCACGAGGAGGTGGCGGAGGAGATCCAGACCTTCGCCACGGGCGGTGCGCAGACCGAGGGGAACATGCGCGCCTCCCGCCCGCTCAACCAGCGACTGCTGGGGCGCGGGGTGCGGATGCGTACGGTCTATCTGGACAGCGTCCACAACCACGCCCCCACGGTGGCGCACGCCACCTGGCTGGCCTCGCTGGGTGCCGAGATCCGCACCGCGCCGTCGCTCAGTACGCGCATGATCATCACCGACCATCGGCTGGCCCTGGTGGCCCTGGACGACCAGGACTCCTCGCTGGGGGCGCTGGTGGTGACCGGACGAGGCCCCATCGCCGCCTTGGAGGCGCTGTTCGAGAGTGTCTGGGACCGGGCGGAGCCGCTGGGCCGGGAGGAGAAGCACGAGGCCGACGCGCTGACCCGCCAACAGCACGAGACACTGCGGTTACTGGCGCGGGGGTACACGGACGAGGCCATAGCCAAACGGCTCGGCGTCTCCCCCCGCACCGCCCGCCGCATCGCTACGGGCTTGCTCGGACATCTGGACGCCCGCAGCCGCTTCCAGGCAGGCGTCCACGCGGCCCAGCAGGGTTATCTGCGCACGGGCGGCCCGAAGCCGTAGGACGTGTCGTCATGGTGCCGTCGTTCGTCCGAGGGCCGGACCGTGCTGCCTCCGTCGCATGCGATCGCGAGGAGGAAGATCGCGGCGAATTCTCCCCTCGCCACCCGACGTCCCCTCTGGCGAGGGACCGTCAATCGCCGCCCACATACGGTCCCTCTGCTCACGACGCAGACAACTCAGCAATCGAGCGAGCTACTCGAGAGCACTTCACCTTCCGTCACCGCTCGCCCGCAAGGTCGACTTCTTCCCGGTGCACCAGTGCCGCATCTGCCACCTTCGGACGACGCCACGGGTGCGCGATCGGCGCCGACACCGCACGCCACCACGTATCCGAGGGAAGCGCCCCCGCCGGCTCGAACGGCTCACCGGGCCGCGGGAACGCCACCGCCTGCCCCAGCTCCTCCGCGGCGTCCTTCGTCCACTCCGCGGGCTCGGACCACGGGTGCGGGGCGAGGTTGAAGGTGGCCCAGTGGATCGGCAGCAGGGTGCCCGCCGGCCCGCCCCCCTGGAGGTCCAGATGCGCCTGCACGGCCTCGGCCGGTGTCATGTGGATGTCCGGCCAGTACTCCGAGTAGGCACCGAGCTGGATCATGGTCGCGTCGAACGGTCCGTGCTGGGCGCCGATGTCCCGGAAGCCGGAGAAATAGCCGGTGTCACCACTGTGGTAGATCCGGTGCTCCGGTCCCGCGACGACCCACGACGCCCACAGCGTGTGCTGCTGGTTGCGCAGCCCGCGCCCGCAGAAGTGACGCGCGGGTGTGGCGGTGAGGCTGATCCCGGCGATCCGTACGGTCTCGTTCCAGTCGAGCTCGTGAATCCGGTCGGGGGACACGCCCCAGCGCTCCAGATGGGCGCCGACGCCGAGGGGGACCGCGAAGACCGTGTCGGTCCCGGCCAGGGTCCGGATGGTGGGCAGGTCGAGGTGGTCGTAGTGGTCGTGCGAGATCACGACGACGTCCACGGGGCCGAGCGCGGCGAGCGGGAGGGGCACGGGGTGCAGCCGCTTCGGCCCGGCGAAGGCGAACGGCGAGCAGCGCTCGCCCCAGACCGGGTCGAAGAGCACGCGCCGCCCGTCGATCTCGGCGAGAACACTGGAGTGGCCCATCCAGGTCAGCCGCAGTCCCGTGGCCGGCGGCCCGGCCAGATCGGCGAGCGTGGTCGCGTGGACGGGCACGGTGCCGTTCGGTGACCTGCGGGCCCGCTCCTCCTTGCGGAAGTAGACCTTGGCGAATTCGAGCATGGAACCCGACGGCCGGGTCCGTGCCCCCTCCGGGTTCTGGAAGACTCCGTCGGCGAAATTGGGCGAGCGCGTGATGCGCTCCATCCGGGCTCCGGCCGGGTCCGCTCCGAAGGCGTCGGGCCGCAGCGAGCGGAGTCTCGTGCGGAGCGAAGGCTGATTGTCGGCGCCGGTCACAACATCTCCTGAGGGAGTCGGTGTCGTCCCATTATGGTCTGGGGGTACGACGGGGCAAGAAAGAGGCGGTGAACGGAGCAACACCGACGGCATCGCCGCCGGGCGGTGCGGTGTCAGGCACGCGGCTGCCCGTACGCATGCCCGATCCTCAGGGTCAGGACGACCCTGCGGTCCCGGACCATCGCCTGTCGGTAGTCGTCCCAGTCGGGGTGCTCGCCCCGGACGTCCCGGTAGAGCGTGATCAGCTGCTCCACGGTCGCGTCGTGCGGATCGGCGGCGAACGGGGTCAGCTCGGCGGTGGCGTCGACGACGGTCCATGCCCAGCGGTCGTCGCTGGTCACGTGGTAGCTCGCCCGCGGATCCCGGCGGAGGTTCCGGGTCTTGGCACGGCCCTCGGTGATGGAGACCCGGATCACACCCTCGTCGGGGTAGTAGGCGTGGTTCACATTGGACAGCTGGGGCCTGCCGTCCTGCTTGAGAGTGACCAGCACCCCGCCGTCGTGCTCACCGACGAGCCGGAGCAGGGCTTCGCGCCCGGGTTCGATGTCCGTCATGCAGACTCCAACGTCCGCACCCGCCCCAGGATTCCGTAATTCGGTGCCTTCGATCTCACATCCGGCGCCTTCGATCTCACATCCGGCGCCTTCGATCTCACATCCGCCGCACCCTCGCGACAGGGGCATCGTGACGGCCCGCGGCAGATCGTCTTTGACAGGGGTGCCGCCGCCTCCCAATACT
The DNA here is from genome assembly GCF_040605575.1 of Streptomyces sp. NPDC005566. NCBI lineage: Bacteria > Bacillati > Actinomycetota > Actinomycetes > Kitasatosporales > Streptomycetaceae > Streptomyces > Streptomyces sp. NPDC005566. The sequence goes on along the minus strand of NZ_JBEXDB010000010.1, from coordinate 10,870 downwards.
GAATAGCCATTCAGTACGACTGACCGAGGAGCCGCCGGATGACACCCCACTCCCCCGCCCCGCTCATCTCCCTGACCTGGACGGATCACATCACGGGCCGCAAGGGGTACCTGGTCGTCGACCGGCTGGTGCGCGGAGTCTCCAGCGGCGGGCTGCGGATGCGGGAGGGGTGCACCCTCGACGAGGTGGCGGGCCTCGCCCGTGGCATGACCATGAAGGAAGCGCTGCATTTCGACGCCGACGACGCACGGGCGCGCTACATCCCCCTGGGCGGCGCCAAGGGCGGCATCGACTGCGATCCGCGCGAGCCCGAGGCCAACGGCGTGCTGGTCCGCTACCTGCGGGCGGTGCGCCCTTACGTCGAGAGCGTGTGGACGACCGGCGAGGATCTCGGACTCACCCAGGACCTCGTCGACCGGGCCGCGGCCGAGGCAGGGCTCGTCTCGTCGGTCCAGGCGGTCTTCCCGCTGCTCGACGACGAGGCGGCGGCCCGCAGGCGGCTGGCGGACGCCTTCGCCGTCACGGTGGACGGGATCGGGATGGACGAGCTGGTGGGCGGGTGCGGGGTGGCCGAGTCCGCGCTCGCGGCGCTGGACCGCGCGGGCATGGCCCACCGCGATGCCCGGGTGTCCGTGCAGGGGCTCGGCACCATGGGCGGCGCGACGGCGCGCTTCCTCTCCCGGGCCGGGCTCAGGGTCGTGGCGATCGCCGACGTGAAGGGCACGATCGCCAATCCGGCGGGCCTGGACGTGGAAGCCCTGCTGGCCGCACGGGATGCGTACGGGACGGTGGACCGGAGCGCCCTGCGGGAGGGGGACCACGAGCTGTCTGCCGACGCGTGGCTGACCACGGACGCGGAGGTTCTGGTTCCGGCGGCCGTCTCGTACGCCGTGGACGGGGTCAACCAGGCCTGGATCCAGGCCCGTTGGGTGGTCGAGGCGGCGAACATGCCGGTACTGCCGGAGGCGGAGGCACTGCTCGCCGCGCGCGGCATCACGGTCCTGCCCGATGTGGTCGTCAACTCCGGTACGAACGCCTGGTGGTGGTGGACCCTGTTCGGCGACATCGGGGCCGACGCGGAGGAGGCGTTCGGGCACACCCGCCGCGCGATGCGCGCCTTGATCGACCTGATGCTGGCCCGCGCGGAGGCCGACGGCTGCACCCCGCGGGAGGCGGCCCACGCGATCGTCGCGGACCGGCTTCCGGTCATGGCTGAGCGGTTCGGCTGGTACGCGCGGTAGGGGTGCGCGTCACACCTTCACCGGTTACGCGCGGTAGGGATGTGACGCGCACCCCCCACCGGGCCTCCGACGACGACCCGCCACGAGTCCGGGAGGGCCGCAGCGGCCGCCCGGCCGCTCGATCTGGACCACCGGCTGCCGCTGACCGGGGTCAACGCCACCGAGGCCGACAGACCTCTCGGCCACACCGTCGGTCTCACCGCACAGGGCAGCCGGAGCGCGGTTCCGGTCACCTCGCTGAGAGTCTGGTAAGCCACCGACGGCACCGACTGGAAGCCGGCCACGGCGACCCGCGGAGCCGATGGCCGGTGGAACGTGACCGTACCGGCGGTCGGCACCGCCAAGGTCGACCTCCGGACGACGGTGACGGACACGTGGGGTGCGTCCCTGACGGAGACACTGACCGACGCCTGCACCTCGGGCTGCGCCGACATCTGGTGCTGACCGGCGCCGGCCGACCGCACCAAGGCCGGCCCGCTGCCCGATCGCGGACCGGTGGCGGACCCGCTGCGGACCGAAAGCGGGAAGGGGACGGGCCCGTCCCCTTCCCGTCATGATCAGGGCGTTGGTTAGGGTGACGGTGTGGCAAGAGTGCGGCTGAGCGTGTCGGAGCGACGTGAGGACCTCCTGCGCGCTGCCGTGGAGCAGATCGAGGTCCGGGGCGTGTCCTCGGTGCGGATCGCCGATGTGGCGTCGGTCCTCGGCGTGAGCAACGCCCTCGTGCTGTACCACTTCTCGTCCAAGGAGAAGCTGGTGGCGGCCGCGTTCGCGTACGCGGCGGAAGCCGATCTCGCCCATCTGCGCAAGCTGCTGTCACGCCGCACGACCGCGGTCCGGCGTCTGAGGGCCGCGGTTCGCTGGTACGCGCCGACCGGTCAGGCCAAGGGATGGCGCCTGTGGATCGAGGGCTGGGCCGCCTCCCTGCGCGACCCGGTGCTGCGCGAGGTGGCCGGCGATCTCGACCAGCAGTGGAAGGCGGAGCTGGCCGAGGTCATCGAGGAGGGCGCCGCAGCCGGTGAGTTCGACTGCGACGATCCGATGTCGGTGGCCTGGCGGCTGACCGCGCTCCTGGACGGGCTGGCCGTCCAGATGACGTCGTACGCGGGTCCGCTCTCCCGGACCACCATGCTGCGGTGGACCGAGGAGGCGCTCGCCCGCGAACTCGGCATCGATCACGAGGTCCTGACGGCCTGACAGGGTTGCCTGACGTTGGCGGTACATCTGGAGACGCTGCCGTCGCACGACGTCTTCGCGGGCGGCGTGCTGGAGCGGACACCCGCCGACCCGGTACGGGTACCGACGGCGGATGCGCTGCGTGGGGCGGTCCCGCGGCGCTCCCTCCCCGTCATCACTCGCCGACCTCACTGAGCGCACTGAGCACCACTGAGCGCACTGAGCGCACTGAGCGCACGCGCCGAGAACGCGTGTGATCAGTGCGCTCAGTGGTGCTCAGAGGGGGAGCAGGTCGGGGCGTTTGGCCTCGACGTGGTCACCGGAGGACTCACCGCGCAGGCGCCGGCCGATCCACGGGACGAGGTACTCGCGGGCCCACTGGATGTCGTCGCGGCGCACCTCGAACGCCCCGCGCTGTATCTGCGGAGGCCACACCTGGTCGGGGTCGGCCGGCACGTCGAGGCCGAGGACCTGAGCGGCGCGCAGCGCGACCCGGGTGTGCCCCTCCGCCGAGAGGTGCAGCCGGTCGTTGTCCCAGGCCCGCCTGTCCTGCACGGACCGGAGCGACCACAGGTCCAGGACCGGGCAGTCGTAGCGGTCGGCGATGGACCGGACATGGGCGGTGTACGTGGCGATCTTGCCCCGCAGGTGCCGGAGCACCGGAACGTCGCGGGTGTCGAAGCCGGTGGTGATCATGACGGTGCCGACCGAGCGGGTGAGGTCGGCTACCGCGCGCTCGAAGCGTTCGGCCACGTCGTCCAGGTCGGTGCCGGGCCGAATGATGTCGTTGCCGCCCGCGCAGAAGCTCACCAGATCCGGTGCGAGCTGCTTGGCGCGGGGGACCTGCTCCTCGACTATCTGGTCGAGGAGGCGTCCGCGTACGGCGAGATTGGCGTACCGGAAGTTCCCGTGCGGGCCGGCCGCGGGGCCCGCCGCTGCATCGGGGAGAGGGAGCTGGTCCGCCAGAATGACCGCGAACCGGTCCGCCCAGCCGACGAGCGTCCCGTCGGGGCCGGGGTCTCCGACGCCCTCGGTGAAGCTGTCGCCAATCGCTGCGTACGACCCGATGGTGCCTCGCTGTTTGTTTCTCGAATCGTCTGCCACAAGCGCATATCCTGCACCTTCGAATGTGACCTACGCGACCGTAATATGGGGTTGACGGGTGGTGAGAAAGACCACCCGGTCAGGTTTTGGTAAAGCCGGAATAAGCAGAGGGGCGGTGCGCCGCCGCGCACCGCCCCTCTCGAGCTCACTACCGAGCCGCCTGATTGCGTCAGATGGAGACGCCGTGCGAGCGCAGGTAGGCAATCGGGTCGACGTCCGAGCCGTAGCTCGGGCCGGTGCGGACCTCGAAGTGGAGGTGCGGGCCGGTGGAGTTGCCGGTGGACCCGGAGAGGCCGATCTGCTGGCCGCCGGTGACGGTCTGGCCGGCCGAGACGCCGAGCGACGACAGGTGGGCGTACTGGGAGTACATGCCGTCGTCGTGCTTGATGACGACCTCGTTGCCGTACGCACCGCTCCAGCCCGCGGAGACCACGGTGCCCGGGCCGATGGACCGGACGCTGGTGCCGGAGGCGGCCTGGAAGTCGGAGCCGGTGTGGTAGCCGCTGGACCAGCTGGCACCGGCGACGCGGTACTGGGTGGAGACGCCGCCGTTGGCCACCGGGGTGGTGTAGCCGGAGCTGCTGCTCTCCGAAGCGCCGGTGGAGTCGGCGGTGTTGGTGACCGTCGACGCCTTCTCGGCCGGTGCGGCAGCCTTCGGGGCCGGCTTCGCCTTCGAGGGGGCGGCCTTGGACGGGGCCGCCTTGGAGGGCGCGGACTCCGTGGTGGAGCCCGATGCCTTGACGCCGAGGGTCAGCTTCATGCCCGGGAAGATCAGGCTGGGGTTGCCGCCGACGACCTCGCGGTTGTCCTTGTACAGCTTCTGCCAGCCGCCCTTGACCTTCTTGTCCGCCGCGATCTTCGCCAGATAGTCGCCGGCGACCACGGAGTAGGTCCTGGGGGCGCTCTGCTTCTTCGCCACGGAGGCGGCCGGCGCGTGGTGCGCCGCGCTGGCGGCCGCGGGCTTGGCGGCGGGTGCGGACTGCTCCGCGGCGAACGCGCCGGTGGCGCCGATCAGCGGGAGGGCGAGGACGGCGCCGCCGGTCCCTGCGGCGAGGACGCCACGGGAGATCGGGCTGGCCTTCGTACGACGGTGCTTACCCTTTGCGGGCATGGGAATTCCTCTCCGGCGCCTGCGAGGTGAGCTGTCGGGTTCGGACTGGAGATGCCCGGCCGCGCTGAGCGCGTCTTGACCCCAAGCCGTTCCGGATCACTCCGGTCGGCGGCTTACCTGGTTCCCCCGCTCCTGCCACACGTGAGTCGGTGCGGATTCCGGGCGGCGGCAGGATTAGGCGTTCCGTCCGGATTGACGGTGACCGTAAGCGAGTCAGGACGCCGGGAACAAGCCACCGGTTGCGTACCGGAATGACCGGTTCAATTGCGATTCCGAATTCCGGTCACACTCCGTGGATTACCGATCTTGGCTTTCCGCGCAGCGTAAGGAATACCTCTGGGCAGTTTCGCCACACACCGTCACGGATATGATCCCGCTCACCTGCCGCATCCCATCTCCCGCGTAAGCGGGGCATGTTCTGCTAAATACACCAATACGGACATGTCATGGCCGCGGACCGTCGGCCGCCCCGGCCGGGGCCATCGAAGGGCGAAACGATTGCCCGATGAATCCATGTCGTATCGTCGCGGGCGTGCCCCCGTCGGCGAGCGGCGCCGACGCCAGACACTCCAGGAGTCCTTGTGACGCAGCAGCTGCCAGAGGTTCCGTCGACAGACGCCGAGCTGACCGGTGTCCGCAACTTCCGCGACGTGGGCGGCCTGCCGACCACGGACGGCGGCAGGGTGCGCTACGGGCGCCTCTACCGCAGCGGCCATCTGGCGCACGCCACCGAGACGGACACGGCCTTCCTGGCCGGACTCGGCCTGCACACGGTCTTCGACTTCCGCAACGCCGCCGACCACAAGCTCGACGGCCTCGACGTGGAACTGCCCGGTGTCCGGAATATCAGCATTCCGCTCTCCGACCCGGCCGACGGCGCCGAGTTCTGGCGTCTGGTGCGCGACGGCAACATCCAGCAGCTGCGCTCGATCCTCGCCGACGGCAGGGGGTCGGACCGCATGATCGCGTCCTACCGGTCGATCATCACGGACCGCACCGCGGAGCACAGCAGGGTGCTGCACGCGCTGGCCGAGGACAGCGTGCCGGCGCTGATGCACTGCGCGGCGGGCAAGGACAGGGCCGGCCTGTCGATCGCGGTCTCGCTCCTGGCCGTCGGCGTCGAGAAGGAGGCCGTCGAGGCCGACTACCTCAAGTCCAACGACGCGCACCGCCGCTACAAGGTGCGGCGCAGCGACACGTCGTCGGCGGGGATGTCGGACGAGGTGATGGAGCTCCTCAACCCGCTTTTCGGTGCGCATTCCGAGTACCTCGCCGCCGCCTTCGCCGCGATCGAGGAGACCTGGGGCGGTACGGACCGCTACCTCAGCGAGGGGCTGAAGCTCGCGCCCGAGACTCGCGCGAGGCTGCGCGATCGCCTCGTCGAGGAGGCGTAGAGCAAGCGGTCAGCCCTTGCCCGCCACGGTGAACAGGAGAAAGAGGAAGGCCGCGACCACGTGGCCGGCCACCAGGTAGGCGACGAGCCGGATGACCACACCGCGGGGCATCTTCCGCTCGTGCGTGTCCGTGTTCACCGGCGAGCGCGGGGTGAGCGGGTCGTAGTGCTCCGAATCAGACATGGCAGTCCTCTCTTCCGGCTCTCGGGCCGGGTGACCGGTGTGCGGCAGGTGGGGTGGGGCGTGCGAGGTCAGCGAAGGCGCGTCCCACCGCCCAGGCACAGCTCCGCCGTGGGGCTCTGCAGCAGGGTGTGGACGAAGAGCAGCTCGACGCCGGCACGGTCGAGTGCGGCGATCCGGTGCGGGGTGAGCGAGTCGAAGTGCGCGCTGTCCCCCGGGTCTAGGTCGTGCACGGTCTCCCCCAGACTCACGCGCAGCCGCCCGTCGAGGACGTACAGCCATTCCTCGCCCGGGTGAACACGCACGAGGTCGCTCTGGGCGCCGTAGGGAATCCGGACGCGCAGCGCCTGCATCGCCCGGCCTGGGCCGCCGGCCTGGTGGTAGAGCCAGCCGTCGGCCTCGGCACCCCCCGGGGCAGCGCCCGAGGAGCCATCGAAAGCGCCTGCGAACGGGCCGCCGCGGACGATCGCGTCACGCTCGGGCGGTATCTCGCCGAGGAGCTCGGAGACCGTCGTACCGTAGATGCGGGCGAGTCCGAGCAGCATCGGCAGTGAGGGCTGCCTGCGGCCCGTCTCGAGCCGGGAGAGGTGGGCCGGGGAGAGATCGGCCCGCCGGGCGGCGGTCTCAAGGGTGAGCCCCCGGTTGCGGCGCAGGTCGCGCAGGCGCGGGGCGATTCCGGGCAGCTCGTCGGCTGCCCCTCCGTCAGGAGGATTCATGACTCCATTGGGCCAGGACCTTTCCTCAGAGGCAAATTTCTTGCCTCCGAGGCAAAGACTCAACGGTTGGCGACGGCCTGCTTGACCAGGGTCCTGCCGAAGTCCCACATCAGCCCGCCCCCGCTGTGCGCGTCGTCCATGACGGCCGTGAAGGCGGCCACGAAGCGGTCCACCTCGGGCTCACCGATGACCAGCGGGGGGATCAGCTTGATCACTTCCAGGTGGTCGCCGGAGACCTGGGTGAGGATCCGGTGCTTCTGCAGCAGGGGCACGACCACCATCTGGGCGAAGAGACCCTTCCTGGCCGCCTGCAGCATGGTCCACCGGCTGCGGAGTTTCAGCGAGGAGGGCCGGCCGAACTCGATCCCGATCATCAGCCCGCGCCCGCGCACCTCGTGCAGCAGCTCGTAGCGGCCGACGAGCGCGGTGAGCCGCTCGCGCAGCAGGTCACCCGTGCGACGGGCGTTCGCGACCGTCTCCTCGTCCTCCATCACCGCGAGGACCGCGAGCCCGGCCGCCATGGCCTGGGCGTTGGAACCGAAGCTCGCCGAGTGCACGAGCACCCGGTCCATGGAGGAGTAGACGCGTTTGAAGATCCAGTCCTTGCCGAGCGTCGCGCCGACCGGCACATAGCCGCCGGAGAGCGCCTTCGCCACACAGACGAGATCGGGTTCGACACCCTCCTCGTGCTGGTAGGCGTAGAAGTCGCCGGTCCTGCCCAGACCTGTCTGCACCTCGTCGACGATGAGCACCGCCTTGTGCCGGTGCAGCAGTTCCTGCGCGGACCGCAGGAACCCCGGCGGCGAGGCGTGCACCCCCTTGCCCTGGATCGGCTCGACCACCAGGGCGGCCACGTCTCCGCGCTTGAGTTCGCGGCGCAGGGCGTCCAGGTCGCCGAGGGCGATCGCCGTGTCGGGGAGCAGGGGTGCGAAGCCGTCCCGGAACCCCGCTTCGCCGTTGACCGAGAGCGAGCCGGTCGTCAGGCCGTGGAAGGCATGGGTGCAGTAGAGGATCCGTGGCTTGCCGGTGGCGTACCGGGCGAATTTCAGCGCCGTCTCGACCGCCTCGGTGCCGCTGTTGCCGAAGAACACCCGGTCCAGATGGGGACTGTGCGCCAGCAGTTTCTCGGCCAGCAGCCCGGGCAGCGGCTGGCAGTCGAAGCGGGTGAGGTCGGCGAGCGAGGCGTCGAGGACGTCGTGCAGGGCCTTGCGTACGACGGGATGGTGCCGGCCGAGCCCCATGACCCCGAAGCCGGCGAGCATGTCGAGGTAGTCGTTGCCTTCCGCGTCCCAGAAGTACGCGCCCTCGGCCCGCTCGTAGACCTTGTCGAAGCCGATGGTGCGGAGCATGCGCGGCAGCTGATGGTTCAGATGCCTGGCATGCAGCTCGTAGCGCTCGGCGCCGCGTTCCGCGAGGAGCTGCGTCAGATCGAAGCCCTTGGGCCTTTCGTCCTTCATGGCCTGTTCTCCTTCGGCACCGCGTGCTCGGCCCCTGGCTTCCGGCCGGCGAGTGCCGCACCGATCCGTCCGGCGATCTCCTCGGGAGTGAGCCCGATCTCGGCCAGCACCTCGCCGCGCTTGGCGTGTGCCAGGAACTGGTCGGGGATGCCGAACGTCCGCAGCGGCACGTCGATCCCCGCATCCCGCAGTGCCTGCCCGACGGCCGAACCGACGCCGCCCGCCCTGCTGTTGTCCTCGACCACGGCCACCAGCCGGTGCTGCCCGGCCAGCGCGGGAAGCTGTTCGTCGACCGGTTTGACCCAGCGCGGGTCGACCACGGTGCAGCGGATTCCGGCTTCCGCGAGCAGATCGGCGGCCTGCAGGCAGACCGGGGCGAGCACACCGACCGCCACGAGCAGTACGTCGGGATTCCCGGCCCGGTGCAGGACGTCCATGCCGCCGATCCGGTCGATGGCCACGACTGGCTCGCCCACCGACTCCTTCGGGAAGCGGATCACGGTCGGCGCGTCATCCACGTCGAGGGCCTCGCGCAGTTCCTCGCGCAGCCGGTCGGCGTCGCGTGGTGCCGCGATCCGCAGGCCGGGAACCACCTGCAGCAGGGACATGTCCCACATGCCGTTGTGCGAGGGCCCGTCGACGCCGGTCACACCCGCCCGGTCGAGCACGAAGGTCACCCCGCACCTGTGCAGGGCGACATCCATCAGCACCTGGTCGAAGGCCCTGTTGAGGAAGGTGGCGTAGACGGCGACGACCGGGTGCAGGCCGCCGGTGGCCAGTCCCGCGGCGGAAACGGCCGCGTGCTGCTCGGCGATCCCCACGTCCCAGACCCGGTCGGGGAACTTCTCGGCGAAGCGGGTCAGCCCGACGGGGTGCAGCATCGCCGCGGTGATCGCGACGACATCCGGGCGTTCGGCCGCGATCCGCACGATCTCCTCACCGAACACCGAGGTCCAGGAAGGCGCCGCGGGCACCATGAGGGGCTCGCAGGTCAGCGGGTCCATCGCACCGACCGTGTGGAAGCGGTCGGCGTCGTCGGCCAGCGCGGGCGGGTAGCCGCGGCCCTTCTCCGTGATGCAGTGCACCAGCACCGGACCGTGGAAGCGCTTCGCCCGGTTGAGGGCGGACTCGACCGCCGCGGTGTCGTGTCCGTCGACGGGGCCGACGTACTTGAGCCCCAGGTCCTCGAACATGCCCTGCGGGGCGAAGGTGTCCTTGAACCCCTTCTTCGCACCGTGCAGCGACCCGTACAGCGGCTGTCCGATGACGGGTGTCTGCTGGAGCACGCCCTTGCCCCAGCTCAGGAACCGCTCGTACCCGTCGGTCGTACGGAGGATGGCGAGGTGGTTGGCGAGGCCGCCGATGGTCGGGGCGTACGAGCGCTCGTTGTCGTTCACCACGATGATCAGCGGTCGGTTCCTGGCTGCGGCGATGTTGTTGAGCGCTTCCCAGGCCATGCCACCGGTGAGTGCCCCGTCGCCGATGACCGCCACGACATGGCCGTGGCCGCCGAGCACCTCGTCGGCCTTGGCGAGTCCGTCGGCCCAGCCCAGCACGGTGGAGGCGTGGGAGTTCTCGATGACGTCGTGCTCGGACTCCTCCCGGGAGGGGTAGCCGGACAGTCCGCCCTTGCTCCGCAGTTTCGAAAAGTCCTGACGGCTCGTCAACAGCTTGTGTACATAGCTCTGGTGCCCGGTGTCCCACAGGATGCGGTCGACAGGCGAGTCGAAGACCCGGTGGAGGGCGATGGTGAGCTCGACCACCCCCAGGTTGGGCCCCAGATGGCCACCCGTCCTCGTGACGGCCCGGACCAGGAACGTCCGGATGTCACCGGCGAGTTCGTCGAGTTCCGGTCCGCTCAAGTCCTTGAGATCCTGCGGCCCCTTGATGGATTCCAGCATCGTCACGCTCGGGCCCCCTCTCTGGTCCTGTATCAGCTCACGGTCACGGCCGGGGCCCCTGAGGGGACTCCCGCCTCCTCCATACCGTCGGCGATCTTCATGGCTTCCTCGATGAGGGTCTCCACGATCTTCGACTCCGGGACGGTCTTGATGACCTCACCCTTCACGAAGATCTGCCCCTTGCCGTTGCCGGACGCCACACCCAGGTCCGCCTCACGCGCCTCACCCGGACCGTTCACCACACAGCCCATCACCGCGACACGCAGCGGAACCTCCATGCCCTCCAGCCCCGCACTCACCTGGTCCGCGAGCTTGTACACATCCACCTGCGCACGCCCGCACGACGGACACGACACGATCTCCAGCCGCCGCTGCTTCAGATTCAGCGCCTCGAGGATCTGCAGACCGACCTTGACCTCCTCCGCCGGCGGAGCCGACAGAGAAACCCGGATCGTGTCCCCGATCCCCTCCGAGAGCAGCGCACCGAACGCCACCGCGGACTTGATCGTCCCCTGGAACGCCGGACCCGCCTCCGTCACACCCAGGTGCAACGGATAGTCGGACTGCGCCGCCAGCTGACGATAGGCATTCAC